>NZ_DASZJJ010000280.1:0-13198 GCF_035948235.1 Paraburkholderia sp. | reverse complement strand
CGCACTCTTCAAGAAGGTGTATGAAGAAGAGTTCGGCACCTTCGGCGGCGCGCCGTTCGGCACGCTGATCGGCGACTACGAAATCACGCGCCAGCCCGAGGACATGTACTTCATCGAACAGATGTCGCATGTCGCGGCGGCGTCGCACGCGCCGTTCATTACTTCGGCGTCGCCGGAGCTGATGGGCCTCGAATCGTTCGCCGATCTGGGCAAGCCGCGCGATCTGGGCAAGGTGTTCGATACGGTCGAATACGCAAAGTGGAAGTCGTTCCGCGATTCGGAAGATTCGCGTTACGTCGGCCTCACGCTGCCGCGCGTTCTCGGCCGCCTGCCGTTCAATCCGAAAGACGGCCAGACGGCGGAAGGCTTTAATTTCGTCGAGGAAGTCGACGGCACCGATCACAGCAAGTACCTCTGGTGCAATGCTTCGTGGGCCTTCGCGGCGCGCCTCACGGCGGCGTTCGACGACTTCGGCTGGTGCGCGGCGATTCGCGGCGTGGAAGGCGGCGGCCTCGTGGAAGACCTGCCGACGCACACCTTCAAGACCGACGACGGCGAAATCGCGCTCAAGTGCCCGACCGAAATCGCCATCACCGATCGTCGGGAGAAAGAGCTGAGCGACCTCGGCTTCATTCCGCTCGTGCATTGCAAGAACTCCGACTACGCTGCGTTCTTCGCCGCGCAATCGGTGCAAAAGGCCAAGAAATACAGCACCGACAGCGCCAATGCGAACGCCGTGCTTTCCGCGCAATTGCAGTACATCTTCTCGGTTTCGCGCGTGGCGCATTACCTGAAAGCGATGATGCGCGACAAGATCGGCAGCTTCGCGTCGGCACAGAACGTCGAGGTGTTCCTCAATCGCTGGATCTCGCAGTATGTGCTGCTGGACGACAACGCGAGCCAGGAGCAGAAGGCGCAGTTTCCGCTGCGTGAAGCCTCGATCCAGGTGGCGGAAATTCCGGGCCGTCCGGGTTCGTACCGTTCGGTTGCGTTTCTGCGCCCGCACTTCCAGCTCGACGAACTGTCGATCTCGCTGCGTCTCGTGGCGGATCTGCCGAAGCCGGCCGGCTCGTAAAGCTGCCGCCGTCGTTCGTCGAAGACGTATTAGTAATCGTTGCAGCGGGGCGTTGCGTCACACAGCAACGCCCTGGAGCTGCACAGACAGGCCGCGTGGGTCAACCGTCGTGACTCGCGCTGCCTGACGCATCCAGGGCAGGCTTCGACGGTATCCGGGCCTGGCGCTTGAGTTGCGGTCCATCTGGCGGGCAGTCATCGCGCTGTCACCGCCGTACACACCACCTTTATGGGGAGCGATACGTTATGAAGGACATCTACCTAAAATTCGGTAATCCTGCGATCAAGGGCGAGTCGCAGGATAAAGACCACGCGAACTGGATCGAAATCGATTCGTGGAACCACTCGATTCTCCAGCCGCGTTCGGCAACGGCTTCGACGGCGGGCGGCCATACGTCCGAGCGCTGCGAGCACGCCGACATGCGCTTCACCAAGGACATCGACGTTGTCAGCCCGCTGCTGTACCAGCACGCTTCGGGCGGTACGACGTTCGACGAAGTCACCATCGACTTCATGCGTTCGGACGGTGAAGGCAACCGCATCAAGTACCTCGAAGTCAAGCTCAAGTACGTGATCATTTCGAGCATCACGCCGTCCGTGGTGGGCGAAGGTCTGCCGAGCGAAGAGTTCTCGCTCAAGTACGCTGCCGTGCAGTGGAAGTACACGCAGCAGAAGATCGGCGGCAACCAGGGCGGTAACGCTCAGGGTGCATGGAGCCTGACGAAGAACGACAAGACCTACGCGGTCTAACGTCGTGACAGCCTGAACGATTCGCGTGAATCAACCCGCGCGCGTCGTTCGGGCTTTTGCCCTGTGCTGTATTGATCGATGAAGCGATTCGAGCCTAGTTTTTTCGACAAGTTGTTCGATGACGAACCGCACTTGCCGGCAGCCGCCGCAATGCGGCAATTGTCGCTGGACGAATTGAAAGCCACGGTGGCGCGCGACCTGGAGTCGATCCTGAATACGCGCATTGCGTTTTCGGAAGAGATGCTCGCGCAATTGCCGGAGTGCCGCAAATCGCTGCTCACGTATGGGCTGAGCGATTTCGCGGGGCTGAGTCTTGCGAGCCATTACGACCGGTCGTTTATCTGCAAGTCGATCCAGCAGGCCATCGAGCGGCACGAGCCGCGCCTGCAGCGGGTCAACGTTTCGCTCGAATTGAATGCGCGCTCGACCAGCGTGTTGAATTTCGCCATACAGGCATTATTGGTCGTTCATCCGGCCGAAGAGCCGGTAAACTTCGATGCATTGCTGCAGCCATCGACGCTGCAGTATTCGGTCTCGCGCGCACGCGCAAAGACATAAGCAAGGCCGTGCCCGGCGCCGCGTGACGACGCGGTGAGCGCGAGGCGCGGCGCAAAGCAGTTTCTGGGGGGCGGGGAATCGCGATGGAAGAGTTGTTGCCGTACTACGAGCGCGAGTTGTCGTTCCTGCGACGCTATTCGCGCGAATTCGCCGAGCGCTACCCAAAGATCGCGGCGCGGCTCGCGATGTCGGGCGAGCATTGCGAAGATCCGCACGTCGAGCGCATGATCGAATCGTTCGCGCTGCTGGGCGCGCGCATCAACAAGCGGCTCGATGACGACTACCCCGAGTTCACCGAGGCGCTGCTCGAAGTCCTCTATCCGCATTATCTGCGGCCTTTTCCTTCGTGTTCCGTCGCGCAGCTTGGCACGGCGGCGGCATTCGGCCATCTGACCGCGCCCGCAGTGATCGCGCGCGGCACGGAGTTGAAATCGCGCCCTTTGCGCGGCGTGCAGTGCCGTTTTCGCACCGCCTACGACGTCACGCTCGCGCCGATCCGCGTGGCCGAAGCGCGCTATATGCCGGTGGCCATGGCGCCGAGTTCGATCGTGCTGCCGGGCGACGCCACGGGCGTGATTTCGATCACCTTCGAATCGACCTCGCCGCAACTCGATATCGCCGCGCTGAAAGTGCCGCAATTGCGCGCGTATTTGAATGGCGAGCAGTCGTTTATCGCGGCGCTGGGCGATTGCCTGTTCGTCAATGCCATTGGCGCGTGGGTGGAACCCGAGCGCAATGGACGCTGGACCGCGTTGCGCGAACTGCCGTTTTCCCAGGTGGGTTTTGCCGAAAATGAAGCGCTGATCGATTTCCCCGCGAAATCGCATCCGGCTTATCGGTTGCTGACGGAATATTTCGCGTTTCCGGCCAAATTCGATTTCGTCGATTTCGACCTCGCGGCGATGAGCGCGGCCACGGGCCGCTGTCATCGCCTCACGCTGCATATCGTGCTCAAGGAAGTGCGTGGCGATTCGCATGAGGCGCGTCTGCTCGACACGCTCGCGGCCCATCATCTGCGGCTCTTTTGCACGCCGGTCGTCAATCTCTTCAAGCAGAATGGCGAGCCGATCCGCCTCAATCATCAGACGATCGCCTATCCGGTGATTGCCGAAGCGCGCCGCGCGTTCGCTTACGAGGTTTATTCGATCGACTCGGTGAATCTCGTGCAGCAACGCGCCAATGAAGAAACGGTGGTGGAATTCCGGCCGTTTTATTCGCTGCGTCACGGCGAGGCTGCGCGCGCAGGACATTACTGGTTTGCGCGCCGCGACGATTGGGTCGCGCAAAAGAGCCCTGGCTACGAAACCGAAATTTCGATCGTCGATATCGACTTCGATCCGTCCGCCGAGCAGACCGATACGCTCAGTCTCGAACTCACCTGCACCAACCGCGATCTTCCCGCGGGTCTGGCGGTGGGTCTGGAGGGCGGCGATCTGTTCATGGAAGGCGGCTCGCTCACCAATCAGATTTCGCTGCTCGCGCGTCCCACGCCCTGCGTGCGTTTCGAGCGCCGCCAGGCCGCGCACTGGCGTCTGATTTCGCATCTGTCGCTGAGTCACGTTTCGCTTACTGGCGGCGGTGCGGGCACGCTCAAGGAAATGCTGGCGCTCTATGACATGCGTCGCTCGGCCGTATCGTCGCGTCATATCGACGGCATCGTCGACGTGGAGCAGCGCGCCGCCGTGCAATGGCTGCCCGGCAAGCCGTTTGCCACCTTCGTGCGCGGCGTGGAAATTCGCGTGACTGTCGATGAAGACCATTTCGTCGGCACGAGTCTGGGCACTTTCGTGCGCGTGCTCGACGTGTTCTTCGGGCTCTACGTTCATATCAACAGCTTTGTTCAACTGGTGGTGATTTCGCAACTCACCGGCGAGGAGATCCTGCGATGCAAGCCCCGCAGCGGCGAATCGATCCTCGTGTAATCGAGCGATTGCTCGACGAGCCGCACCGCTTCGAATTTTTTCAGGCGGTGCGTCTGCTCGAGCGCTGGTTTGTCGATAAAGCCGAAGATCGTCAACGCGATGTGCTCGCGCAACGCGTGTCGTTCCGCAATACGCTGTCGCTCGGGTTTCCGCCAAGCGAGATCGAGCAGGCTACGTCTTACGATGAGGCTGGCCAACCGCTCGCGGAGAAAGATGCACGCGACGCGGCAATCGATGCAGGTCGTCTTGCTCAGGTTGAGATCACGCCCGCGTTTTTCGGCTTGCTGGGCGGGCAGGGCGCGCTGCCGCTGCACTATACGGAGCAGTTGATCGCGCGTGAGCAATTGAAGCGCGATCGCGCCGCGCGCGAATTCTTCGACGTATTTTCGAACCGCGCGACGGCGCTTTTCTATAACGCGTGGAAGAAGTACCGCCTGCCGTTTCATTACGAACTGGATCGCGACGAGCGCTATCTGCCCCTGCTGCTCGCGCTTGCGGGCGTGGCCAACGACGAATCGCGCGAAGGTCTGCACGATGGCCGCGGTGCGCTGTTCGACGAGGCCATTGCCGGCCACGCGATCGCCGCGCGTCATCGGCCCGTTTCTGCGGCGTATCTGCAGAACACCTTGTCCGAGTACTTCAACGTGCCCGTGCGCATCGAGCAGTTTGTCGGCAAATGGTATGACGTGCCGCCCGACCAGCTTTCGATGCTGGGTCAGCGCAATGTCGCGCTGGGCGCGACGGCGCTCGCGGGCCAGCGCGTCTGGCAACGCGATATGCGTGCGCGTCTCGTGATCGGCCCGCTATCCATCAAGGATTACGAAGCATTTTTGCCGGGCGGCGAACGCGCCATCGCGCTCGAACGCATGCTGACGCTGCTCGGGCGTGTGACGCTCGAATACGAGGTGCGGCTCGTGCTGCGCCGCACGGAAGTCGGGCCGAGCCAGCTTGGCGGCGGCTCGCGGCTTGGCTGGGACGCTTTTCTCTGCACCCATGCCGCCGATCGCGACCGCGCCGACGCGCATTACGAATTGCATGTCACCCATTGACGACTGAACCGAATCTCGCCCGGAACGCCATCACGACATGAGCACGCCTCTCAAGACCCTGATCACCAAGCTCAACACGACCTGCCGCCTCGCGGCCGAACGGGCGGCCAGCTCGTGTCTTTCGCGCGGGCATTATGAAGTCGATCTCGAGCATCTTTTTCTCGCCCTGATCGAAGAGCCGGCGAGCGATCTGGTGTGTGCGCTGCGCGCGTCGCGGATCGATCCGCATGCCGTGCGCGCCGATCTCGAACGCGAATTGCAGAGCCTGAAAACAGGCAATACGCGCACGCCGGTGTTCTCGCCCCATCTGATCGCGCTGTTCGAGCAGGCCTGGCTGATCGCCTCGCTCGATACGCAGATCGGCCGCATTCGCTCGGGGCATCTGTTGCTCGCGTTGCTGAGCGCGCCCGATCTCGCGCAGTTCGCCCAGCGCATGTCGGCACGTCTGGCCGAAGTGCCGGTGGCCGAACTCAAACATAGCTTCGACGAACTGACCGCAGGCTCTGTCGAAGCCGCGCCGCGCGAGGTGGAGCGCAGCGGCGCACAGGACGAGCACACGCCAGAGCAGGTTGCTGCCGGCCCGTCGAAAACGCCCGCGCTCGATACCTATACGACCGATCTCACGCAGCGCGCGCGCGAAGGCCGCGTGGACCCTGTGATCGGACGCGAAGGCGAGATTCGCCAGACCATCGACATTCTGATGCGCCGCCGCCAGAACAATCCGATTCTGACTGGCGAGCCGGGTGTGGGCAAAACGGCCGTGGTGGAAGGACTTGCGCTGCGTATTGCAGAAGGCGACGTGCCCGAACCGTTGCGCAACGTTGCGCTGCGCGTGCTCGACATGGGCTTGCTGCAGGCCGGTGCGAGCGTGAAGGGCGAATTCGAAAACCGCCTGAAAAGCGTGATCGACGAAGTCAAGAAGAGCCCGCAGCCTATCGTGCTGTTTATCGACGAGGCACATACGATTATTGGCGCGGGCGGTCAGGCGGGCCAGAACGACGCGGCCAATCTGCTGAAACCGGCGCTCGCGCGCGGCGAGTTGCGCACCATCGCGGCCACCACCTGGAGCGAGTACAAGAAGTATTTCGAAAAAGACGCGGCGCTCGCGCGGCGCTTCCAGGTGGTGAAGATCGAAGAGCCTGGCGAAGCGCTCGCGGCGGCGATGCTGCGCGGCATGACCGCGCTGATGGAGCGCCACTTCAACGTGCGCATTCTCGACGAGGCGATTACCGAAGCCGTGCGTCTTTCGCATCGCTATATCAGCGCGCGCCAGTTGCCGGACAAGGCCGTGAGCGTACTTGACACCGCCTGCGCGAAGGTCGCGCTCGCGCATAGCTCGACGCCGGGCGCTATCGATGACGGCAAGCGCCATATCGAACGCATCGACGCGGAAATCGCTTCGCTCGAACGCGAAGCCGCAAATGGCGCGGCGCATGACGAACGGCTCGCCGATCTGCGCACGCAGCGCGCCGAAGCCGCCGCCGAAGTCGCCGAAGACGAAACACGCTACGCGCAGGAACGCGAACTCGTGGCGCAAATCGCCGCGCTGCGCGAACGCATCGACGCGGCTCGCGAAGAGGGCGCATCCGCCGATCTCGCATGCGATGCGGACGCCGCGCGCGAGGCACTGCCAGCGCTGGTCGCGCAACTGCACGCGTTGCAGGGCGACGGCCCGATGGTGCCGCTGCAGGTGGATGGCCACGTGGTTGCGGAGGTGGTGGCGTCGTGGACCGGTATTCCGCTGGGTCGCATGGTGAAGGACGAGATCAAGACGGTGCTCAATCTGAGCCCCTTGCTTGCCGAGCGTGTGATCGGTCAGGACCATGCGCTCGATGCGATTGCGCAGCGCGTGCGCACGGCCAACGCCAGCCTCGAAGATCCCAACAAGCCGCGCGGCGTGTTCATGTTCGTGGGGCCCTCGGGCGTCGGCAAGACCGAAACCGCGCTGGCGCTCGCCGATATTCTTTACGGCGGCGAACGCAAGCTCGTGACCATCAACATGAGCGAGTATCAGGAAGCGCATAGCGTGTCGGGCCTTAAGGGCTCGCCGCCGGGCTATGTGGGTTACGGCGAGGGCGGTGTGCTGACCGAAGCCGTGCGCCGCAATCCGTATTCGGTCGTGCTGCTCGACGAAGTGGAAAAAGCCCACCCGGACGTGCTGGAAATGTTCTTCCAGATCTTCGACAAGGGCACGATGGACGACGCCGAAGGCCGCGCGATCGACTTCCGCAACACGCTCATCATCCTGACTTCGAATGTGGGCTCGTCGGCGGTGATGCAGGCCTGTCTGAACAAACCGGCCGAAGAATTGCCCGACGCCGACGCGCTGGCCGAATTGTTGCGACCGCAACTGTACAAGACCTTCAAACCTGCATTCCTTGGGCGTATGAAGGTCGTGCCGTATTACCCGATCCCGGACGACGTGCTCGCCGGGATCATCGAACTCAAGCTCGAACGCATCCGCCGGCGTATTGAAGCGAACCATGGCGCGGTGTTCGAGTGGGACGATTCGCTCGTCGATGCCGTGCTGGCTCGCTGCACCGAAGTGGATTCGGGCGCGCGCAATGTCGATCACATCCTGAACGGCACGTTGCTGCCCGAACTCGCGCAACAGGTGCTCGAGCGCATGGCGGACGGCACCGCGCTGCAACACGTGAGCGTGCGCGCGAACGAGGCCGGCGAGTTCGAATACACCGTGAATTGACCATGTCGACCGATTACACCGCGCTGCTTGCGCCACTCAATGAAAGCTCGCCGTGCGGCGAGGATATGCTGTTTTCCGCCGATTTCGATGCGATCGCCCTCGCACGGCGCTTCGACGATCCGTCGCTCGATCAGGGCGAATGGGTCACGGAAATCAAGGAAGCCGATTGGCCCTTCGTGGCCGAGCGTTGTTCGGCGCTGCTCGCCACGCAGACCAAGGATCTGCGCGTGGCCGTGTGGCTCACCGAAGCACTCGCGATTCAGGAGGGCGTGCCCGGCCTCTCGCAGGGCTATGCGGTGCTGACTGGCCTGATCGAGCGCTTCTGGGATCAGGTGCATCCGTTGCCCGAAGGCGACGATGTCGAATCCCGTCTGGGCAATGTGGCGTGGCTCGCGGGACGCTCGGCGGAATTGCTGCGCGCCGTGCCCCTCACGCAATCGGATGTGGCTTTTAGCACGCTCGATTGGGACGTGGCGCAACACGTCGCACAGGCCGTCAAGCGCGATCCCGACAATGCTCACGATATCGCGCGTGGCAAGCCCTCGGTCGAGCAGATCGATGCGTCGCGCCGCGCGACGTCGCGTGCGTTTTATGAAACGCTGCTGGCCCAGTTCAAGGCGTTCGAGACGGCGCTTGCCGCACTTGACGAGGAACTGGAGCGCAAGGCGGGCGATTCCGCGCCGAGTTTTCGGCAGACACGCGACGCGTTCGGGACGGTGTATCGGCTTGCGGAGCGCTTTGCGCGCGATGTGGGCGTCGATCCGGATGCGCTTGATAAGCAGCCCGAACCTGTGCAGGACTTGCCAGGCGGGCAGAGTGGTTCAACCGGCATGCCCGAGCGCACCGAGCCGAGCTTCATGACGCCTTTGCCTCACGAGGAATTTGTGCAGACTCCGACCCGCGTTTCCAGCCGCGCGCATGGCGGCATCCAGAGCCGTGCGGACGCGGTCGCGCAATTGCGCGCCGTAGCCGATTATTTTCGCGCCACCGAACCGCATAGCCCCGTCGCCTATCTCGCCGACAAGGCCGCCGAATGGGCCGGTATGCCGCTGCATGAGTGGCTCGCGACGGTGGTGAAAGACGACGGCACGCTCTCGCATATCCGCGAGATGCTGGGGGTGAAGTCGGAAAATTAACCGGGCATTGGGTCCAATGAAAAAGCCCTGCAAATGCAGGGCTTTTTTACGTCACTGAGTTTTCGGAAAACTCAAAGCCCCGCACGAAACTCAATCCGCCGATTGCGCGCGCGCCCATCCGTGGTGTCGTTCGACGCCACTGGTTGATCCGGGCCGACACCGTTGGTCGTCAACTGCTGCGGCGAAATTCCCTTGGCCACGAGATAACCCTTCACCGCGTCCGCGCGCGCCTGGCTGAGCGCAATATTCGAATTGCGATTCCCCGAGTTGTCGGTATGACCGATGATTTCCACCGTGCGCGTATTCATCTTCGCCAGCACAGCCGCCATCTGGTCGAGAATCGCGCGGCCTTCCGGAGCCAGCGTGGCGCTACCCGTTTCGAATTCGATCGTTCGGTTCGCCAGCGTCTGGTCGAGCAGGCCCTGTTCGGACGCGCTCACGCGCAGGCCGTTGCGGATCGTGTAGGTGGGATTGAGCGCATTCGCCATGTCGCTGGCGATCTGCTGGCGCTGTGCTTCATTGCCCACTTCGCCACGCACGTCGATCTGCGTGCCGTCGATCTTCAGTTGTCCTTTGTGAATCTGCTTGAGCTGCGCACCGATCAGCTTCTGGACATTCGACGACCAGTTAGGCGGCGTTGCGACATCGCCCACTTCGATCTGATCGACCACGTTGCCCGCGCCGTAAGTATCGCGCAGGCGTTGCAGCACGGCGGCGTGCGTCGCTTCGTCCGGTACCTTGCCGCCTGCCACGACCTGGCCCGGCGTCGCATCGACGGGGGCGGGCGTGGATGCCGTAGCGCTGCGCGGCGCGGAAGCGGATGGCGTGGCGGCATTGGCCTGGCCCGTCAACGTGGTCGGTGCGCCCGATGCGGCCGGGATCGTGCCGCTGACCGTCACACCGTTCGTCACGATGGGCGAGACGCGCGCGGGGCTGCCGTCATCGGCCCACGCCTGCGTTGCAAGCGAGGAGAGCGCGACGAAGCTCAGCGCTGCCGCCGCGGCCACGCCGCTGCGTTTAGCCACGGCGGCCATTGACCGGCTCCCCGATGAACGCTTCGCGGAACGTGTCGATGGCGACGCGCAGCGAAAGTTGCGGTTGATCGAGGTAGCTGACGAGTTTGCTGATGCCATGGTCGCTTTGTGCATGATCGTCGACCCATTCGGGGTCGTCGATATCGATATTGTGAGCGGAATAGGTTTGCGGATCGACCACGCTATGCAGCGTCTTCGCAGACGCGCCGTTGAAGCCGATGATGAGCCGTTCGCGCTGCGCGATGGTGCCGAGGAAAATCGCCAGTTCGAAATCGGCCTTCGAAACGAAGGGCGCGATCAGTTCGAGCCAGAAAGCGCCTACGAGGCTGCGATAGAACGGATCGGTCGGCAGCGGCAGCGTCAGACCGCGTTCCAGGTGCGCCGTGCCGCTTTGCATCACGGGGCGCAGCAGCGAACCGAGTGCGAGCATCGCGCCTTTCAGGCGCACCGGATGGCCGCTGGCCAGCAGCATCTGTTCGAGACCGGACAGCGTCTGGTGCTCGATGAAGTCCGCGAAAGTGCCGTCGTGCGGATTGCCCGTGCCGCCCACGTCCACCGGCACATGCGTCTCGCCTAGCGCCTGCAGTGCGCCCGACGGTTCGCTCGGTCCTAGTAGTGGCTGCATCTGTGTGGACACGCGCGCCCACAGCCGCGCAAAAGCCAGCGGGCTACGCGCGAGAAATGCGAGCGGCTGCTCGACTTCCAGCGCGGTCGCGGCGAGAAACGGAAAGCGCCGCGACGACTGATCGTGACTCGCCACCATATGACCCGCGATCGCCAGGCGGCTTTGCGAGCCGAGAAACGCAAAGTGCATCGGCTGCGCTTCTTCATAGACGATCTTCCAGCGCGGATCGTCGGTGAGCATATTCATCGCCTCGGCAATCCAGGTGTCCAGCGTTTGCAGCAGCTGCGGATTGTGCGCGCTCTTCACGAAGTCGCCACGCGACGGAATTTTGCCGAAGTAGGCGATCTGCGCCTGAACGGTTTGCGTCATTGCGCAACTCCCTGCGAGTTGGTTGTGCCAGCAACGGTTGCCGGCGCCGTGGTTTGCGGCGCGCTGGTGGCGGCCTGGGCGTCGGCGGGCGCGCTGGCGCCCGGCGTGTTCTGTGCCTGCGCACCGCTCGCTGCACCGCCGGCCGCGCCGACGCCGGCGATCGACGACGGCAGCTGCACGCCGCGCAGACCTTGCTGTTGCGGCGCGTCGCCGCTCGATGCGGTGGGCTGCGAGGTGCTGATGATGCGCATACTCAGCGACACCGTCACGCTGCCTTGCGTCCACGTCAGGTCGAAGGTGCCGTCCGGACGACGGCTGCGCTGCGCCGAGTTGATCAGCTTCTCCAGACCGTAGCGGCCCGGCTCGTTGACGAGCTGGATCGTGCGGCCGTCGAACGTGGTCGCAGACAGCGTAGCGCCCGGTGAGCCACTCGGGTTCGGCCACACGAAGTTGGTCCACTGCGGCGGCGTGTTGCGATAACGCAGCTGCTGGCCGTCGATCGCGATCGTGTATTCGGTCGTGCCGGTCGACGGCTGCGGCAGGATCTGGAACACGGTCTGCGGTTCGGTAGAGCCGCCGCTTGCGCCTGCTGCGCCGCCCGCGAGCGGTGCGACCCAGTTGGCAAAGCCATTCGTGAAGTCCGGCGTGAGCGCGAGGCCCATATCGCCCCAGGTGCGTGCGGTGAGCGTGTCGCCGCGACGAACCGCGAGCGGCCCGAGCGTGGTGCTCACGAACTTCGAGATCGCGCCGTCCGGGCCGAACATCTGGGCGATTTCGCTCGCGCCGGCTTCGACCTTCGCCGTACCCGCGAACGGGTACTTGCTGGCAAGCGACGCCTGGAACGGCTGGTACACCTGCGCATTCCACACCTTGTTCACTTCGACGCTGGCAGGCTGGATCACCACGGCGTAGGCCTGCATGAGCGGACGCACGAGCAGGGGACGCAGCGCCTTGCGCTGATCGTCGGTCAGACCCGTGAGCATCTGTTCGTCGACGAACTTGAGCGAATCGGCCAGCTCCGAACCATTGCCGTCGAGCGTCTGCTGCATCAGCTGGCGCGCGCCCGGTCCCGGATCGCCCTGATTCTTGATGGTGTTAAAGCGCGTGCGCACCTTCGAGAGCGAATCCATATAGCCCTTGAGCATGGAGCCGTTGTCGTGCGTGACGACGATGCGGCCCAGACCCGCGAACGCCTGACCAATCGGTCCCATCGGGATTTCGACCGGATTGCCGTTGATGTCGATATTCGCTTCCACCGTGCCGTTCGTGGCGCGCGAGAACAGGTTCTTGAACCAGCCCTTGATGCCGCTTTGCGCCTGTTTGATGGTGGTATTGACGAGCGACGGGTTGTCCCACGACGTCTGGTCATAAGCGGTTTCGAGGATCTTGCGGATCGGCGAATCCTGCGGGTCGCCCAGGCGGTTCATCGCATCGACGGCCTGACCGAAGCTGCCGAAGTCCTGCACGGCAATGCCCTGCATGAACTTCTGCCAGTGCTGCGCGTATTCAGCCTTGTACATGCCCACGAGGGTTTTCTGGATCTGCTCCGGGCTGCCTTCGAGCGTGAGGTCGTCGGACGCGGACGTGTTGAGCACCCAATCCTTCGCCTGCAGCTCCTTCGTAGCTGCATCGCGGATCGCCGGCTGCACGTACTGGAACCACGCTTCGCGAGTGAAGGTGCCGGGGATCGCATAGCTGCCCGCCACCAGTGCCGTATTGCCGTCGCCGACGATACGCGCGACCGTCATCGGCGCGAAACGCGTGGAAGCGCGCGCCTTGATTTCTTCGTACACGCGCTGGCGTGCCGGCATGCCGCGCACCACATGGCGCAGGTTTTCGCGGGTCTGGTCGACGAGCGAAAGATTGGCGTCGATCATCGGCCAGTCGTCGTCGTTCACACGCGCGAGATAGAACGTGATCATGCGCTCAGCGCTGCGGATCATCTCGTCGCGAGGCATGTTGCCGCGATTCTGTTCG
>NZ_DASZJJ010000279.1:0-4427 GCF_035948235.1 Paraburkholderia sp. | reverse complement strand
CCCGGCGATGGCCACGTCATAGGCCGCTTGCGTCATCTCAGGGCTTGCGCGGTGAGCGCACTGGCCGTGGCGCGGACTCGGCCTCCTCGACCGAGCGGAAGTTTGCCCCGCGCGGCAGCACGCGCCCACGGCCCTGGGCGGCCGCCTTCAGTCCTGGCGTCGCAGCCACCGTGACGGCTTCGGCCTCGGCAGGCAACTGCGCCGGTACTTCGCTCGACGCATCGGCGAGCGGCACATCCGGGCCATACGTGGCAACGCGCATCGACGCTGGAAACTCAGTGTCGCCCGGCACGCCCGGCTGCGGCGTCAGATGCCCCATCGAGCCGAAGATGCGGACCATCTGTTCCATCTGGGTCGCCGTATCGCCGTGCAGTGGCTTGTTCCAGTTCGTGCGGTTGGCGAAGGCTTCGCGGCGCTTCGCAGGCGATTGCCGCGGATCGGTGACGATCGCATAGTCACTCGCGCTCAGCACGTGATTCGGCACGCGTGCAGGCCAGAAGGTGGGCGCGAACGGATCGTACTCCGTGTCATAGCCCGCGCGGCAATATGCGGTATCGGCCTGCCACGGCAGCCCCATCCAGCGATTGATGTCGCCCGGTCCTTGCGCGTGCAACGGTCCGTCGATGCCCAGGGCGCGCGCCTGGTCGAGCGTCGGGCCGTAATTCGTCTCCGGCACGCCCGGTGCTCGCGCGCGAATGCGAAACGGCTTGTAGTACAGCGACAGATGCCGCATCGGCCAGGTCATTTCGCAACCCGGATGGAAAGCATCGGCGAGACAGAAGTCGAGCGCCGCACGGTCCAGCGTGGCGGGTTGATCCGCGAGCGGCACGTCGTCGATGCCCGCGTACGTTTTGCGCTGCGCCTGCCAGTCGTCGATGAAATCGCCTTCGGCCCAGCGCTTGAGCCGCGTATATTGCGTGGCGCTCACCGATGCGTTCTGGCGCGGGCTCTCGCCTGCGGGCACAGTCATCGCGTCGCCGTAAATCCACGGCCACGGCATCTGGTTGCCGTCGGCGCCCTCGGGCGGACGGAAGCTGTTGAAGATCTGGCGGCGCAATTCCGCGTTCACGTCGTATCCGCCTGGCGCGGGCAATTGCGAAAGCCGCTTCAGCAGCGCCGCGTCGCTGAAATCGAAACGGCCTTCAAAGCCAAATTGGGTCGCAAATCCCTGGTTCACCCACTGCAGGTCCGTGAGCCGTTGCAGTACCGGCTGCACGTCGCTCGCGAAAGACACCATCGCCGGTTCACTGAGCCAGCCGGCCTGCACGTAGACGTCATAGAGCAGATCGTAAAGCGTGCGCACGCCCTTCACGCCCGGCGCATAGTCGGGCGGCGCGGTCACGACCCAAGCTGGCTCGACCGGGATCGGGCGACCTTCGATCGTGACCGTTGCGCCGACCGTGCCGTCGCAGGTGTCGTCGTACCACCCATCGGCATTGATGAAGCTCTGCTTGTCTTTGGGGTCGTAAATCGGCGCATGGGTCGGTGAAGCCGATATGCCATGGCCGCCAAGTACGACAAGACGCCCTTCGCCATCGGTCAGCAATTCGCCGATCTTGACCGGCACGCCGCAGAACTCGCCCGCGCACACGACCGGCGCGGCATTCGCGCCCGCGACGTGCTGCATCCCCGCGTCGATCACGAGCGTCTCGCGCGCCGTCACGTCCTTGTTGCGCAGCGGCACGGTCAAATCGGCAGACTCCGGAATGTCCATCGCTTGTTGCCACCGATACCACGCGGCCTTGCGGTTCGCGAGGTGGACCTGCCACTTCACGTCGGCCCAGCCGCCCGTCAGTTCGCGCACGACCTCGCCCGCCGCGTTGTAGCCGTACACGCGGAACTGCGCGGCCTCGCGCTTGAGCGCGCCCGTCGAATCGCGATAGAACGACTCCGGCATCGCAGGCGGTTCGATCAACTGCGGGCCGACGTAATATTGCGCCGCGCTATTGCCCACGCGCGCGATGCCGATTGCCGGATGAATGGCCGCGCGCACGATATTGCTGTCTTTCGCAGCCGGATAATCGACACCCGGCGCATATTGCGGCGGACGCGCCTGCGCCGGCTCGCCGAGCGGCACGCCATTGACGTTGCGCCGGTTGAACGCGGACGCACGATACACCACCTTGCGCGCCTCGGCGATGCTGCCGACCGGGCTGTGCGCTTCCAGCGAATGCCACGTATTGAAGGCGAGATTTTCGCCGTAGGTGCTCTGCCCGCGCGTATCGAGATCCTGCTGCGGCAGTTCGAGCACGGCCACTTCGATCGGCTCGCTAGCAGTTTCGCTCCAGCGCACCGTGGCGGCGTCGAGCGGCATCGAATCCGGATCGGTCTGGAACTGCACCATGAAGCGCAGACGCGCCGGGCCGTTGCGCAGACGCTGATGCAGGTCCGCGCGCAGATAGAACGGATCGGCGAAATCGGGCGACGTGTCCGGCTGCGCAGCGTCGACCGGCTCGATCTTGTACTTGACGTGACGCGTCTGCCCGAAGCGCGACGGCAGGCAGCTCCAGTATGGCGTCGTCAGCACCGATTCCACCACCTTTTTCATCTCGTCGAGAATGCCCGCCGTCACCGGATGGCTCGCGAGATAGGCATCTCGCTGCCCATGCAGCGACTGGCAGGTGAATTCGCACATATCCTTCGCCGTATCGACAAAGAACACGTCGTGGTTCTGCAGGATAAAGTCCTGCGTTTTCGCATCGGTATCGGGTTCGAGCAGCTTTGGGCCGTCCACATCAAACAGCTTGATGCCGATGCCCGTGGTGCCCTTCAGATCGGGGTTGCCCGGCTGCACATCCGCGGAAAAGCGCACCCAGGCCGCATATTCGCCGGCCTTCGCAAACACGCCGACACGCAGCGCGTCGGGTAAATCGTCACGCACGATGAACCGTGCGTGCGCCGCGCCGTGAAGACGCAGAAACACCGGGCGCGTGGCGGGATCGCGGCCCGCCATGAGCGCGCGGCCCTGCGCATAATCGACGAATAGCTGGCGCAGACCTTCGACGGGATCGCTATCGCAATGACAGGGAGACGGAGGAAGCGTGCCGGGATTGGCCTGCGCGGCGTTGGCCGCCTGGGATGTTTGTGCAGCCGGATTGCACGACATATTTCAGACTCCTTATTTTATGCATCATAGGAGAAGCGGTAGAGACCGCCGGAGTCGGGAAATGCAATCGGCAAGACGCGAAAACCGTCAGCCACGACGGGCGACGGCGCGGCGTCCGCTGGCTATTCTGTGTTCGCCGCGTAGTGAATCCTTGTCCCCGCTCGTGGCGCAGACAATATAACGGCTTCGCTACGCGCGAGGAGCTACCAGATTGGATAGGGATTGCCGGAATCGATCGATTTGATGCGAGATCGATCGAGTGATCAACGGTCATTCGCCATGTGGAATGCCTTCAATCGGGCACTCCGCAGTTCCGGGCGTGGAACGCGTCAAGGCTTCGACGCTACGGCGTGTGCGCTCCGGATCCTGAATCCAGCGTTGATAGAAGCCAAACGGACAAGTCGCCACGCCATTAGCACCATCGCCGGAATTGATTGTGCCGGTGTAGCCTCGATGCAGCAACTTGTACAGATGGTTCTGCGACTGCATGTTGCGCCGCGCATCGCGAATCATGCCCACCGATAGCTCAGCGTATTGCACGCCCATTTCCTCTTCGCCGCATTCTCCAAGCGTGCGCCCATCAAAACCTACAATCGCCGAGTGGCCGAAGTACGAATACACGCCATCCCAGCCAGTGGCGTTGGCCACGGCCACATAGGTGTTATTCATCCACGCCATGGCCTTCGCGACCATCACCTGCTGCTCCTTGGCCGGATACATATAGCCCTGGCAGCGCACGATCAGTTCCGCGCCGTTCATTGCGCAGTCGCGCCAGATCTCCGGATAGTTGCCGTCGTCGCAAATGATCAGGCTGATCTTGAGGCCTTTCGGCCCGTCCGTCACATAGGTGCGGTCGCCCGGATACCAGCCTTCGATCGGCGTCCACGGCATGATCTTGCGGTACTTCTGCACGATTTCGCCATGGTTGTCGATCAGTACGAGCGTGTTGTACGGCACCTTGCGCGGATGTTCCTCGTGGCGCTCGCCCGTGATCGAGAACACGCCCCACACGTTGGCTTTGCGGCACGCCGCGGCGAAAATATCCGTCTCTTCGCCGGGTATCGTGGTCGCCGTATCGAACATCTCCTCGCGGTCGTACATGATGCCGTGCGTGGAGTACTCAGGGAACACCACGAGATCCATGCCGGGCAAGCCCTGCTTCATGCCGGTCACCATATCGGCGATACGGCGTGCGTTGTCGAGCACCTCCGCTTTGGTGTGCAGACGCGGCATCTTGTAGTTCACCACCGCGACGCCGACGGTGTCTTTGCTGCTCGAAATGTCGCCGTGCAACATGAAGTTCTCCTTGGTGACAAGCTCT
>NZ_DASZJJ010000278.1:0-22892 GCF_035948235.1 Paraburkholderia sp. | reverse complement strand
GCGCTGCTCGACGCCTGCAACATGACGCGCGCGCAGATGCCCGCGCTCGCCGAAGGCAGCGCACCGTCCGGCACGCTGCTCGCCGCCGTCGCGCGCGAGTTCGGCCTGCGTGAAGACGTGGTGGTCGCGGCGGGCGGCGGCGACAACGCCACCAGCGCGATCGGCATCGGTGCGGTGCAGCCGGGCGACGGCTTCGTCTCGCTCGGCACTTCGGGCGTGCTGTGCGTGATCGGCGACCGCTTCGCGCCCAATCCGGCCTCGGCGGTGCACGCGTTCTGCCACGCGATTCCCGATCGCTGGCATCAGATGAGCGTGGTGCTCTCGGCGGCCAGTTGCCTGCGCTGGGTCTGCAAGCTCACCGGCACCGACGAGCCCACCCTGCTCGCCGAAGTCGAAAAGCTCGACGCGCGCACGCTTGGCCAGGCGCCGCTCTTTCTGCCGTATCTCTCGGGCGAGCGCACGCCGCACAACGACCCGTACGCGCAGGGCGTGTTCTTCGGCATGACGCACGCGACCGATCGCGCGCTGCTGGGCTACGCGGTGCTCGAAGGCGTGACGCTTGCGCTCACCGACGGCCTCGACGCCCTGCGCGCGGCTGGTACCGAAGTCGGCCCGCTTTCGATGCTCGGCGGCGGCGCGCGCAGCGCCTACTGGGCGCAACTGGTGGCCGACGCGTTCGACACGCCCACGCGCCAGCACGGCGGCGGCGAAACCGGCGCGGCGCTTGGCGCGGCACGCCTGGGCTGGCTGGCAGCGGGCGGCGACTTCGACACCGTGCTCGCCAAGGCGACCGTGACAGCCGAATACACGCCCGATGCCGCGCGCCACGCGGCGCTGCGCGAACGGCTGGCGTCCTATCGCGCGCTCTACCGGCATGTGCGGCCACTGTTCGATCCCGCGCGCGAAAGGCTGGCGTAAGGACGACGCCGATCCAGTACACTTCGCCCGCCATCCAACAACGCTCGCGCCGATCCTCACCACCACCGTGCCCAAGTCCACCGAAAAACTCGATCTCGCCACCCGCGCCGCGTGGCTCTACTACGTGGCCGGCAACACCCAGAACGAGATCGCCGAAAAGCTCCAGGTCTCGCGCCCAGTCGCGCAGCGGCTCGTAGCCTTCGCGGTCGAGAAGAACCTGATCCGCGTGCGCGTCGATCATCAACTGGCCGACTGTCTCGCGCTCGCGGACCGGCTCTCGAAGCGCTACGGCCTCGCGATGTGCGAAGTGGTGCCCGTCGACGGCGACACGCAGGAAGCCATCGACCGCAAGCTCGCCGTGGCGGGCGCGCAGGTGATGGAGCGCTATCTGAACGAGGAACGGCCGATGGTGGTCGCGGTGAGCAGCGGGCGTACGCTCAAGGCCGCCGTCGATCAGATCGCGCAGATCGAGCGGCCACAGCACCGGCTTGTCTCGATGGTTGGAGCGATTGCGCAGGACGGCTCCTCGAACCGCTACGACGTCGCGCTGCATATCTCCGAAAAGACCGGCGGCAAGCACTTCCTGCTGCCGGCACCGCTGATCGCCGATAACGAAGCCGAGCGCGCACAGTGGTGCAATCACCGCCTCTATCGCATCGTCGAGTCGCTCTCCGGCGAGGCCGATGTGGCCTTCGTGGGTATCGGCAATATCGGCGAGCATTGTCCGCTGCACGAGGACGGCTTCCTGACCACGGACGAGGTGCACGAGCTGATGCGGCTGGGCGCCATCGCCGAAATGCTCGGGCTGCCGATCGATGCCGATGGCCGTCGCGTCGATTCACCCACCGGGCGGCGCGTGACGAGCCTGCATCTGGATTCGCCGCCCAAGCGCCCGACCATCGGCTTTGCGGGCGGCGCGCGCAAGCGCGAGGCCTTGATCGCAGCGCTCAAGGGCGGCTGGCTCTCGGGTCTGGTGACTGACGAGGCATGCGCGCGCGCGGCGCTGGGTGAAGCGATCTAAGCGGTCTAAGGGGTCTTAGGCTCGCGCTTATTTCCGCGGATAGGTCTGCGCCAACGCCTTGCGGATCGCATCGGCGTTGGGATAGCGCGCGTGTTCCGTATGGCCGTCGCGGAATCCGCACTGACACTGGCCGATGAACGGCGCGCTTGCGTCGTTTTGCAGGCCCACGAACACCGCGCCCTGCGGCGTTGAGCCCGTCAGCTTGTAAACATAACCATCGTAGAAATCGCCGCCGAAGTCGTAATGCTGTTGTGGCGTCTGCACGAGCACGACCAGGCTTTTGCTTTTAGGCGTCTGGTCCGCATGCGCGAAAAACACCGAGGCGATTGCCGGAATGCCGCCGTCTTCCTGATAGCGGTCGAACAACTGATCGTGCCAGACGTGATCGGCGTCTTCGTAGATCAGATGCGCGTCCAGCGTGTACGGCCGGTTGTTGTCGGTCAGACCTGGACGCTTCGTCAGGTTGTCCGTGAAATAGACCCACGCGCCTGGCATGACCGGGCTGGCGTCGATGATCGGCGGCTGGAGTTCATGCTGATTATCCAGGCGCGCTTCCACCTGCTGCTCGACCGTTGCGGGTACATCGGCTGCGTGCGCGGAGAATGCGCCCAGCAAAAGTGACGATGCCGCGAGAGCACTCGCGATCGACGCGATCTTTCGGATCATGATGGCACGCTGTCGGATTTGGGACGCTGGATCATAGCGCCCTCCCTCCTTTTCCCGCCTTCACGTGCGCAAAAAACGCGTGCAAAAAAAAGCCCGCTCGAAAGCGGGCGTCCCTTGTTGGGGCAAGGCAACCTCAGACAACGACAACGAACGACTTCAACAACACCTCAATCTCAAGCCGCCATTTCCTGCGCGAAGCGCCGCTCGAACGCCAGCCCTTGCGCGTCGAACAGATGGCAATGGTCGGGCGTCGTGCCCAGCTTCATGACTTCGCCGCGCTCGTGCTTTTCCAGCGGCGGAATGCGTGCGATCAGGCCATCGGGCGCAACCGCCGATTCGGCATACAGATAGGCCGCGTCGCCGAGCGACTCCACCGTCATCGCCTTCGCGCTCACGCCGTATTCGCCAGCGTTCACATGCAGATGCTCAGGGCGGATGCCAACCGTGACCTTGTCGCCCTCGCGCGCGCCGCGCGGTTCGACCGACACCTTCTGCGTCTCGCCGCTCGCGTAGCGCACCACGATGCCGTCGCTATCGACCTGCTGGATCTGGCCGTCGAGGAAGTTCATCTTGGGCGAGCCGATGAACCCTGCCACAAAGCGGTTCGCCGGCGAGTGATAAAGACGATTCGGACTGCCAACCTGCTCGACATTGCCCGCCGAGAGCACCACGATCTTGTCCGCCAGCGTCATCGCTTCCACCTGGTCGTGCGTCACGTAGATCATGGTGGTCTTGAGTTCGTCGTGCAGGCGCGCGAATTCCAGACGCATCTTCACGCGCAGCGCGGCGTCGAGGTTCGACAGCGGCTCGTCGAACAGGAACACCTTGGGCTTGCGCGTGATCGCGCGCCCGATCGCCACACGCTGGCGCTGGCCGCCCGACAGTTGCTTGGGCTTGCGGTCGAGCAGATGGTCGATGTGCAGGATCCTGGCGGCGTTCTTCACGGCCGCGTCGATCTCGGGCTTTTTCGTGCCCGCGAGCTTGAGGCCAAACGCCATGTTGTCGTACAGCGTCATATGCGGATAGAGCGCGTAGGACTGGAACACCATCGCGATGCCGCGCTTGGCGGGCGGCACGTCGTTCATGCGCGTGCCGTCGATCGTCAGATCGCCGCCGCTGATGTCTTCCAGGCCCGCGATCATCCGCATGAGCGTGGTCTTACCGCAGCCGCTCGGGCCGACGAACACGACGAACTCGCCATCGGCGATATCGAGGTTCACGTCGCGCAGGACTTCGGTGTCGTCGTAGCGCTTGAGCACGTTTCTCAGGATCACGCTTGCCATGATGTGTCTCCATTCGTTGCGGTGCGTCTTTCCCAGTGCACCGCGATTTTCAGCATGTTGGGTACGTTCAGTACTACGCGCGCGCCTCGGCGCTCTGCATCCAGTCCGCGACCAGCCCCGGCAGCATGCGCATATCGTCGAAGATGGTTTGGGCACCCACTTCGCGCAATTCGAGCGCATGCGCGTCGCCGCCCACGTGTGCGCCGCCCACGAAGCCAAGCACCCGCATGCCCGCCGCGCGCGCGGCGGTCACGCCGGTCACGCTGTCTTCCACCACGATGCACGCTTGCGGCGCGACACCCAGGCCTTGCGCCGCGGCCAGATACACATCGGGCGCGGGCTTGGGTTTGGCGACCGCATCGGCGCAATAGATACGATCGCCAAAGAAGCGCGCGAGGCCCGTGCGCTCCAGCACCTGGCGCACCACGGCCGTATAGCTGTTGCTCGCGCAGGCCTTGGTGAGCGCAATCGCGTCGAGCGCTTCAGTCACGCCCGGGAACAGCGGCGCTAGAGCGGCTTCGCGTTCGGCCACGGCGCGGATCGCGGCGATATCGGCGTCAGTCAAACGACGTCCCAGCGCTTCGCTCGTGCCGCCCAGCACGCGCTCGATACGCTGGCCGAGCAGCGGCATCAGCACCGGCGCGACCACCGCACCGGGCCAGCGCGCTTCGAGTTCGCGCACCAGAACGCTTGCCGCCACCGCTTCGCTGTCGATCAGCACGCCGTCGCAGTCGCAGATCAATGCCTGAATTGCGACATGAGTCATTACTTGACCGCTCCGAAGGTAAGGCCGCGCACCAGTTGCTTCTGCGAAAGCCAGCCAACGATCAGCACCGGCGCAACCGCCAGCAACGAGGCGGCGGAGAGCTTGGCCCAGAACAACCCTTCAGGACTCGAATACGAAGCGATGAACACCGTGAGCGGCGCCGCGTTCGAGCTTGAGAGGTTGATGCTCCAGAATGCTTCGTTCCACGAAAGAATGATCAATAGGAGCGCGGTGGACGCCAGCCCAGGCACTGCCATTGGCATGAGCAGATAGACGATTTCCTGCCACGTGGCCGCGCCGTCCATGCGGCCGGCTTCCAGAATGTCGCGCGGAATTTCGTTGAAGTAGGTGTACGCCATCCACACCGCAATTGGCAGATTGATGAGCGTGTAGACGATGATCAGCCCGCTCACCGTATCCAGCAGACCGGTGTTTTTCCACAGCAGATAGATCGGCACCAGCACGCCCACCGACGGCATCATCTTGGTGGACAGCATCCACAGCAGGATCTTCTGCGTGCGATGGTTCGGGAAGAACGCCATTGCGTACGCAGCGGGCACGGCCAGGATCAGGCAGACGATCGTCACGCCCGCTGAGATCAGCACCGAATTCCACGCAAACGCGAAGTAGTTGCTGCGGGCGAACACCTCGCGGAAGCTGTCGAGCGTCGGCATGAAGAAGATCGTCGGCACGTAGGCCTGCTGCTCGGTCTTGAACGCCGTGATCGTCATCCAGAAGATCGGGAAAAACAGCGCGATGGCGATCACCCACGCCAGCAGCCCCGGCACCACGCGGCCAATGAACTGCAGCGGCGAGGAGCGGTTGACCGCGTGCGGCGAATCGGGCACGCGGGAAGCAGTGACTTGGCTCATTTTTCGTACTCCCCTTTGAGGTTGCGCGCGAGCATGCGCACGAGGAAGAACGACACGATGTTCGCCAGCACGACAGCCAGAATGCCGCCTGCCGATGCGATGCCCACGTCGAACTGTTGCAGGCCCATCGAGTAGATCAGGTAAGTGAGGTTGGTGGTCGCGTTGCCGGGACCGCCGCCCGTGGTCGTGTAGATCTCGGCGAAGATCGACAGCAGGAAGATCGACTCCATCATCACGACGACGGCAATCGCGCGGCGCAGGTGCGGCAGCGTGATGTAGAAGAACAGCGAGATGGGCCCGGCACCGTCGATCTTCGCGGCTTCCTTCTGCTCCTGGTCGAGCGACTGGATCGCCGTGAAGAGAATCAGGAACGCGAACGGCAGCCATTGCCACGCCACGATCAGGATGACCGCGAACAATGGATATTCGGCGAACCAGTCGATCGGCGTCATGCCCATCGAGCGCATCGCGATGGCGACGAGGCCATACACCGGATGCAGGATCATGTTCTTCCAGATCAGCGCGCTCACCGTGGGCATCACGAAGAACGGCGCGATCGCAAACAGACGCGCGACGCCCATGCCGACGAACTTGCGGTCGAACAGTACCGCCATCAGCACGCCGCCCACCACCGTAATCAGCAGCACGGCGACGATCAGCTCGATGGTGTGCGCAATCGAGGGCAGGAACGAGGGATCGGTCGCGAGGAACTTGTAATTGTCGAGGCCCGCGAAACCCTTGAGGTCGGGGTTCAGCAGGTTATAGCGCGTGAACGAATACCAGATCGTCATCGCGAGCGGAATCGTCATCCACAGCAGCAGGACGGCGACCGAAGGCGAGACCAGCCAGCGCGACGCCGAGCGGCGCGTTTCCACGTGCTGCGTATTCGGTTTGGGCGCTCGGGTTCGATTGAATAGGGGCATGGGGAGATGGAGATGACGCATAAGGACCACCCTTCTCTGTTGCGCGCCGGGCGGGGGCACGGCGCCGTGTCCTGCTTCACCGGATACGCACGCGGCCAGCGTGGGCGCGTACGTATCCGGCGTTAGGGCTGATGCTTACTTCTGATAACCGGCCTGCGCCACCGCGCGATCGGCCGCAGCATTACCCGCTGCCAGCGCCTGATCGACGCTCATCTGGCCTGCCACTGCACCGGCAATGCTCTGACCCACGACCGTGCCGAACGATTGGAATTCAGGAATCCCGACGAACTGAACACCCGTGTACGGCACCGGTTTGGCGGTCGGATGATTCGGATCGGCGGTCTGGATCGCCTTGAGCACGAAGTCCGAGAACGGCGCGGCCTGCTTGTACTCGGGGCGCTGATAGGTCGACACGCGCGTGCCCGACGGCACCGAGGCCCAGCCTTCATCCTTCGCGACCATTTCGATGTACTGCTTCGAGGTGGCCCATTCGATGAACTTCTTGGCGGCGTCCTGCGACTTCGACGACTTCGGAATCGCCAGCGCCCACGACCACAGCCAGTGCGCGCCATTCGGCGTCACGGCCGTCGGCGCGGCGGCGAAGCCGATCTTGTCGGCCACCTGCGACTGCGATTTGTTGTAGAGAATGCCGGCGGCTACCGTCGCGTCGATCCACATCGCGCACTTGCCCGAGGACATCAGCGTGAGGTTTTCGTTGAAGCCGTTCGAGCTGGCTCCCGGAGGGCCATCTTTCTTGAGCATGTCGACGTAGAAGTTCACCGCCTTCTTCCATTCCGGCGTGGTGAGCTGGGCGTGCCACTTCTCGTCGAACCAGCGCCCGCCGAAGGTGTTCACCACCGTCGTCACATAGGCCATGTTCTCGCCCCAACCCGCCTTGCCGCGCAGACAGATGCCGTAGGTGCCCGCCGATTTGTCGGTGAGCTTGTCGGCGAAGTCGCGGATCTGGTCGTAGGTCGGCTGGTCGGGCATTTTCAGGCCCTTGGCCGCGAACAGATCCTTGCGGTAGTACGTCATCGAGCTTTCGACGTAGAACGGCAGCGCGAACAGCGTGCCGTTGTACGACAGACCGTCACGCGCGGTCTTCACGACGTCGTTGAGATCGTAGTCGGCGGGCAGGCCCGTCATGGGCGCCAGCCAGCCGCGCTTGCCCCACTGCGGCGCTTCATAGGTACCGATCATCATCACGTCGAACTGGCCGCTATTGGTCGTGATGTCGGTGGTGGCGCGCTGGCGCAGCACGTTTTCTTCGAGAATCACCCAGTTCAGCTTGATGCCCGGATTGGCTTTCTCGAAGGCCGGCGAGAGCTTCTTCAGCTCGATCATGTCCGGGTTGTTCAACATCGCAACGGTAACGGTCTGCGCGTGCGCGGCACCGGCCGCGGCGATCAGCGCGCCCGCGCTGATGCTACGCAGCACGGTCTTGAATACGGGTTTCATGACGTTGTCTCCTTTGTTGTTACGTTATGTCGTGCTGCCTGGGTCTAACTCGTCAGATGCGTTTCAAGCGCGCGTCAGCTCATCCAGTTGCCGCCGTCCACGTTGAGCGTCTGCGCGGTGATGTAATCGGCGTCGGCGCTGGCGAGAAAAAGCGCCGCGCCCGTGAGGTCTTCGGGCAGGCCCATGCGCCCGAGCGGCACTTCCTCGCCGACCAGGCGCTTCTTCTCGCCCAGCGGCCGGTTCTCGTAGCGCGCGAACAGCGCGTCCACCTGCTCCCACATCGGCGTGTCCACCACGCCAGGCGCGATGCCGTTCACGTTGATCCTGTGCGGCGCGAGCGCCAGCGCCGCCGACTGCGTATAGCTGAGCACCGCCGCCTTGGTTGCGCAGTAGTGCGAAACAAGTGCCTCGCCGCGCCGTCCCGCCTGCGAGGAAATATTGATGATCTTGCCGCCGTGGCCCTGGTCCACCATGCGGCGCGCGACGGCCTGCATCAGAAAGAACATGCCCTTCACGTTGACCGAGAAGAGACGGTCGTAGATATCCCAGGATTCGTCGAGCAGCGGTCGCATGTCGAACAGCGCCGCGTTGTTGAAGAGTATGTCGATGCGGCCGAAATGGCCAACCGCGTCGCTCACAATGCGCTCGATGTCCTCGCGGCGCGTGACGTCGGCGCTCAGCGCGAGCACGCGCTCGGGGAAAGCTTCGCTAAGAGCGGGCGCGATGGCGTCGGCCGGCTTCACGTCGACGATCACGCAGCGCGCGCCTTCGTCCAGATAGCGGCGCGCAACCGCTTCGCCAATGCCGCTGGCCGCGCCGGTCAGCACGGCCACCTTGTCCTGCAAACGTCCTGCCGCCGGGTACGCGGGATGTGCCACAGGTTTGTCTCCAATGTCTTTCATGCCGATGAGCCGCATCAGTTTCGATGCCAGGCTCATAGCCTGAACACTCGCTCACCGCATGAGCATTTGCTCTCTTGGTGGTCGAATGATCGGATACGCACGCACACATGTCAAGGCGGACAAACGCCAGCGCAGCGGATTTCGATGGTGCAACGCGCAAGGCGTGCGGCCAACGTCCGTCCAGCGCTGGATAGCGCGCATTTCCCGCGCCCGGTCGCGCGTCGTTTCAACACCCCGTAACCATCGCGCCACCAGGCTGGCTCGCCATCTTTCGCGTTACGTTATATCATCTCGCCTTCACGGATTTTTGGCCTCTCCGGGTGGTGCGTCGTGTCGCACGCCAACCTGGAGCCCGTTCTCACGCCTCGCTCTCGTCAAGGATAGGACCATGTTCGCATTCACCCGCGCGACGCTGCGCACGCCAGCCGTGCGTTCGGCAATTTCCGCGCTTGCAGCCGTGGCAGCCGTGGCCGCGCTGTTCGGCCCAGCCGCCGCGCACGCCGCCGACACCGCGATCAACGTCGTGGCCGCGGAAAACTTCTACGGCGACGTGGTCAAGCAGATCGGCGGCAACTACGTGAACGTGACGAGCATCCTGAGCAATCCCGACCAGGACCCACACCTGTTCGAAGCCAGCCCGAAGACCGCACGCGCGCTCCAGCATGCGCGCGTGGTGGTGTACAACGGCGCGGACTACGATCCGTGGATGACCAAGCTGCTGGGCGCGACCGCCAGCCAGAGCAGCCAGCGCGCAACCATCGTCGCGGCGGACCTCGTCGGCAGGAAACCGGGCGACAATCCGCACCTCTGGTACGACCCGCAGACCATGCCCGCCGTCGCGCGCGCCGTGGGCGCGGCGCTCGACGCCGCAGACCCGGCGCACAAGAGCGTGTACGATGCCAACCTTGCGACGTTTCTCGGCTCGCTCAAGCCGATCGACGCGAAGGTCGCGGCGCTGCGCGCGCAGTACAAGGGCCAGCCGGTGACGGCGACGGAGCCGGTGTTCGGTTATATGTCGGATGCGATTGGTCTCGACATGCGCAACCTGCGCTTCCAGTTGGCGGCGATGAACGACACCGAGGCCAGCGCCTCCGATATCGCCGCCTTCGAGCGCGATCTGCGCGAGCGCCGCGTGCATGTGCTGATCTACAACAGCCAGGCGACCGAAGCGCTCACGCGCCGCATGCTCGGCCTTGCGCAGCAATCGAAAGTGCCGACGGTCAGCGTGACCGAGACGCAGCCCGCCGGCGTGAACTTCCAGCAATGGATGCTTGCGCAGCTGGACGCACTCAGCCGCGCGCTGGCCACAAAATAAGCCTCAAACAACACGCAGTCAGCAGGGAACAGAAGCAATGACCGAAGCCGCGCCCGCTTCTCAACAGGCGACAAACCACGCCAGCCACCGCGCGCCCCAGCCGGTGCTCACGGTTGCGGGCGTGACGCTCACGCTCGGCGATCGCACGATCCTGCGCGACGCCAATTTCGCCGTGAACCAGGGCGAATTCATCGGCGTGCTCGGGCCGAACGGTGCGGGCAAAACCACGTTGATGCGCTCGATCCTCGGCCTCGTGCCCGCTTCGCACGGCGCGATCCACGTGCTCGGCGAACCGGTGGCGCGCGGCAATCCGAAGATCGGCTACATGCCGCAGACGCGCACGGCGCTGGCGAGCCGCCGAATCCGCGGGCGCGACTTCGTGGCGATGGCTGCCGACGGTCATCGCTGGGGCCTGCCGCGTGCGGACGTCGCCACGCGCGCCGACGTCGAGCGCGTGCTCGACCTGGTGGGCGCAACGAAGCTGGCCGACCGGCCGCTGTCCGAACTCTCCGGCGGCGAACGCCAGCGCCTCCTGCTCGCGCAATGCCTGTTGGGCGACCCGAAGCTCCTGCTGCTCGACGAGCCGCTCATCAGCCTCGATCCGCACCATCAGCGCGGCGTGGTCGAACTCGTGCGGCGCGTGCAGCGTGAACTCGGCATCGCGGTGCTGTTCTCGGCGCACGAACTCAATCCCCTGCTCAACGCGCTCGATCGCGTGCTGTATCTGGGCAACGGCGTGGCGGCACTCGGCAGTGTCGACGAAGTCATCACCGCGCCGGTGCTCTCGCGTCTCTATGGCTCGCCTATCGAGGTGATGCGCATGAAGGGCCGCATTTTCGTGATGTCGGGCGATGTCGAGGTCGAAAAGCACGACCACGAACACGAGCACGATCATGACCACGGTCATGCACACGGTCATGCACACGGCCACGATCATGGCCACGATCACGGCCACAGCGACGCTCAGGACCACCACAACAACGCCCACGGCCATTCGCACGATGCTTGATTACGATTTCATGGTGAACGCCTTCGCGGCGTCGGGCATCGTGGCGGTGCTCGCGGGCATCGTCGGCTACTTTCTGGTGATGCGCGGGCAGACCTTTGCGGGTCACGCGCTTTCGCATGTGGGCTTCACGGGCGCGACGGGCGCCGTGTTGCTCGGCATCTCGCCGATGTGGGGCATGGTGGGCTTCACGCTCGCGGCGGGCGTGTCGATGGGAGCTCTCGGCGAAAAGCTCGCGGGCCGCGATGTGGCCATCGGCGTGATTCTTTCGCTCGCGCTGGGCTTCGGCCTGCTGTTTCTGCACTTCTTTACCGCCTACGCCACCCAGGTCACGTCGCTGCTGTTCGGCAACGTGCTGGGCGTGAACCGCGAGACGCTCGGCGCGCTCGCGGCGCTGGCTGTGGCCAGCCTCGCGGCGCTCGCGGCAATCATGCGGCCGTTGCTGTTCGCTTCGCTGCAGCCGGAACTGGCCGAAGCCAAGGGCGTGTCGCTGCGTCTCGTCTCGGTGCTGTTTCTGGCGATTGCGGCGCTCGCCGTGGCGGCCTGCACGCAGATTGTCGGCGTGCTGCTGGTGTTCACGCTGATGGTCGGCCCCGCCGCCGCCGCGCAGAACATGACGACGCGCCTGTCGGCCGGTCTCGTGCTCGCGGCGCTGCTGGCGCTGGCGCAAGCGTGGATCGGCGTGACGCTCGCCTTCTATACCGATTGGCCGACGAGCTTCTGGATCACCGCCCTCGCCGCGCTGGTCTATGGCGCGAGTCTGATCCGGCGGCGCTGATCGACTCCACCGCACTCGCAAAAACGGCGTTGCACCGAAAGGCGCGACGCCGTTTTTTCATGCTGAGCTGGCTGATGCGCCCGTTACGTCAGCCGTCGCCCAGGATCAGACGCAGACGGCGCGATTGATCGGCATCGGCGAGCAGTTCCTCGAAGCGCTGATCCGCCAGCCGCGTAAGCGCCGCCGTGGCGTCGGGCGTGGCGATGTCGAGTCCGCGCAGCACCTCCTGATCGGCGCCCGCATCGCTGTTCAGATGCAGATAGCGCTCGCGTAGCTCGCGCGCGCAAGTGGCCTGCGCCATGCGCTCCTGCGCCTCCATGCTCAGCGCGAGCGCGGGCTGCGCCCACGAAAGGCCGCGCAGCGGCAGACGGCTTGGCACGCTGCGATGACGCACGCCCGTGGTGCCGACACTCAACATGCGCACCGGCACTCCGCGCCGCTGTGCCTGATTGAGCGCGTGCGCGTCGGGGCAATTGGCGGCCAGACCGCCGTCCACATGCCAGTCGTCGTCGAGCAGCATCGCCGGGAAATGCGCGGGCGCGGCAGAGCTTGCGCGTGTTGCCTGGAGCAGCGTGAAGGTATCGGCTTCGTCGCCCGCCAGGCCGCGGCTGCGCAACAGGCGCAACTCGCCTAGCGACCAGCTCACGGTCGTCAACATAAGCGGCTTGTCGATCTCGCTCAGGCGCTTGCCCGCCCAGACGTCCAGACAATCGATGATGGCAAGTTCGAGCGGCTCCGCTGAATAGACCTTTTCGCTAAAGAGCTTGCGCAAGGCGCTGCCGAAGAGCTTCGGGAAGATCGTCGGCCCCCATTGCGCGAGCCTCGCGTAGAGTTCGCCCGCGCTCACGCCCGCAGCAAGCCCCGCCGCCAGAATGCCGCCCACGGAAGTCCCGGCGATCAGATCGAAACGCTCACCAATAGGCGCCGCGCCTCCATTGCCGAAGCGCTCGCTTTCCTCGATGCGCGCCAGCAGCCGCACCGTGTAGAGCCCGCGATAACCGCCGCCCGACAGGCTCAGCACGCGTGTGCAGGCGGGCGCCGGGGTGAGCCGGCCGTCGGGCACCCGGAACTGGTCGTCCAAGGGCTTAAGCCTCGAGCAGGGACACGACTTCCACCTGCAGCTTGCGCAGCTCGCGGTGGTACGTCTCCTCGGGTTCGACCAGCGTGCAGCCGTTGGCGACCGCCGTGGCGATCACCATGCGCGTGTCCTGGCCGACCGCATGGCGCTGGCCGCCCTTCTCTATCTCAAGCGGATGATGGCCGCGCCACTGCTCCCACTCGGCGGCCTCGTTTTCGGCGAACGGCAACATCACCGAGCCGTCGTCCACGAGCGCCGCAAGACGCGCTTCGAGCGCCTTCCTGAACGCCGCGCGGCGCGGCTCGCTGGTCTTGTGCTGGGCGATCACCTGGCGCGCGGCCGCCACGCTGATGACACTCAGATTGATGTCGCGCGCCTTCACTCCGCCTTCGATCCATTTGCGCGAGGCGGTGTCTTCGATACACATGTCGATGAGCGTATTGGTGCCCAGCAGGAATCTCGGCATGAACGGCCTGTGATGTTCTAGTGAGTGTTTAACGCGGCACGCGGTAGTGATCCTCGGCGTCGATGGAGACGTCGCGCGGCAGCTTGCCGGTGGCGCTCACCGATGGCAACCCGGCGAACACTTCCGCCACGGTGCGGTCGCTGACGGTGTTCGACATAAGCGCGACGGCCTGCTCCAGACCAAGGATGATGAACGGCTCCGGGCCCTGATTGACGATCTCGACCGAGCCGGACTTCACGCGCTTGAGCACGCTCGAATAATTCGTCTTGAACGCCGAGATGGGCGTGCCCGCGGCGTTGACGTCGGTGGCGCCCACGCGCGCGGCGATCGCCTTCACGGCCGCCTGAAAATCGTCCATGCGTCGCTCGGCGCTTTCCTTGCTGGCTTTCGGATCGATGAGGGATGCGGGCATGGCCGTGTGCTCCAGAAAAAAGATCAACCTGACCAGATGATAGTACCAGGTTGACCAGATATCAAAATTTCACACGGGGTCGGAAGCTTTACTTCAGCAGCACGCGCGCATGGTGCGCCAGATGATCCTCGATAAAGCTCTGGATAAAGAAATAGCCGTGGTCGTAGCCCTCGTGGCGACGCAGCGTGAGCGGCTGGCCCGCCGCCGCGCAGGCGGCTTCGAACACGTCCGGGTTGAGCTGGTTGGCGAGGAAGTTATCGGCCAGACCCTGATCGACGAGAATGCCTTCCTCGAACTTGCGCGACGCATGGCCGACGAGTTCGCTGGCGTCGTACTGTTTCCACGCTTCGCGGTCCTCGCCCAGATAACCCGAGAACGTCTTTTCGCCCCACGGGCAACGCGTGGGCGCGGCAATCGGCGCGAACGCCGACACCGACCGATAAATCTCTGGATTGCGCAGCGCGAGCGTGAGCGCGCCGTGCCCACCCATCGAGTGGCCGAAGATGCCCAGGCGTTCGCCGTCGATGGGCAGGTTCGCGGTCACCGCTTCGCGCAGTTCGTCGCGCACATAGCTGCCCATGCGCCAGTGCTTCGCCCACGGCTCGCGGGTGGCGTCGAGATAGAAACCCGCGCCCACGCCGAAATCCCACGCATCCGCTTCGCCCGGCACGTTCGCGCCGCGCGGGCTGGTGTCCGGCGAAATCAGCGCGATGCCGTGCTGCGCGGCGAAGCGCTGCGCCCCCGCCTTGATCGGGAAGGTTTCCTCCGTGCAGGTCAGACCCGCGAGATAGAACAGCCCCGGCACCTTCTGCGCGCGCGCCTGCGGCGGCAGATAGACCGAAAAGCGCATCGGCAGGCCAATCGTTTCCGAGTCGTGTTTGTAGATGCGCTGCACGCCGTCGTAGCAGGCGTGTTCTTCAATCAGGATCAGCATGGTTTCTCCGTGGATACCGTGTTCGTCGTGTTCTGTTCTTTATCGATCTCGCTCACGTGGCGGCAAACCATGTCCGCACGCGGCCATAGAGATCGATGAAGCGTGCATAGCGCTGCGCCAGCGCGGCGTCCTCGCGCGGCTGCGCCACACGCGTGGCCGCCGGCGCAAGCGCCGCGAGTTCGTCCATGCGCCAATGTCCGCCCGCCACGCCGCCCAGCAGCGCCGCGCCGCGCGTGGCGGCGTTCGGACAGTCGATGGCGTCGAGCTGCGCGCCGAGCACATCGGCGAGCAGTTGCCGCCAGCGCGGATCGACCGAGCCGCCGCCCGCGAGCTTGAGCGTCGCGATGGCCGCATCGGGCGTGCCACTATCTGCGCCGGCATTTGCTTCACGCAAGGCATCAAGGCCCGCGCGCAACGCAAAGGCCACGCCTTCGAAGGCCGCGCGCATCAGCACGCCGCGCGTGTCGCCGATGCCCGCGCCAAGCCAGCCGCCGCGCGCCGCCGGGTCGAGCCACGGCGAGCGCTCGCCGCTCAGGTACGGCAGGAAAGTGAGCGTGGCCGACGGGGGCACCGCGAACGCCTCTTCATAAGCCTGCGCCCAATCGTAGGCGAGCCAGCCGCGCGCCGCTTCAAGCGCGACGCCCACGTTCTGCATCGCGGCCATCGCATACCAGCCGCCGCTCGCCGATCGATAGCGATGCAGGCCGCGCCGTGCGGGGGGCACCGTGCGCACGGTGACGAGAATCTGGCCGCCGGTTCCGGTGGTGAGCAAGGCGTCGCCCTCCTCGCGCAGACCGCTGCCGAGCGCCGCGCACGGCGTGTCGCCCGCGCCCGTTGCGAGTACGACGCCTGCGGGCACGCCGAGCGCACGCGCGGCGTCGGCGGCAAGCGTGCCGCTGGCCGCGCCCGATGGCGCAAGCGGCGCGAACCAACCTGCAGGCAATCCCAAACGCTCGATCAAGGCGAGATCCCACGCGCCGTCGGGTGCGGCGAGCGCGGTCGCGCAGGCATCGGACGGATCCGCGACGAACGCCTCCTGCGCCGCGCCCGCGAGCCGCACGCGCAGCCAGTCCTTCGGTTGAAGCGCCCAGCGCGCAGCAGCGGCAGTTGCCGGTTCGTGTTGCTTCAGCCAGCGCAGCAGCGGGCCCGCCATGCCGGGCGCAACAGGATTCGACGCCGCGCCTTCGCTCTCTGACCATTCAACGGCCCATGCGTCGAGCAAGTCATGCGCGCGCGTGTCGGGCCACAGCATCGCGGGACGCAGCGCCTGACCCGCTGCATCGGTGAGCACGACGCCGTGCATCTGCCCGGAAAAGCCGATCCCGCGCACCACAGCGCGCTCCCCTTCCGGCAAGCGCGCGCAGGCTTCAACGAGCGCGCGCCACCAGCGCTCGACATCGATTTCTGCCCAGCCTGGCTGCGGCGTATCCAGCGTATAAGCGACGCTGGCGACGGCGCGCTCAACGCCCGACTCGTCGATGAGCGCCACTTTGAGCGAACCGGTGCCAAGATCGATGCCGAGAAAGCGCGTCTGCGATGCGTTCATGCGAGAGGTGGAAAGAGAGTTGGGAGCACGCGCGCGACACCTGGAGAATCTGAAGAGGGATGGATCGCGGCGGCCAAAAGAGCCATGATAGCGGTACCATTTGTGAGCCGCGAGCGATCCGCACAGACGAATTGCACAGCGGCCGAATCGATGCGGATTCGCCCCAGTTCGCACGCGTTCGCAGCCTGTTCGCGGGTTAACCCGTGGCCTTGTCGAGCGATGCAAAATGGCTCACATGTTCAAAGCGAAATAGAGATCATAAGAGCGCGTCCATGTGCGGCGCGCCTCGCGGTCCGCTCGTGCGGCGCCCACAACGCGCCGGAGTTCACGCGAAGGTCGCGCGCCTGGCGCCCCTGAAAAGCACCCCCATCCCTTCCAGCGCCTGAAAAGCGGCCTTAACGCCGTTTGACAGCGTCACACGCGCTCTGCCACGACGCGCCGCAGCACTGCCCTGCATCAATCCCAATAGTTGGTACGGCCCCGATAAAGCGCGTTAAACCGGCCGCGCGCATATCGCCACCGGAAAGCACGGAATAGTCCCCAGCGGTCTTGTTGCTTATTTTCGTCCCGCATACCTTGGAGGCCATATTCCCACACCGAAGATGGAGAGAGACGACATGCATCCCCAGGGTATCGAAAGGGAGCCGGCCCAGGCCCGACAGCGTGGCCGCGACCAGGTCCACCCATGCGACGAGCGCCTGCCGTTCGGCCAGCTTCTCACGCTCGGCATCCAGCACGTGCTCGTGATGTATGCGGGCGCCGTTGCGGTGCCGCTGATCGTCGGCGGCGCCATCGGTCTGCCGAAAGACCAGGTTGCCTTCCTGATCAGCGCCGACCTGTTCGCCTGCGGCATCGCCACGCTGATCCAGACGCTCGGCCTGTGGATCTTCGGCATCCGCCTGCCCGTCATCATGGGCTGCACGTTCGCCTCGGTCGGCCCGATGATCGCCATCGGCACCAATCCGCAGCTTGGCATTCTCGACATCTTCGGCTCGACCATTGCGGCGGGGGCGATCGGCATTGTGATCGCACCGCTGATCGGCAAGCTGTTGCGCTTTTTCCCGCCTGTCGTGGTGGGCACGGTGATCGCCGTGATCGGCCTCTCGCTGATGGAAGTGGGCATCAACTGGGCTGCGGGCGGCGTGGGTAATCCGCATTACGGCGATCCGACCTATCTCGGTCTGTCGCTGCTCGTGCTGATGCTGATCCTGCTCATCAACAAGTTCGGCCGCGGTTTTATCGCCAATATCTCGGTGCTGCTCGGCATAGTCGCGGGCTTTGCGATCGCGCTGGCGCTGGGCCGCGTAAGTCTCGACGGCGTCACGCATGCACCGTGGGTCGGCTTCGTGATGCCGTTCCACTTCGGTCTGCCGAAGTTCCACATCCTGCCGATCGCCACGATGGTGATCGTGATGTTCGTCACCTTCATCGAATCGACCGGCATGTTCCTCGCCGTGGGCGACATGGTCGAGCGTCCCGTCGATCAGGCGACGCTCGTGCGCGGCCTGCGTGTGGATGGTCTCGGCACGCTGATCGGCGGCGTGTTCAACTCGTTCCCGCATACCTCGTTCTCGCAGAACGTCGGTCTGATCGGTGTGACGGGCGTGAAGAGCCGCTATGTCTGCGCGATGGGCGGCGTGATCCTCGTGCTGCTCGGCCTGTTCCCGAAGATGGCGCAGATGGTCGCTTCGGTGCCGCCGTTCGTGCTCGGCGGTGCGGGCCTCGTGATGTTCGGCATGGTGGCGGCGAACGGCATCAAGGTGCTCTCGAAGGTGGACTTCGTGAAGAACCAGCACAACCTGTTTATCGTCGCGGTGAGCGTGGGCTTTGGCCTCGTGCCGGTGGTCTCGCCGCACTTCTTCGCGCAACTGCCGCCCGCCCTGTCGCCGATCCTGCATAGCGGCATCCTGCTGGCTTCGGTGTCGGCTGTGATCCTCAACATCATTTTCAACGGCGTGAAGAGCGAACGCGCCGCCGAGCGCGACATCCGCCGCGCCGGTCACGATCTCGAAGGCAGCCACGCGCACGGCGCGTCAGGCGAACAAGCCGGTCAGGAAATGCCGCGCACCGCGGCGCACTGAGTACACCAGTACTGACGGGCACACCGAGTCGACGCGAGAGGTGCCCCGACCGCGCATAGGGCGCGTGCCGGGGCCTTTTGCTGGTTTGGCGTCACGGGAAACCGTGACGCCTTTTTTATTGGTTGCGATGCCGGATAGATGATTGCGCGCGCAACGATCCAGTCATCATGCATAAAGTTGCGTCAAAGCTCTCCAACAGCGCCTGATTGCCGGCATCGACGCACTCGCTTTTCGCTCCCTGCGCTATATTCGGCCTCACCGTGGCTTACGACCGCGTCTATAGCCACTCAAAAGACAGGGGGATTCCGATGACCGACAGCACAGTTCAACAGCCTTCGTTTGCCTTTATTGCCGCCTCGTGGGCCGCCCTCCTTGCGGGCTTCTGCGCCTATCTGGTCGGCCTCTTCAACGCGGGGATGCAGCTCAACGAAAAGGGCTACTACTTCACCGTGCTCGTGTTCGGCCTCTACGCGGCCATCTCGCTGCAAAAGAGCGTGCGCGATCGCGCCGAAGGTCTGCCCGTCACCGGCATCTACTATTTCCTGAGCTGGGTTGCGCTCGTGCTGTCCATCCTGCTGCTCGCCGTCGGCCTCTTCAACGCCACGCTCGCGCTCAGCGAAAAAGGCTTCTACGCAATGTCGTTCGTGCTCGCCCTGTTCGGCTCGGTCACGGTGCAGAAGAATACGCGCGACATTCAGGCCGCACGTCCGCAGAGCATCGAAGCCGCAACGCCCTTCCCTGCGCGCGATCCTGAGGGTTCAAATTGAGCGATGGCCGCAACAACAAACCGGGCCTGCCTGCCATGTTCAAGCTCCCCTCGAATCCGAAGTCCGTGGCGATCGGCGCAGCAGTGGCCGCCGTTGCGCTCGTGCTTTTCATGAGCGTGCACGTGGTGCCGGCAGGGCATCGCGGCATCGTCAAGGTGTTCGGCGACGTGCAGGACAAGCCGCTTGCCGAAGGCCTGCACATCCTCAACCCGCTCGCGCAGGTGGTGGATTTCAACGTGCGCTTCCAGAGCGCCACCGCGACAAAGGCCGAAGGGGGCACCGCCGATCTCCAGGAAGTATTCGAGGACATCACGCTCAACTACGAGTACGACCCGGAGCATGCGCCTTACGTCTACAACAATTTCGGCAACGATTCGGATATCGAAGCGAAATTCATCGTCCCCGCGCTCTACGAATCGTTCAAGGCTGTGACCTCGCAGTACACGGCCGAGCAACTGGTTACGCGGCGCGCACAGGTCTCGCAGGACATCGTCAAGGTGCTGCAGGCAAAACTCACGAAGTACCGCATTATCGTGAGCGACATCAACGTGCAGAACTTCCACTTCGACGAGCAGTTCGCCGATGCGGTGCGGCAGAAAGTGGTTGCGGGGCAGAACCGGCTAACCGCCGAGCAACAGCTCGAAACGGCAAGGGTCACGGCGCAGCAGAAGATTGTCGAAGCCGAGGGCCAGGCGAAGGCCATCGCGATCCAGGCGCAGGCGATCCAGCAACAAGGCGGTTCGGAGTACGTGGCGCTGGAGGCGGTCAAGAAGTGGGATGGGCATCTGCCGCAGCAATGGTCGGGCGCGGCGATTCCGTTCGTGAATTTCGCGGCACCGCAACAGGGCGCGCGGTGAAGCGGCTGCGAATCGCACGCACATAAAAAAACGCCACGGTCACCCGTGGCGTTTTCACTTTGATACCTGCTGACGCGATTTTCGACGCGCCGCTCAGCCTGCCGTAGCCGCCGGAGCCGAAGCCGCCGCCGGTGCGCTGGCCGCGCCGTAATCGACCGGCGCATCGGCCGGGCGCGGCGTTTCGCCGGCGTGCTCGATCCAGCCGCCGCCGAGTGCGCGATACAGATCGACGAGGTTGGTCAGGCGCGCCAGACGTGCCGTGATGAGCGCCTGCTGCGCCGTGTACAGGCTGGTCTGCGCGGTGAGCACCGGCAGATAGCTGTCCACGCCGTTCTTGTAGCGCAACTCCGACAGGTCGAGGCCACGCTGGTTCGCGAAGGTGCTGCGCTCGAGCGCCCCGATCTGCTGATCGTAGGTGCCGCGCGCGGCGAGGCCATCGGCCACTTCGCGGAACGCCGACTGAATCGCCTTCTCGTAGTTGGCGATTTCGATGCGCTTCTGCACGTTCGCGAGTTGCAGGTTCGCGATGTTCGAACCGCCTTCGAAGATCGGCAGCGTGACCTGCGGCACGAAGCTCCATGCCGCCGTGCCCGCCTTGAAGAGCCCGCCGAGCGACAGGCTTTCGGTGCCGAACGCCGCCGTCAACGAGATCTTCGGGAAGAACGCCGCACGCGCCGCGCCAATATTGGCGTTGGCCGCGAGCAGCGTTTCTTCGGCCTCCATGATGTCCGGACGCCGCGTGAGCAGGTCGGACGGCAGGCCCGCCGGGATATCGGCAACAAGGTTCTGGCCGTCGAGCGGCAGGCCTTGCGGCAGATCCGCCGGCAGCGGCTCGCCGATCAGCAGCACGAGCGCGTTTTCGGCCTGCGCGCGGGCGCGCAGTTGCGCCTGCAGGTTGGCCTGGGCGTTCTCGACCACGGTCTGCGCCTGACGCAGATCGAGTTCGGTACCGGTGCCCGTGTCGAACTGCGCCTTCGTGATGTTGTACGAGTCCTGCGCCGTCTTGAGCGTGTCCTGCGTGACCTTCAGGAGGTCGTCGTCGGAAAGCATCGTCAGGTACTGGTCCGCGACCTGCGAGACGAGCGAGATTTCCGCCGCCTTGCGCGCCTGCGCCGTGGACAGGTACTGGGCCAACGCCTGGTCCTTCAGGCTGCGCACGCGACCCCAGAAGTCAAGCTCCCACGACGCCTGCACGCCCACGTTGTAGACGCTGTACGGGTTGGTCGGCGCGGTCTGCAAGGCCGTCGGCACACGCGTGCGCGTGTCCGTGCCCGTACCGTTGATGGCCGGGAACAGATCGGCGCGCGTGATCTGGTACTGAGCACGCGCCGCATCGACGTTGAGCACCGAAACACGCAGATCGCGGTTGTTCTTCAGCGCGATCGCGACCAGTTGCTGCAGACGCGCATCGATGAAGAAGTCGCGCCAGCCGATTTCGGTGGCGGCCGCGCCGTTGGCGCTGTGGCCAGCCGCGCTGCCATCGCCGCCGTTCGCGCCCGGCTGCGTCGCGTAGACGCCGCCTTGCGGGAAGGTCTGCGAGACCGGCGCTTCGGGCCGGTGATACCACGGCGCCATCGTGCAGCCCGCCAGGAGCGCAGCGGCTCCTGCAATTACGGATAGTTTATGCATCTCAATGTCCTTCCTTGCCCGGGCCGTTGCTGCCGCCATCGTTGCCGCCGGCGCCGCCACTGCCGTTGCCACCCGTGCCGCCATTGTCGGCGTCATGGTCATGGTCATGGTCGTGCGCGTGATGCTCTTCGTAGTGCTGGAGCGCCACATCCGGGTCTTCCTTCTCGCCGGCGAACTTCGCGCGGATCACCACGAAGAACATCGGGATCATGAAGATCGCGAGGAACGTCGCCGTCAGCATCCCGCCGATCACGCCCGTGCCGATCGCGTGCTGCGAAGCCGAGCCCGCGCCGTTACTGATGGCCAGCGGCAGCACGCCCAGAATGAACGCGAGCGAGGTCATCAGAATCGGCCGCAGACGCAGTCGGGCGGCTTCGAGCGCCGCTTCGATCGGGCCCATGGTGCCTTCCGCCTGCAGGTCGCGGGCGAATTCCACGATCAGAATCGCGTTTTTCGCCGACAGACCCACCGTGGTCAACAGACCCACCTGGAAGAACACGTCGTTTTCCAGACCGCGCAGCGTCACCGCCAGCAGCGCGCCGAGCACGCCAAGCGGCACCACCATGATGACCGCGAACGGAATCGACCAGCTTTCATACAGCGCCGCGAGACACAGGAACACGACGAGGATCGAGATGCCGTAGAGGATCGGCGCCTGCGAACCCGACTGGCGTTCCTGGAACGACAGGCCGGTCCATTCGTAGCCGATACCCGCAGGCAGCTTCGCCGCGATCTGTTCCATCGCCGTCATCGCCTGACCGGTCGATTTGCCGGCGCTTGCCGCACCCTGGATTTCCACCGCGGAAATACCGTTGTAACGCTCGAGCTTGGGCGAACCGTAGGTCCACTGGCCGCTCGCGAACGAGCTGAACGGCACCATCCCGCCCGCGCTGTTGCGCACGTACCAGAGATCCAGATCGGTCGGCGACATACGGAACGGTGCGTCCGACATCACGTACACCTTCTTGATCCGGCCATCGACGTCAAGGAAGTTGTTGACGTACGACGAAGCCCAGCCGATCGAGAACGTGTTGTCCACCGCCGCCGACGTCACACCCAGCGCTTCAGCCTTCTCGCGGTCGATGTTGATCTTGTACTGCGGCGTGTCGTTCAGGCCGTTCGGACGCACGAGGGCCAGCGACGGATCCTTCGCAGCCATCGCGAGCAACTGGTTACGCGCGGCCATCAGTTTGTCGTGGCCAAGCGAGGCGTTG
>NZ_DASZJJ010000277.1:0-17879 GCF_035948235.1 Paraburkholderia sp. | reverse complement strand
GCATGCGGCGATCGATCAGCCACTTTTCCAGCTTGAAGTCGGGGATGCCGTAACGCAGCAGGCCGCCGACGCGATCGTTCTTTTCGAACACGGTCACGTCATGACCGGCGCGCGCCAGTTGCTGGGCCGTAGCCAGACCCGCGGGGCCAGAACCGACCACCGCGACCTTCTTGCCCGTCTTGTGCTTCGGCACTTGCGGCGCGACCCAGCCTTCGGCCCAGGCCTTGTCGATGATCGCGTGCTCGATCGACTTGATGCCGACCGGGTCGTTGTTGATGCCGAGCGTACACGCCGCTTCGCAGGGCGCCGGGCAGATGCGGCCCGTGAACTCGGGGAAGTTGTTGGTCGAGTGCAGGACTTCGATCGCGTTCTTCCAGTCCTGGCGGAACACGAGGTCGTTGAAGTCCGGAATGATGTTGTTGACCGGGCAGCCGTTGTTGCAGAACGGGATGCCGCAGTCCATGCAACGTGCGCCCTGGACCTTCGCGTCGGCGTCGGAGAGCGCCGCGACGAATTCCTTGTAGTGCTTCACGCGCGTGAGCGGTGCTTCGTACGCCTCATGCTGGCGCTCGAACTCGAGAAAACCGGTTGCCTTACCCATTTGGTTCTCGTCTATCTAATCTATTCGGTGAGGGGGACCGCGCCCGCCGCTGCATCAAGTGCGCAGCGGGCGCTTCGTCTATGAGTCGTCAGTGCTGGAATCAGACGGGAATCAGGCGGCCAGTTCTTCCTGGTTTGCCTTCTTCGCGCCGATTTCGCCCAGTGCGCGCTTGTATTCCGTCGGGAATACCTTCACGAACTGGCGGCGTGCCGCATCCCAGTTTTCCAGCAGCGCCTTCGCACGCGGCGAGCCGGTGAACTGGAAGTGACGCTCGACGAGTCCCTTGAGCAGCGCTTCGTCGGTCTGGCCCGCGTGCCACAGCGCGCGGTCCACAGTGCGTTCCTGTTCGGCCTGTTGCAGCACCGGATCGAGCGCGACCATCGACTTGTTGCACTTGCCGGCAAACGTGCCTTCCGGGTCGTACACGTAGGCGATACCGCCCGACATGCCCGCCGCGAAGTTACGGCCCGTTTCGCCCAGCACGACTACCGTGCCGCCCGTCATGTATTCGCAGCCGTGGTCGCCCGTGCCTTCGACGATGGCCGTCGCGCCCGAGTTACGCACCGCGAAACGCTCGCCCGCCACGCCGCGCAGGAAGGCTTCGCCTTCGAGTGCGCCGTACATCACCGTGTTGCCGCAGATGATGTTTTCTTCGGACTTGCCGCGGAAGTCGTTGGTCGGACGGATGATGATGCGGCCACCCGACAGGCCCTTGCCGACGTAGTCGTTACCGTCGCCCACCAGATCCAGCGTGATGCCGCGTGCGAGGAACGCGCCGAAGCTCTGACCCGCCGTGCCCTTCAACTGGATGTGGATCGAGTCTTCCGGCAGACCGTCGTGGCCGTACTTCTTCGCGACCATGCCCGAGAGCATCGCGCCGACCGTGCGGTTCACGTTGCGCACCGGCTGGATGAACGAGACGTGCTCGCCCTTGTCCAGCGCGGCGCGGGCCTTCTCGATCAGGGTGTGATCGAGCGCCTTGTCCAGACCGTGGTCTTGCGTATCGACGTGCTTGCGTGCCACTTCTTCGCCGACCAGCGGCTGATAGAACACACGCGAGAAGTCCAGACCCTTGGCCTTCCAGTGTTCCACGCCACGGCGCGTGTCGAGCAGATCCGCGCGGCCGACCAGATCGTCGAACTTGCGGATACCCAGTTGCGCCATGATTTCGCGCACTTCTTCAGCGATGAAGAAGAAGAAGTTGACGACGTGCTCGGGCTGGCCCGAGAACTTCGCGCGCAGCACCGGATCTTGCGTCGCAACGCCGACCGGGCAGGTGTTCAGGTGGCACTTGCGCATCATGATGCAGCCCTGGACGACGAGCGGCGCCGTCGCAAAGCCGAATTCGTCTGCGCCGAGCAGCGCGCCGATCACCACGTCGCGGCCCGTCTTCATCTGACCGTCGGCCTGCACGCGGATACGGCCGCGCAGCTGGTTCAGCACCAGGGTCTGCTGCGTTTCCGCCAGACCCAGTTCCCACGGCGTGCCAGCGTGCTTGAGCGACGACAGCGGCGAGGCGCCCGTGCCGCCGTCATGACCGGCGATCACGACGTGGTCGGCCTTGGCCTTCGCCACGCCCGCTGCCACCGTGCCCACGCCCACTTCCGACACCAGCTTCACCGAAATCGACGAAACCGGGTTCACGTTCTTCAGATCGTGAATGAGCTGCGCCAGATCTTCGATCGAGTAGATGTCATGGTGCGGCGGCGGCGAGATGAGGCCCACGCCCGGCACCGAATAACGCAGCTTGCCGATGTATTCCGAAACCTTGTGGCCCGGCAGCTGACCGCCTTCGCCCGGCTTCGCGCCCTGCGCCATCTTGATCTGGATCTGGTCAGCCGACGACAGGTACTCCGCCGACACGCCAAAGCGGCCGGAAGCCACCTGCTTGATCTTCGAGCGCAGCGAGTCGCCATCCTTCAGCGGGATGTCCTTGACGACTTCTTCGCCGATGATCGAACGCATCGTGTCGCCGTTCTTGATCGGAATGCCGCGCAGTTCGTTGCGATAACGCTTCTCGTCTTCGCCGCCTTCGCCCGTGTTCGACTTGCCGCCGATACGGTTCATCGCGACAGCCAGCGTGGCGTGTGCTTCGGTCGAAATCGAGCCGAGCGACATTGCGCCAGTCGCAAAGCGCTTGACGATTTCCTTGGCCGGTTCAACGTCGTCGATCGAGATGGCGCGCACCGGGTCCAGACGGAATTCGAACAGGCCGCGGAAGGTCATGTGGCGCTTCGTCTGATCGTTGATCAGGTGCGCGTATTCCTTGTACGTCTGATACGAGTTGCTGCGTGCCGAATGTTGCAGCTTGGCGATCGCGTCCGGCGTCCACATGTGGTCTTCGCCGCGCACGCGGAATGCGTATTCGCCGCCCGCGTCGAGCATGTTGGCGAGAACCGGGTTGTCGCCGAAAGCGTCGTGGTGCAGACGGATCGCTTCTTCCGCCACTTCGAAGAGGCCAATGCCGCCGACCTTCGACGCCGTGCCCTTGAAGTACTTGGCGATCAGATCGTCAGCCAGACCCACGGCTTCGAAAATCTGCGCGCCCGTGTACGACATGTACGTGGAGATGCCCATCTTCGACATCACCTTGAGCAGGCCCTTGCCCACTGCCTTGGTGAAGTTGTAGACAGCCTTATCCGCCGACAGATCGCCCTTGAGGCCGGTCGCCATCTGCGCGAGCGTTTCCATCGCCAGGTACGGGTGCACGGCTTCCGCGCCAAAGCCCGCGAGCAGCGCGAAGTGGTGCGTTTCACGCGCCGAACCCGTTTCCACGACCAGACCCGTGCTCGTACGCAGGCCGTGTTCGACCAGGTGCGAGTGGATCGCGGCGGTAGCGAGCAGTGCCGGAATCGCGACGTTGTCGCGGTCAGCACGGCGGTCCGAGACGATCAGGATGTTGTAGCCCGACTTGACCGCATCGACAGCTTCCGCGCACAGCGACGCGAGGCGCGCTTCGATGCCTTCCTTGCCCCAGGCCACCGGATAGCAGATGTTCAGCTCGTAGCTGCTGAACTTGCCGCCCGTGTACTGCTCGATCGCGCGGATCTTCGCGATGTCCTTGAAGTCGAGCACCGGCTGCGACACTTCGAGACGCATCGGCGGGTTGATGTTGTTCGTGTCCAGCAGGTTCGGCTTCGGGCCGATGAACGACACGAGCGACATCACCATGTTTTCGCGGATCGGGTCGATCGGCGGGTTGGTGACCTGCGCGAACAGCTGCTTGAAGTAGTTGTAGAGCGTCTTGTTCTTGTTGGACATGACCGCCAGCGGCGAGTCGTTGCCCATCGAACCGACAGCCTCTTCACCCGACATCGCCATCGGCGCCATCAGGAACTTCAGGTCTTCCTGCGTGTAGCCAAACGCCTGCTGACGGTCGAGCAGCGCGGCGGCTTCAGCGCGCGCGGTCGCGACGTCTTCCGCCTTCGGCTCGATCTCGTCGAGCTTGATGCGCACGGCGTCGATCCAGCTCTTGTACGGCTTGGCGTTGGCCAGGTTGTCCTTGAGTTCCTTGTCGTCGATGATGCGGCCGTGTTCCATGTCGATCAGGAACATCTTGCCCGGCTGCAGACGCCACTTCTTGACGATCTTCGACTCAGGGATAGGCAGCGTGCCGGCTTCCGACGCCATGATGACCAGATCGTCGTCCGTGACGATGTAGCGCGCCGGACGCAGACCGTTACGGTCGAGCGTCGCGCCGATCTGGCGGCCGTCGGTGAAGGCGATTGCAGCGGGGCCGTCCCACGGCTCCATCATCGCAGCGTGGTATTCGTAGAACGCCTTGCGGTTCTCGTCCATCAGCGTGTGCTGTTCCCAGGCTTCCGGGATCATCATCATCATCGCGTGGACGAGCGGGTAGCCGGCCATCACCAGCAGTTCGAGACAGTTGTCGAACGAAGCGGTGTCGGACTGGCCCGGGTAGATCAGCGGCCACAGCTTGGGCAGGTCGTCACCCAGCACGTGCGAGGCGATCGCGCCGGTACGGGCGTTCAGCCAGTTCACGTTGCCCTTCACGGTGTTGATTTCACCGTTGTGGGCGATCATGCGGTACGGGTGAGCCAGTTCCCACGCCGGGAACGTGTTGGTCGAGAAGCGCTGGTGCACAAGCGCCAGCGCCGACACCACGCGCTCATCCTGCAGGTCGCGGTAGTACACGCCGACCTGACCGGCCAGCAGCAGGCCCTTGTAGACAACCGTGCGCGCCGACATCGACGGCACGAAGTATTCCTTGCCGTGCTTGAGCTTGAGCGCCTGGATACGGTGGCTCGCGGTCTTGCGGATCACATACAGCTTGCGCTCCAGCGCGTCCGTGACCATCACGTCCTTGCCGCGGCCGATGAAGATCTGGCGGATCAGCGGCTCGCTGGCCTTCACCGTGGGCGAAATCGGCATGGCGTGGTCGACCGGCACATCGCGCCAGCCCAGCACCACCTGCCCTTCTGCGCGCACCGTGCGCTCGAGTTCCTGCTCGCACGCCAGACGCGAGGCGTGTTCCTTCGGCAGGAAGATCATGCCGACGCCGTACTCGCCGAACGGCGGCAGCGTCACGCCCTGACGGGCCATCTCTTCGCGGTAGAACGCGTCCGGAATCTGGATCAGGATGCCCGCGCCATCGCCCATCAGCGGATCGGCGCCGACGGCGCCCCGGTGGTCGAGGTTTTCGAGAATCTTCAGGCCTTGCTGAATGATTTCGTGGCTCTTCTTGCCCTTGATATGGGCGACGAAGCCGACGCCGCAGGCGTCGTGTTCGTTTTGCGGGTCATACAGACCTTGCGCGGCGGGCACCGCGGCGCGCTGCAGGTGATCGTTCATGGGGACACCGTCCTAGAGGGGCCAGGGGAATGGCCGTTGATTCCGTACTTTGTTTTCCCGCCGCTTGCGTGACCGCTGTACGGCGTTGCGCGGGCGATGCAGGCTTCCCGCGTTGTGCGTCCAGGAGAGCCGAAAGGCGAATATACGCGACGAATCAAGGGCATGCAAATAAAAGTGCATGTTTAGACCCCAATTATCGTCATGGTGCATTGCGACGTCTTTTTATTGGGGCCGCATCATAATTGGGCAAAATAAAACGGCATCCGGAGATGCCGTTTTTGTTCGTAAAACGTTGATTTACAACGAGATCAGTGGGTACCCGTGCCCGGCTTGTGGCCGTGGTGGGCCGGTGGAGTGCTCGAAGCGCTGCCGGAGCCCGATGGCGACGAACCCGCAGAATGGCCGCTCGAACTACCCGTATTTGCCCCTGGCGTTGCGCCGCTACCACTACCCGCGTGGCTGCCGGAGTGGCCGCTCGCGCTCGGTGCGGGCTGCGCACCCGCTGGTGGTGACGAAAAAGGGCCCGATGATGTTGGGTGCGGGGCGACCTGTCCGCCAGCGTTGCCGCCCGCATTTCCACCTGGACCGGCACCCGCATTGCCACCCGTCGCAACGGCGCCCGCGCTCGTCGTGCCAGCCGAGGCCGTAGGCGCCGCCCCCAGCGCACCCGCGGCGCCCGCCGGGCCCGCGCCCGCAGACGCAGCTGGCTCGCGCACCTTGCGAGGGCGCCCACGCGGCAACGGCGAAACGCGCCGGTTTGCCGTGCGCGAAGCCCACTCGCGATAGGTATCGCTGCCGAGCACCCAGCCCTTGAGCGTGGCCTGCATCAGCTGATTGGTCTCGCGCTCGTCGAACGGCTGCTCGCAGAGTTCGCGATAGGCGCGCTGGCGCTCGAACGGCGTATTGCCGAGCGCCCAGTAGAGCGGATGGTCGGTGATGAGGCTGTCGACGGTCAGGCCGATGTGATGCCGGTAGCTCGACCATCGATAGTCCTCCGCCTGCGCAACAAGGCCGCTGCGCACCGGCGCCAGCTCGACGACGCGGCTCGCCAGCAGGAAGAAGCGCTCGCCTTCGATGACGGTTGCGCGGTAGCGCCCTTCCCAGAGCGTGCCGCGCCGCGCGTAACGGCGGTTGAAGTGGGCCACATAGCGCCTGCCGACCGCCTGCATCGCCTTGGGAAGGCTGGCTTCGTCGGATGGCGTGACGAGCAGTTGCACCGCGCCGGGCATCAAGACCCAGGCATGCACCGCAAGGTGGTGATCGCGCGCCGCTGCCTTGAGGCAGTCGATGAACAGTTCGTAGTCCTGGTCGTCGACGAATGCGGGCTGCTGATCCAGTCCGCGCAGAATCACATGCTGCGGCTGGTCGGGAACATAAAGACGTGCAAGCCGTGCCATGCTCGATTTTCCTGGTCCGTTGGTGAATACCCGCAGACCCGCCAAGGCCGCGCCAGCGCTTGTTCTCGCGGGCGTTCGACTTAAGCGGAGACCTCGCGGCGCTTAGGGAAAAAGCTCTAACGGTCGCATATGGTTTGTTGCAAACGTTGTGTTCATAATGAGCGGGCCTTTAATGGAGGAGCACATATATGAAATTAAAACAGGCGCTGGCATCAGTCGCCGCGCTCGCCTGCATGTCGGGGGCTCACGCGCAAACGGCCAACACGTTCTACGTTACAACGGGGTGGTTCCATTTCGCGCCGCAGGACGGCAGCGATCCTCTCAAGATCGATGACGTTGGCGGCCGTTCAGTCAATGAGGCGTTTCCGGGCACCGGCGCCGGCATCGGCAGTTCCGATACCTTCGGCTTCAGCCTCGGTTACTTCATCACCGACCACCTGGCCACGGAAGTCGAACTGGGCATTCCGCCCAAATTCGACCTGAACGGCGAAGGCTCGCTCGGCACCTACGGCAAGCTTGGCTCCGCGAAGCTGTGGAGCCCGGCGCTTCTGTTCAAGTACTACTTCAACAAGCCCGAGGCGAAGTTCCATCCGTATCTGGGCATCGGCGTCACGCACGTTTCGTTCACGGACGCGAAGATCACCAACAGCGACTTCATCAACAGTCCTGCGCTTGGGGGTCCGACCAGCGTTTCGACGGACAGTTCCTGGGCGCCGGTATTCAATGTCGGTTTTAACTACAACTTCACGAAGCACTGGTTCGCGGGCTTCTCGCTTTCCTACATTCCGGTCAGCGTGATCGCGACGCTCAACACCCAGAAGCAGACGATCATCGGCGTAGTCTCGCAGAAGGCCGAAGCGAAGATTCACCTGAACCCGCTCGTGACGTATCTGAAGGTCGGCTACATGTTCTGAAGCGCCTCGCGCTTCCGGCATCGCCCTGCCTTCTTTGGCCGCCTCCGTCCCGCCCTCGCGGCATCCGACGGAGTGCGGCTTCCGCCTCCCTCTACCGCCCGCGCTCCTGCGCCCTCCTGATCCAGCACCGGTTGTTCCTGACGACTTTCCTGACAGCCGCGTCGGCTTTTCCTGATTCTATGCCTCTGGGAAAAACCGTGCTGTCCCCGTAATCATTTGTCGCAAACAAAGCGCAAAGCAAGCCCGGGAAAGCCCGCCACAACGGCTACCGAGGCCGCGCAAGACGGACCCGCGCGATTTTTCATATGCGCACCTTGCCGCGTCAGGCACCCGATTTGCGCAATACTCGGACTCCTTCTCGCGCGTCCTGCCCTTTTTCGTGCGGACGCCAAGAGCCCCAGAACCTGAGATTGCCAAAACGGAGCCATTCATGAGCGCATTCCCGAACACTCGAGACGCCCTCGGAGAATCCTGGACCCGCACGGGCCGCCATGCGAAGCGCATTGCGCGCCGCGGCCGCAGCGCCGCCGCCGATATCGCCGACGAACTGCGAGATCTGCTCGGCGAACTGGAAACGAGCCTCGGCGAAGGCACGCAGGCCGACGCCCAGGCGCTGCGTGCGGACGTTCGCAAACGCCTCGACGCCGCCCGCGAACGCCTGGCGGTCGCCCAAAGCGCCGCGCGCGAGCGTGCGGGCGAAGCGATGGAAAATGCCGACGATTACGTGCACGCCAACCCGTGGCAGGCGATCGCCATCGTGGGCGGCGTCGCGCTGGTCGCTGGCGCGATCCTCGCGCGCTGCCGTTAAGCCGCCGGGCGCGGCATCTTGCGCCTGAACGTACGCGCCTCGACGCTCAGCCGTCGAGCGCGTGCGGACCGATCAGATCGATGCGGTCGGTGCAGATCGTGTCCACGCCCCAGCTCGCCAGCTCGCGTGCGCGCTCCAGTTCGTTGACCGTATAGGCGAGGACGAACAGCCCCGCTTCCTTGATGCGCGCAACGAGCGCCTGATCCAGATGTCGATGGCTCGCGTGCAGCGAGACGCAACCGAGCGCCTCGGTCTGCTCGCGCCAGTTCTCGGGCACGCGCTCGAACAGCAGGCCGCGCGGCAGATCCGGCGCGGCCTCGCGCGCGGCTGCCAGCGCCTCGAACGAGAACGACGACAGCAACGGCGGCAAACCGGCTGCGGACTTTTTGCCGAGCCAAAGCTTCGCCGTCTCCGCGCCGACGATGCGCCCCGTATCCTTGTCCCGCCCGGCACAGGGCTTGATCTCCACGTTGGCCGCCAGCCCTTCCTCACGACAGCACTGCGCCGTCTCGGCGAGCGTCGGCATGTGCTCGCCCTCGAAGCGCGGATCGCACCAGCTACCCGCATCGAACGCGGCAATCTGCGCGTAGCGCAGTTGCGCCGCCGCACCGCGTCCGTTCGAAGTGCGCTCGACGGTATCGTCGTGCAGCAGGAAAGCGATGTTATCGGCGGAAAGTTTGGCGTCGAACTCCACCATCGTGTGCCCGAAGCCCGCGCCCACGCACAGGCCCGCGAGCGTGTTCTCGGGCGCGAGCGTGCCGCCGCCACGGTGGGCGGCGACGCGCGGATACGGCCAGGTTTTCATCGTAAAAACTCCAGATAGCTTCAGATAGCCCGACACGCCAGCTCAGACTTCATCGGCGACCACGAACAGCCGCCGGTATTCCTTGAGCGCGTAGCGGTCGGTCATGCCCGCGATGTAATGCGCGATCAGGCGCGGCTGTGCCGCCGGGTCCGGCGTCTGGTACGCGGGCGGCAACAGGCGCGGATCGTCGCTGAATGCGTCGAAGAGGCCCTTCACGACGCGCTGCGCCTTGTTCGCCATGCGCATCACGCGATAGTGGCGATACAGGTTGCGGTAGAGAAAGCGCTTGAGCGCAGCCGCCTGCGCGGCGATGTGTTCGCTGTGCGCGACCAGCGGCGGCGCGGCGCGCACGTCGTCGAGCGAGCGCGGCGCGTGTTCGGCGAGATTGCGGCGGGTCTGGCCGATCAGGTCGACGATCAGCGTATTGATGATGCGCCGCACGGTTTCATGCACGAGCCGCCGCCCTTCTATCTGCGGGAATTCAGCGCGCGCGGCTTCGTAATGGGTCTGCCAGAGCTCGACTTCGGCGAGTTGTTCGATGGTGATCAGACCGGAGCGCAGTCCGTCGTCCACATCGTGATTGTTGTAGGCGATTTCGTCGGCGATATTGGCGATCTGCGCTTCGAGCGAAGGCTGACGCCCGAGCAGAAAGCGCTCGCCCAGTTCGCCCAGTTGGCGCGCATGCTCGCGCGAACAGTGTTTGAGAATGCCCTCGCGCGTCTCGAAGCAGAGATTCAGGCCGTCGAATGCGCCATAGTGCTCCTCCAGCTCATCGACGACAGCGAGGCTTTGCAGGTTGTGCTCGAAGCCGCCGTGATCGCGCATGCATTCGTTGAGCGCGTCCTGCCCCGCATGGCCGAACGGCGTATGGCCAAGGTCGTGAGCCAGCGAGATCGCTTCGACGAGGTCTTCGTTCAGCCGCAGGTTGCGCGCCACCGAACGCGCGATCTGCGCGACTTCGAGGCTGTGCGTGAGGCGCGTGCGAAACAGGTCGCCCTCGTGATTCACGAACACCTGAGTCTTGTATTCGAGCCGGCGAAACGCCGTGGAATGGACGATGCGGTCGCGGTCGCGCTGGAATTCGCTGCGCGCGGCGGGCGGCGGCTCGGCGAAACGGCGCCCGCGCGACTGCGGCGAATGCGCCGCGTAGGGCGCGAGGCCCGTTTCGAATTCGGAGTCGGTCGGTTCGGTGTTGCCTGCGGCGCGGGCCTGTTCGGCCAGCGCGTGCATGTCGCTGCGGGTGTCGCTCAACGGTTCCTCCGCACGGATCGCAAAGCGGACGGCCGCAGCCTCGTGGGCGTGGGCCGCCGCTCCGCTCAATTCAGCTCAACTTCGGAACTACATCGGCACTGCAAATTTTGCGCGCCGTACCGGCATGGCACGGCGCACTGGCGTATCAGCCTTTGACCGTAGCCGCCAGCGTGGCCTGCACGGCTTCGTCGGGCGCGAGGCCAATGTGCGTCTCGCCGAAGCGCTTGAGCAGGATGAACTTGATCGCGCCACCTTCGGCCTTCTTGTCCACCTGCATGAGTTCGACGTAACGATCGGCGCCCAGCGCCGGGCCGACGTCCGGCAGATGCGCCGCCTTGATCACGCGCACCAGACGCTCGCGCGACGCCTCGTCGAGCATGCCCATGCGCACCGACAGATCGGCGGCCATCACCATGCCGCAGCCCACGGCCTCGCCGTGCAGCCACTCACCGTAGCCGAGGCCCGCTTCAATCGCATGACCGAAGGTGTGGCCGAAGTTGAGGATCGCGCGCAGGCCGCCTTCGCGCTCGTCGGCGGCCACCACGGAAGCCTTGATCTCGCACGAGCGCTTGACCGCGTGCGCGAGCGCGGCGGGCTCGCAGCGGTTGAGCGCTTCGACGTTCGCCTCGATCCAGCCGAAGAACTCCGCGTCGGCGATCGCGCCCGTCTTGATGACTTCGGCCACGCCCGCCGCCAGTTCGCGCGCAGGCAGCGTGCGCAACGCGCCGATATCGGCGATCACGGCCTGCGGCTGGTAAAACGCGCCAATCATGTTCTTGCCAAGCGGATGATTGATGCCGGTCTTGCCGCCCACCGACGAATCGACCTGCGAAAGCAGCGTCGTGGGCACCTGGATGAAGGGCACGCCGCGCATGTAGCAGGCCGCCGCGAAGCCGGTCATGTCGCCCGTCACGCCGCCGCCCAGCGCGATCAGCGTGGTCTTGCGATCCGCACGCGAGGTGAGCAGCGCGTCGAAGATCTGATTGAGCGTTTCCCAGTTCTTGAACGCCTCGCCGTCGGGCAGCACGACGGTGTGAACATCCTTGCCGAGCGGCGCGAGCGCGGCGCGCAGCTTCTCGCCGTACAGCGGTTCGACGACAGTGTTGGTCACGATCGTCACCGACTTGCCGGCGATATGCGGCGCATACAGCGCCGTCTGGCCGATCAGGTCGGAGCCGATGTGGATGGGGTAGGCGCGGTCGCCCAGTTCGACGTTGACGGTAATCATGCCAGGCAGTAGTTCAAAGTGTGGGGCGCTTCGGTGAGACCGGGCGGTGAGGAGCGAGTGCGTGAAAAATCCGCTACTCGCTCGCCGGGGAGCGCAGGACACCAGCCATATCGAGCTGCATCAGCACCATATTGACGAGGCCGTTCACCGACGGCCGGCCGGTCTCGATCACGAAGTCCGCAACCTCGCGATAAAGCGGGTCGCGCTGTTCGTAGAGCGCTTCGAGGCGCCCTTTGGGGTCTTCGGTCTGCAGCAGCGGCCGGTTCTTGTCGCGGCGCGTGCGCAGCCACAAATCGTGCGGATGGGCGCGCAGATAGACGACGAAGCCGCGTTCCTTGAGCGCCGCGCGGTTCTCGGGCCGCAGCACCGCGCCGCCGCCGGTGGCGAGCACGATGCCTTCGCGCGCGCTCAGCTCTTCGATCATCTGGGCCTCGCGGTCGCGAAAACCCGCCTCGCCCTCAAGTTCGAAGATCACCGGGATGCGCGCGCCGGTGCGCGCTTCGACCTCGTGATCCGAGTCGAAAAACGGACGCTCAAGCCGGCGCGCGACCGCCCGGCCCACGGTCGTCTTACCGGCGCCCATGAGCCCTACGAAAAATACATTGGCGTTTGCGTCCCGCACTTGCAGCGTTTCCTACAAAAGATTGGTGCAGCAGCTTACTGGCAAAGCGGCGGCGTTGTCGAGCCTGCGGACCGCACGGTCCGGCCCCTTTGGGCCGTCCTGCGCAGCTTTTTTCTCTTTTGGGGCCGAATCTTGCGCGATCCGTGCACGGGCATCGATCAATCCGCACTGACAACGCGCGGCGTGATAAAGACCACCAGTTCGCTGCGTTTGTCCCAGTGTGCGCGATGCGAAAAAAGTGCGCCCAAAACCGGTATTTTGCCCAGGAGCGGCACGCGCGTCACATCATCCCGGTCATCGCTCGCGTCGATACCCCCAATCGAGACCGTTCCGCCGTCCTCGATTTCCACGCGCGTCTGCACATGTTTGGTGTTGATCGCAGGCCCCGCGGCGGTCTGCTCGCCCACGCTGTCCTTGGCCACATCGAGATCGAGAATCACGCGGCCGTCCGGTGTGATTTGCGGCTCGACCTCCAGTTTCAGGCTGGCGCGCCGAAATTGCACGCCCGAAACGCCTTGGCCGACTTTGGCCTGATACGGCAGTTCGGTGCCCTGCTCGACAACGGCCTTGGTGCGGTCAGCAGTGACCACGCGCGGACTCGACACGACACGCCCACGCCCTTCGGCTTCAAGCGCGCTCAATTCGATATCGAGCAGACGCGTGGCGCGCGCGGCCAGCAGGGTCAGGCCGAGCTGCGCGGCGCCGAAGCCGTTCAACGCGCCCGCGCCGAGGTCGTAGATCCTGCCCGCGCTGCTACTGCCACTATCCCCACTTTCCCCCGTGCCGCCACGCAAGCCGCGCGTCGTGCCGTCCGCGGCCACCGGCGTCACGCCCAGGCGCACGCCCAGCTCGCGCGACAGGCCTTCGTCGCCTTCGACGATGCGCGCTTCGATCAACACCTGGCGCGCGGGCGCGTCCAGACGCTGGATCAGCGCGGCGATCTGGTCGAGCCGCGCGGGCAGATCGGTGACGAAGAGCAGATTGGAGCGCGTGTCGGCCACGGCGGCGCCGCGCTTCGACAGTGCGCGCTGCGTGCCCGCCCCGGTCAGCAGCTTGCGCAGGTCTTCGGCGCGCGCGTATTGCAGTTCGAAAGCGCGGCTCGCGAGCGGCTCCAGATCGGCGGCGCGGGCATGGGCCTCGAAGCGCTGGCGCTCTCGCGCGGCAAGCTCGGTTGCGGGCGCGACCCACAGTACCTTGCCGATCCGCTCCAGCGCCAGGCCATTCGAGGCGAGCAGCAAGTCGAAGGCGGCACGCCACGGCACACGGTCCAGACGCAGCGTAACCTGGCCACGCGCACGCTCGCTGGCGACGATATTGAGCTTCGTGAACTGCGCGAACGCATGCAGCACCGACGTGAGTTCCGCGCGCTGGAAGTTCAGCGAGATCGGGCGGTCGGGCGGCAGGCCGTCGGGCGCAGCGTTCGGGTCGCTCAGACGTGTTACGTCGGGCAGCGGGGTCGGCGGCCCTTCCAGTGATTCCGCGGCGGTGGGTTGGGGTTGTGGCGTGGACGCCTGCGATGCGGCGGGGGCGGTGGTCGGCGCATGTTGGTCGGCTTCGCCGGTGTTGGCGGTATCTACGCCTTCGGTGAACGGATTCGCGACCCAGCCCGTCGGCACCGGCTCGCCTTCGGGCAAGGGCGGCGCTTCATAGCGCGCCACCGGCGTCGCCGCCATGTGCCACGCAGGAAGCGGTGGCGGCACCGCCGCGTTTAGGGCCGATGCGAACAATGCGCAGATCAGGGCGAGTGCGTGGCGCGTCGTCATCGTGCCTCCTTCGCCCAGTCGAGCGTCTGCGTCGCGCCATCGACCGCGAGCACCACGCGCGCCGGACTCACCTCCAGCACGCGCGCACCCGCGAGCATCGCGCCCGCCTGCACGGCTGTCGTCCCGTCGGCCGTTTCGACGAGAGCGACGGCGCGCCCGCGCTCCGTCAGCATGCCCGCGAGCCGCAGCGGACGTTCTTCGCCCGTTTCGCTTGAGCCGCTACCGAAACGCAGAGCGCGATCCGCAAACGGATCGGCGCGATCGGCAAATGCGCCACCCTCGATCACGTCGTCCGCAAACGCCACGGCGGGCAAACCGTCGAACACCTGCAGCAGCGCCGAAATGGCGAGGCCGTTTGCACCGCGCCTGAGCGACAGCTCCATCGGCACGGCGAGTTCGGGCAGTTCCGCAAGACCGTCGAGGAAATCTCGCAGTTGCGCGAAGTCCCCTTGCGCCATCAGTTTCGTCGCGCGAAACGCCTGCGCCTTGGCGCCGCCCGGCGCGGCAGGTTCCAGGGCGATCAGCGCAAGACCGGCAAGTGCGGCGAGTTGCGAGACGTTGCGCATGTCGTCGGCGACGTTGCCGTTGTGCGGGCGCTGCGGCCAGTCCCGCGCGTCGCGCTGCAACGCTGGCAGACGCGCCAGCAATTGCCGCGCGCTCACGAGCCGGGCCTGGGCCTCGGTTAGCGCGACGTGCGCGGTTTCCGCGCCGCCTACGTCTGTCGTCACGCAGGTAAAGACCGCCAGCACGGCTGGCGGCAAATCCTAGCGCCAACGCAGTGCCCGCGCGACGGCGCGCGCTCCATGCATGCAGGGGCCGCCAGCCATGCCACAGCGCCGCACCCAGACTCAAATCGATCATTTCGCCCCCGTCGCGCTGACGCCGCGCACCGCGGCGGCCTTGTTCTGCACTTTCGCCGCAGCGCCTTTCCAGACGAGTCGCGCCGCCACATGGATCGGGGCGCCGTGCGTTGTGCCTTGCGCCTGTCTGCCCGGGGTCTCGCGCTTCATTTCGCGCACATTGACCGCTTCGATATCGCGCAGCGTATGCAGGCGTTCGAGCCAGGCGTCGGCGGCGGCTTCATCAGTGGCGCTTGCCTGGAGTTCGGTTTCATCGGCATGCTGAATGAGCTGATCGAGCACGACGCCTTCCGTGCGTACCCGCGCCAGCGCCTCGATAAGCACGAACAGACGCATGAGCGGTTTCGCTTTTTGTTGCGCCTCGCGCAGCGCAGCCGCGCGCTCGTCCGCTTCGCGCGCGAGCCGCCTGGCCTCGCCAAGCGGCGCGCCCAGTTGCACCAGTTGCTGTTCGATCGCCTCGCGCTGGGTATGGGCACGACTACGTTCGACGATCTGCCAGCCCGCCGCGAGGCAACCCAGCGCCCCGCCGATCAGCAGCGCCGCCAGCCATTCGAGCGCGCGCCGCCGGCGCAAGCGCCGCACGGCGGCCAGGCGCCACGGCAGCAGATTGAAGCCCTGCCAAACGGCCACTACGGCCACGTTAGTCGCGGTCTTCATTCATGCACCCCGCGCATCGCCAGCCCAAACGCCACCGCGCACGCCGGGTCGTGCAGCAGTTGCGCGTCGAGCGGGAAGTCGGCGTCCGCCAGCGGCGCGCATTCGAACGGCAGCACCGGGCAACCCAGCACGTCGCCGATATCGGCAAGCGAGAAGTTCACGCCATGCAGCAAGCCGATATCACCGGCCACGAGCGCGCAACCGGTCTGCTCGCGGCCCGCCAGGTCGCGCAGCGCCTCGACGAGATCGGCATGCTCCAGCGCCGGGAAGCGCATGGTGCGGGCGACGCAATCGTCGACGACGAACCAGCCGTGCAATCCGTCCGCGCCTACCCAGAGCGCCGCCCACGGCTCGTGCGGCGGCAACTCGAACGCCGCCGCGTGGCGCATCGCGCGCAGCGCGGCGTGGGCCTCGTCGTCCATCGCGCACAGCGCCACGCCTGCCATCGCCGCGCATTCGATGCGCGACTCCAGATAGGCACGCGCGGTGGCCGCGATCATGACTTTGGCTTCGTGCGCCGAGGCCACGCCACAATCGAGCGTCAACGGTCCCACGCGCCAGTCCACCGCCAGCTCGTGACGCTCGATACCGGCGACGCGCTCCGCTTCGGCCAGCACCAGCGGCTCCAGCTCCGTAAAGAGGCCCGAGGCGTCGACGCGGGTGCGCGCGCCGGGGGCGCCAACGGCGCCGGACGCCAGCCGTGCAAGCGGCACGGACGCCATCAGCGTCGAGCCGGTGGGCAGCGCCATCGCGCAGCGCAGCGATGCTTCGGCGCAGGCACGCGGCAACGCGCCGAAGGCGGCCTGCAATGCCGCCACCAGCGCTGCGCGGTCGACGATCTGCGCGCCCGACAGCGCCTCGCGCGCGAGCGGCACGCGGCCCAGCCATTCGATGCGCAGCGGCCCGCCTCCGAACACGCGCTGGCTCAGCACGGCCAGCGTGACGCCGCGCGCGTGCACATCGACGCCCGCCGCGTAACGGCGCGCCCCCAACAACAGCGGATTGAGCAGGCTCATCGCCTTCCTCCCTTGTGCGTGGCGCCGCGAACCCTTCGCGGCGCACCCTGGGAGAAATTGTGCGAAGTCGCGCCGATGCCGAACACTCGGCCAGATGGCCAATCTTTGCGACGCGTTTGCGGCAAGTCCCACCGCCGGCCTTCTCGCGCATTCGAGACGCGGCTAGAGTGCTCCTATACCTCCAGTGCCTCAGCGCAGTCCCCGCGCCCCCTTCCCGGCCCGCCTTTCGGTAGACGTAAGCATTCCGAAAGCACATCCAGGCGGGCGGCTATAATCGCGGGACTGTTTTTCCGGTGTCCGTATGCAAGAAGCCCAGCCTGACTCGTCCGTTCCGCCGTCCACGCCGCCCGAACCCGCCGCGCCCAAAAAGCGCCGCCGGCCCTGGTGGGCGCGGCTGCTCATCGGCTTGTTCGTACTGCTCGTGGGGGCCGTCGCCAGCGTGGCGCTGGTGCTCGGCTATGCACTGATCGTCGCCACGCCCAACCTGCCCTCGCTCGACGCGCTCACCGACTATCGGCCCAAGGTGCCGCTGCGCATCTATACGCGCGACCATGTGCTGATCGGCGAATTCGGCGAAGAGCGGCGCGACATCGTCCATTTCCAGGACGTGCCGGGCAATCTCAAGAACGCGATTCTCGCGATCGAGGACGCGCGCTTCTACGAGCACGGCGGCGTCGATCTCACCGGTATCGCGCGCGCGGGCATCGTGGCGCTCACCAACGGCCACGCGTCGCAGGGGGCGAGCACGATCACCATGCAGGTGGCGCGCAACTTCTTCCTGTCGAGCGAAAAGACCTACACGCGCAAGGTCTACGAGATGCTGCTCGCCTACAAGATCGAGTCGAAGCTCTCGAAGGACCAGATCCTCGAGGTCTACATGAACCAGATTTATCTGGGACAGCGTGCCTATGGCTTCGCAAGCGCCGCGCGCGTGTACTTCGGCAAGGATCTGAAAGACCTGACGCTCGCCGAATGCGCGATGCTCGCGGGTCTGCCCAAGGCGCCGTCGGCCTATAACCCGGTCGTCAATCCCAAGCGCGCCAAGGTTCGTCAGGAGTACATCCTGGAGCGCATGCTGGAGCTGCACTACATCACCCAGCAACAGTACGACGAGGCCGCCGCGCAGCCGCTCGTGGTCAAGGGTC
>NZ_DASZJJ010000276.1:0-31901 GCF_035948235.1 Paraburkholderia sp. | reverse complement strand
AGCTGGGACATGATGAAACGCCGTCTGCGCGAAGGCGTGGAGTTCTTCCGCTTCCTGCGCGCGCACGAGGCATGATGCAAGCCGGGCCTGCACGCGCGCTCATCTTTACCGCCGACGATTTCGGTCTGCACGAGCGCGTGAACGCGGCGGTCGAGCACGCGCATCGCGATGGTGTGCTCAGTGCGGCGAGCCTGATGGTGGCCGCGCCCGCCGCCGCCGATGCGGTGGCGCGCGCGCATCGGCTGCCCACATTGCGCGTGGGCCTGCATCTGGTGCTCGCCGACGGCGCGGCGATGCTGCCGCGCGCGCAAATCCCCGCGCTCGTCGATACCGAAGGCCGTTTCGGCGACAACATGGTGCGCGACGGCTTTCGTTTCTTCTTTTTGCCGCATGTGCGCGCGCAGCTTGCGCAGGAGATTCGCGCGCAATTCGAGGCGTTCGCGGCGACCGGGCTCGCGCTCGATCACGTCAACACACACAAGCATTTCCATCTCCATCCCACGGTGCTATCGCTGATTCTGTCGATTGGCCGCGAGTACGGTTTGCGCGCGATGCGCCTGCCGCTGGAGGCGGGCGCGCCATTCGCGCTGCGGCCGTGGCTCGCGCTGGTGCGCGCGCGTCTGGCGCGTGCGGGCGTGGCGCATAACGACTACGTGGTCGGCATCGCCGATACGGGGGCGATGGACGAAGCGGTGCTGCTCAAGGCGATTGCGAATCTGCCGGCTCACGGTGTGGGCGAAATCTATTGCCATCCCGCGCAAGCGCCAGCGGCGCACGAAGGGCCGATCACGCCGTCGATGCAGACCTACCGCCACGCCGACGAACTCGACGCGCTGCTCTCGCCGCGCGTGGCCGCTGCGCTCAAGCGTAGCGGCGTGCGGCACGGTGGCTTCACCGATGTGTTTTTCGCGGCGCAGCCGCCTGCGTCTGCATCGGCGAATCGCGAGGCGCGGGCTTCCTCATGAAGTGGCTGCAATGGCTGGGCCTGCCGGTCGGGATCGCGATTCTCATCGGCCTGGTCGTGCATGACGGCGCGCACGATGTAATGCGCGTGATCGGCACGGCGGGGCCGGTGCTGCTCTGGCTGGTGCCGTTCCATGCGCTGCCGCTGCTGCTCGACGCCTACGCGTGGCATCTGCTGCTCGACCGGCGCGCGCCACTGGGCTTTCTCTGGTGGATCGCGACCGTGCGCGAGGCGATCAACCGCCTGCTGCCCGCCGTGGGCGTAGGCGGCGAGATCGCCGGCGTGCGCCTCGCGCGCTGGAAAGTCCGCGGCCACGATAAGGCAAGCGAAGCGCGCGCCACGAGCGAGGTGACGGCCTCGGTGATCGTCGAGGTGTTCGTGACGATTGCGGTGCAGTACGCGTTCTCGGCGCTGGGCGTGGTGCTGATCGTCGCGGCCACCGGCCAGTCGGGTTCGCTGCGCACCATCGTGACAATCGCGCTCGCGTTGCTGCTCACCGCGCCGCTGCCCTTGCTCGCCGTCGTTCTGCTGCGCCGGGGCGGTGTGTTTCACGCAATCGAGCGCTGGGCCGGGCGGCTGCTTGGCGCAGACCATCCCGTCATCCAGGGCATCGACGGCAAGCAGCTCGACGCCGATCTGGACCGCCTGATGTCGCGCACGGGCCTGATGTTCCGCGCGTTCTTCTGGCAACTGGGCGGCTATATGCTCGGCGCGTTCGAGACCTGGTGGGCGCTTTCCCTGCTCGGCCATCCGGTGACGGTGGGCGATGCGCTCGCCATCGAAGCCATCACCCAGGCCGTGCGGCACGCGGCCTTTATGGTGCCGGCGGGCCTGGGCGTGCAGGAAGTGGCGGTGGTGCTGCTGGCGCAACTGTTTGGCGTGAGCCAGGAGATTGCGTTTTCGCTGGCGCTCGTCAAGCGCATGCGCGAGGTCGTGTTCGGTGTGCTGGCGCTGCTGTCGTGGCAGGCCGCCGAGATCGTGCGCACGCGCCGTGCGTTGCAAGATGCACGACAGGCGCACGCCGCGCACGAGGCAAATGGAGCGCCAGCCCACGCATCGACGCGTGCGGCGCGCCACGACCGCACCCTTTGAAGGTACATTGTGGGAAGTAAGCGCACACTGGGCCTCGCGCCGGGTGTGCGCGCCACACATAACCTGACGCGGTAGCCGAGCGTTCACGCCATGTCGCCCACGCACTTTTCCAGGCGGTCCACGCGCTCGACGCGTTCATTGACTGCCGGAGTCGCCCTGGCGGCGGCGCTCACGCTCTACGGCTGCGACGCCCAGCGGCTCGATTCGATGCTCGATACCCTGCGCCACGCCTTCAAGGCCTTTTTCGATTCGGTCAAGCCCGACGCCTTGCTGCTCAAGGGGCTCACGCCGGGCATCTCCACGCTCGAACAGGTGCGCGCGCAGATGGGCAAGCCCGAAACCGAGCGCGTGTTCGACGACGGTTCGCGCCGCCTCGAATATCCGCGGGGCCCGCAAGGGCTCAAGACCTGGATGGTCGATATCGGGCCGAACGGACGGCTGGTGGCGATCACCCAGGCGCTCACGGCGGAAAATTTCGCGAAAGTGCGCATCGGCATGAGTCAGGACGAGGTGCGCGCGCTGCTCGGCAAGCCGGGGCAGGTGGCGGCTTATCGGCTCAAGCAGGAGGCGGTGTGGAGCTGGAAGTGGCTCGAAGGGGGCGTGACGCCCGAAGCGTATTTCAACGTGCATTTCGGTCCGGACGGGCGGGTGTCGACGACCTCGCGTTCGGACGTGATGCGCGGACATTGAGTTTGGCAGGCCGGATTCTGGATACTGGACGCAGGAGGCGCACATGGTGATGCATCGGCGACGTCCCCCGCGCGTGGGGCTCGTGCTCGGCGGCGGGGCGGCCCGCGGCTGGGCGCATATCGGCGCGATCCGCGCGCTGGAGGAAGCCGGCATCAAGCCGGACGTGGTGTGCGGTACGTCGATTGGCGCGCTGGTCGGCGCGGTCTACGCAAACGGCGATCTCGACTGGCTCGAGGACTGGGTGGGCAAGCTGACGTGGCAGACCGTGGTGCGGCTGCTCGATCTGCGTTTTTCGGGCGGCTTGCTGGGCGGGCGCAAGGTCATCGACCTGTTCGCGCAGCAGTTCAATGGACGCGCGATCGACGATCTCAAGATGCCGTTTACGGCGGTCGCGACCGAACTCGACACGGGCCGCGAAGTCTGGCTGCGCGAGGGCGGCGTGGTGGACGCGGTGCGCGCCTCGATTGCAATTCCCGGCATCTTCACGCCGATCTGGCATGACGGCGTCTGGCTTGTCGATGGCGGCCTGAGCAACCCGGTGCCGGTTTCCGCGGCGCGTGCGATGCGCGCGGACACCGTGATCGCCATCGACCTCAATCACGACATTCTGAATGGCCGGGATCTTGGCGGCGCAATCGATACGGTGAAGCGCGAGACGCCCGTCGAGCCGCCGCGTGCCGGTGCAGCCGTTGTCAATCCCGCCGACCCGGCCGCCGCCGATGTTGCCGGTTCTGCTGCGGCGGAGCCCGCGCCGCTGCTACGCCGCAACGGCAAGCGCTTCCCGAGCTGGCTGCAGCCGTCGGCGCAGGCCGCGCTCGGCAGCCCGGACGTGCGCGTGGCGCCGCCGCCCAGCACACGCGTGCCGTCGCTGCTCAGCTCGATCGCGCAGAGCATCGACATCATGCAGGTGCGCATCACGCGCAGCCGCCTGGCGGGCGAGCCGGCCGACGTGCTGATCCAGCCCCGCCTGGGCGGCATGGGGATCTTCGACTTTCATCGCGCGGGACCGGCCATCGCGGAAGGACGCGCGGCCGTGCAGTACATGCTGCCGGCGATCCGGGCGCAGCTCGGGCTGGAATGAGCGCTAGAGGTTGAGGATGCCGGCGACGGCGAACGGCATCCGGTTTTTCATGCCGTCGCCGCAACCCACACCCAGCCCTGAGCCGAGCGCCGCAACGCGGTGACCGAAAGTGGCGCGATTTCGAGCTGGCGAAACGTAGCCGAAGGGGCGCCCAAGGCATGCAGCACCGCCGCGCGAATCACGCTCGCATGGGTGAAAGCAATGATGGGTGCGTCGGCGTCGGGCAGGGCGTGCAGCCATGCGCCCACGCGCGCGCGCACGTCCTCGAACGATTCGCCGCCCCCGGGCGGGCGAAACACCGGATCGCGCGTCCACACGGCCAACGCGTCGGGGGCGTCCTGCGCGATATCGATGAGGCGACGCCCCGCCCAGGCGCCATAAGCGGTATCCGCGAGCGCTGACTCGATCCGGACGTCAGCGAATCCCGCCGCGAGAGCGCTGGCCAGCGCGACCGGCGCAGGGCTGCTCAGCACGCACGCCGTGCCGCCATCGACGTCGCCGACCACGCACGCATGCCAGCGGCGACGCCACGCCTCGATGGCGTCGAGCGCACGCGTATCGAGCGCCTCGGCATGCGTGCCGTCGCCCACCTCGGCCGAAGCGAAAACCCCCGCCCGCAAAGCCGCGTTCGCCGCATGACTGACCAGCCAGACCTTCGTTGCCATCGCCTTTCCTTACCTGCTGTTTCGTCCCGTCCCACTTGCGCATCGCGCCGCTCTGACGCAGCGCGTAGAATACAGGCTCCACGTCACGCGGAAGCCGGTGCAAGCCCGGCGCGGTCGCGCCACTGTGACCGGTTGTTTTTGCCAGATGGTTTTCGCCACTCAAGTCCCGCAAGAAGCAAACGGAAGTCAGACCCGCGTGACGTGCGCACACTCAAGTTCTCTGAACGATCAATCAACGACTAACGGGGCGCGTAACCCCAGGAGAAGTCACTATGTCCGAAGCCGTCCTGAACACGGCCCACGTGCCGGCCGCCACGCCTGCACCCATCCCGCTGCGCGAAATCCTGCCCTGGGCGATCTTCGCCGGCCTCATGCTGCTGCTCGCGTTGTACTTCGTCGGTGCGGAGCAGGGCGCGACCTCGCTGATTCCGGGCATGTACGTTCACGAATTCGTTCACGACGGCCGGCACTTGCTCGGCTTCCCGTGCCACTGACCGGGAGCTGACATGGTAGGCAAGCTGTTGGTACGCGGCATGCTCGCAGGCATCGCCGCGGGTCTGCTCACGTTCTCGTTCGCGAAAATCGCGGGCGAGCCGCAGGTCGATCAGGCTATTTCGTTCGAGGAAAAAGCCGACGCCGCCAAGGGCGAGGCGCCCGAGCCGGAACTCATCAGCCGCGAGGTGCAGGCCAGCTACGGGCTGTTCACGGGCGTGATGGTCTATAGCGCGTCGATCGGCGGGCTCTTTGCACTGGTGTTCGCCTACGTGCGTGGCCGCACCGGCCCGATCTCGGCGCGCGCGCTGTCGGCGTGGCTCGCGCTCGCGGCCTTCGTCGCCATCTACATGGTGCCAAACATCAAATACCCGGCGAATCCGCCCTCGGTCGGCGACCCCGAGACCATTGGCTACCGCACCGGCCTGTTCTTCCTGATGATCGCGATCTCGATCACGGTCACGGTGTTCTCGCTCAAGGTGCGCGGTGCGCTCGCGGCGAAGTGGGGCGGCTGGAATGCGTCGATTGCGGCGCTCGTGCTGTTCGTCGTCGTGATCGGCGCGATCCAGGCCGCGCTGCCGACCATCAACGAAGTGCCGGGCGCGTTCCCCGCCGTGCTGCTGTGGAAGTTCCGCACCGTCGCGATCGGCATGCAGGCAATCCTGTGGAGCGTGGTGGGCCTGCTGTTCGGCGCGCTGGTCGAGCGGCTGGAGCGCGCCAATGTGCGCGTTGGCTCGCTCTCGGCACGCGGCGTTTAACCGTATTGAAGGCGCGCTTACGGGTAATCCCGTAAGCATGGCGAACGCGCCCGGGTCCGCGCTTCTATCGAAAAAGCGACCCGAAACTTGCCAAAACCCACTCGACGCCCCGCTTGCCGGGGCGTTGTCTTTTGTGCCGTTTGCGGCTTTCAATTTCATCACGCCCCTGACAGAGCGGGCGCGGTGTCTCGCCCGTCGCGGCGTGCGGCCGGTCCAATCGCGATGCTGCGCCGCAACATCCCCGTCGCGCCGGTTTGTTCAATTTTTTTGGCACTGCGACGATCCGCGCCAATCCCCCAGGCGCTGTGCATGAGCGCCAGGGTCGAACAACGACTTTCCGGAGACGCGCGTGATGCTCTATGGCTTTGGCCCGGTGCTGCTGGCCGGCACGATCCAGACGATCGAACTTTCGCTGCTCTCGCTCGGCGTGGCCGTGCTGCTCGGTCTCGCGGGCGCGGCGGCCAAGCTCTCGTTCAACCGGCCGCTGGCGGCCATCGCGACGGGCTACACCACGCTGATCCGCTCGGTGCCCGATCTCGTGCTGATGTTGCTGCTGTTCTACAGCATCCAGATTGGCGTGAACGAGGCCACCGACGCGCTCGGCATGGCGCAGATCGACATCGATCCTTTTGTTGCCGGTGTGCTGACGCTTGGCTTCATATACGGCGCGTATTTCACGGAGACCTTCCGCGGCGCGTTTCTCTCCGTGCCGCGCGGCCAGCTCGAAGCGGGTCACGCCTATGGCATGAGCGGCGCCCGCGTGTTCGCGCGCATCCTGTTCCCGCAGATGATGCGTTTCGCGCTGCCGGGCATCGGCAATAACTGGCAGGTGCTCGTGAAGGCGACGGCGCTGGTGTCGATCATCGGTCTGGCCGATGTCGTGAAGGCCGCCCAGGACGCGGGTCGCAGCACCTTCAACCTGTTCTTCTTCCTCGTGATTGCCGCGGCGATTTATCTCGCGATCACGACTGTCTCGAACTTCGCGCTGATCTGGCTCGAACGCCGCTATTCGGCGGGCGTGCGCCACGCGCAACTTTAAGCGCCGCCAAAGGAGCCTCAAGCGATGAACGAAATCCTCCAGCAATTCGGCCGCGCTTTTCTGTACTGGGACGGCGAGCATGTCTCGGGCCTTGCGATGACGCTGTGGCTGCTCGTGATCTCCGTGGCGTTCGGCTTCGTGTGCGCGGTGCCGCTGGCCGTGGCGCGCGTGTCGCGTCGCCGCTGGGTGTCGCTGCCGGTGCGTTTTTACACCTACGTGTTTCGCGGCACGCCGCTTTACGTGCAGTTGCTGCTGATCTACACCGGCGTGTACAGTCTCGCCTTCGTGCGCAGCGAGCCGCTGCTCGACGCGTTTTTTCGCAGCGGCCTGAATTGCGCGATTCTCGCGTTCGCGCTCAATACCTGTGCCTACACGACCGAGATTTTCGCGGGCGCGATTCGCGCGACCTCGCACGGCGAAGTGGAAGCGGCGCGCGCTTACGGCATGAGCCCGTTCACGATGTACTGGCGCATCATCCTGCCTTCGGCGCTGCGCCGCGCGCTGCCGCTGTACAGTAACGAAGTAATCCTGATGCTGCATGCCACCACGGTGGCCTTCACGGCGACGGTGCCCGACATCCTCAAGGTCGCGCGCGACGCCAACTCGGCCACGTATCGTTCGTTCGAATCGTTCGGCCTCGCGGCGCTGATCTACTGCGGCGTATCGTTCGTGCTGGTGGCCGCGTTCCGCCGCGCTGAAAAGCGCTGGCTCGGCTATCTGGCCGTGCGCTCGCGCTGATCAAACCGTTTGAATCAAGCTAATTTTCGGAGACCATCTTGCCTCAGACGACGACCCACGACGCGCAGAGCAAACTCATCGCGCGCGATATCCACAAGCGCTACGGCGACAACGAAGTGCTCAAAGGCGTGTCGCTCGATGCGAAGAAGGGCGACGTGATCAGCATCATCGGCGCGAGCGGCTCGGGCAAGAGCACGTTCCTGCGCTGCATCAATTTCCTCGAAAAGCCCAACGCCGGCGAAATCGTCGTCGATGGCGAGGCCGTGCGCACCAAGGCGGGCCGCAACGGCGACCTGGACGTGGCCGATCACAAACAGTTGCAGCGCATCCGCACCAAGCTCGCCATGGTGTTCCAGCACTTCAACCTCTGGTCGCACATGAACGTGCTCGAGAACGTGATGGAAGCGCCGCTGCATGTGCTGGGCGTGCCGCGCAAGGAAGCCGAGGAGCGCGCGCGCGAGTATCTGGAGAAAGTCGGCCTCGCGCCGCGCGTGGAAAAGCAGTATCCCTCGCATCTGTCGGGCGGCCAGCGGCAGCGCGTGGCGATTGCGCGGGCGCTGGCGATGCATCCGGACGTGATGCTGTTCGACGAGCCAACCTCCGCGCTCGATCCCGAACTCGTGGGCGAAGTGCTCAAGGTGATGCAAAAGCTCGCTGAGGAAGGCCGCACCATGATCGTCGTGACCCACGAAATGGGCTTTGCGCGCAACGTCTCGAATCATGTGATGTTCCTGCACCAAGGCCGCACAGAGGAACAGGGCGCACCCGCCGATGTGCTCGGCGCACCGAAGAGCGAGCGCTTGCGCCAGTTCCTTTCGGGCAGTCTCAAGTAAGCTGCCGGCTTACGAGGATTTTGTAGTTCCAGCCGATGATTCACCCCGCAGCTTCCGCCCCAGTGACGGGCATTTCCCCTTCCGCGAGCGCCGCATCGTCCGCGTCGTCTGCACCGGGCGCATCCGGCGCACCCATCGCCGCGCGCGCGGCGCGCACCACTCAGGTCGCGATCGTGGCGTTGCCGCCCGTGTCGATGTCGGGCGTCGGGCCCATCGTCGATGCGCTCAATCTCGCCAACGAGATCGACGGTCGCGCGCTGTACCGCTGGCAGATGGTGTCGTGGAACGGCCGCCCCGTGCCGCTCTCGGGCGGCGCGCAATGGCCCGCCGACGCCGCATTCGGCGATGGTCTTGCCTGCGACTGGCTGATCGTCGTGACCGAGCGTTACCAGCAGTTCGCGGATTACCGCCTGTTTCTCGCCAGCCTCGCGCGCGTGGGGCAGCGCACGCCGCTCGTCACCGGCATCCATCACGGCGTCTGGTGGCTGGCGATGGCGGGGCAGTTGCAGGGCTATCGCGTGGCGGTGAACTGGGAGACCTACCAGCAGTTCGCCGAACAATTCGAGCGCACCATCGTCACCCAGCACCTCTATGAGATCGACCGCGATCGGGCGACCTGCGCGGGCGGCCAGGCGACGCTCGACTTCATGCTGGCGATGATCGGCCGCGAACATGGCCCCGAGCTGGTCGACCGCATTGCCGACGCGATGGGCGCGAGCACCTTGCGCAGCGGCGACGAGCGCCAGCGCATTCCGTTCGTGACCGCGCCGGGCGAGCGCCATCCGCGCCTGAACGATGCGCTCATGCTGATGGAAGCGAATATCGAAGACCCGCTCACGACCGATGAGATTGCCGGTCACGTGGGCGTGTCGCGCCGTCAGCTCGAACGCCTGTTCCGGCAGTATCTGAACGCGATGCCGTCCAAGTACTACCTGGGCCTGCGCCTTGCGAAAGCGCGCTCGCAGTTGCAGCGCACCAGCAAATCCGTGGTGCAGATCAGCCTGGCATGCGGGTTTTCATCGGCGGCGCATTTTTCCAACGCGTATCGCGAGCGCTTTGGCGTGACGCCGCGCGAGGACCGGCGCAACTGGATCGAGCGCCAGCACGGCGGCACGCCCGGCGTGGTGCAGGAGCCGCGCGCGGGCGCGCTGGTGGAGCCGCCGGAGCGCGATCAGGCGTGACGATGCTCAACCAGACGGCAAACGTGCGAAAAACACCGCATCCGACGAAAGAACGCGTCGCCCATGCGCAAGACGTTTGCCGCGCGGTTGCCTACACTGCAAGCCATACGTATTTCGTCGGCGCGCACGCGGGTTTTTGCAGGTTGCGCGCCGTGTACCACCCCCATTCAAGCCGATTTCGAGCCAAAGAGGATTCGCCATGAACGACCAGACTGTGAGCCGCCAGACTTTCGACGAAGTGATGGTGCCGTGCTTCTCGCCCGCACCGTTCGTCCCCGAGCGTGGCGAAGGCTCGCGCGTATGGGACACCGAAGGCCGCGACTACATCGACTTCGCCTGCGGCATCGCCGTGACGTCGCTGGGCCACGCGCATCCGGAACTGCTCAAGGTCCTGCACGAGCAGGGCAGCAAGCTCTGGCACATCGGCAATGGCTACACCAACGAACCGGTGCTGCGTCTCGCAAAGAAGCTCGAATCGCTGACTTTCGCCGACCGCGCGTTCTTCGCCAACTCGGGCGCGGAAGCCAACGAAGCCGCGCTCAAGCTCGCGCGCCGCGTCGCCTTTGACCGCCACGGCGAGCAGAAGGCCGAAATCGTCTCGTTCACACAGTCGTTCCATGGCCGCACGTTCTTCACCGTGAGCGTGGGCGGGCAACCCAAGTACTCCGAAGGATTTGGCCCGATTCCGCAAGGCATCATCCATCTGCCGTACAACGACATCGAAGCCGCGATGCGCGCGATCGGCCCGCAAACCTGCGCCGTGATCGTCGAGCCGGTGCAGGGCGAAGGCGGCGTGATTCCCGCCGATCCGGCCTTCCTGAAGGCGCTGCGCGAAGCCTGCGATGCGCACAATGCGCTGCTGATTTTCGACGAAGTGCAAACCGGCGTGGGCCGCACCGGCACCTTCTACGCGTATGAAGACACGGGTGTCACGCCCGACATCCTCACCACGGCGAAGGCGCTTGGCAATGGCTTTCCGATCGGCGCGATGCTCACGACCGAGGCCATCGCCGCGCACTTCAAGGTGGGCGTGCACGGCACGACCTACGGCGGCAATCCGCTGGGCGCGGCGATCGCGCACAAGGTGGTCGAACTGATCAGCGATCCGGCCGTGCTGGCGGGCGTGCGTGCGCGCGGCGAAGCGATCCGCGCAAAGCTCGCGGCACTCGACGAGCGCTTCGACGTGTTTCGCGAAGTGCGCGGCAAGGGTCTCCTGATCGGCGCGGAACTGCATGCGCGTTACGCGGGCCGCGCGAAGGACTTCAACTCGGCGGCGGCCAATCGCGGCGTGATGATGCTGATCGCCGGTCCCGACGTGCTGCGTTTCGCACCGTCGCTCATCATGCCCGAAGCGGACCTGAACGAGGGCTTCGCGCGCCTCGAACTGGCCTTCGAAGACGTACTCGGCAAGCGTTGATCCACACCGCCCAACGCCCGCCATCAATCGACCCAGGACTGACGATGCTATTCGTTCGCCCCGCAAGGCTCTCCGATCTCGATGCGATCGCCCATATGGCGCGCACCGCGCAACCCGTGCTGCACTCGCTGCCGCACGACCGCGCGGCGCTTGAGGCGCGCATCGCGCTGTCCGAAGACTCGTTTCGCGCCGATGTCGATTTTCCGGGCGAGGAGTTCTATCTCTTCGTGCTCGAAGATTCGGCGACGGGCCGCCTCGTCGGCACGTCGAGCATCGTCGCGGCGGCGGGTTACGCGGAGCCGTTCTACGCGTTTCGCAACGACGCGCTGATTCACGCCTCGCGCGAACTGCATGTGAACCGCAAGATTCACGCGCTCACCATGTCGCACGAACTCACGGGCAAGAGCCGCCTCGCGGGCTTCTATATCGATCCCGCGTTGCGCGGCGATGCGGCGGCGCACCTGATGTCGCGCGCCCGCATGATGTACGTGGCGATGAACCGCCGCCGCTTCACGCCCGAGGTGTTTTCGCTGCTGCTCGGCGTGACCGACGATGCGGGCGTCTCGCCATTCTGGGAGGCGGTGGGGCGCAAGTTCTTCGGGCGCGATTTCAAGGACATCGAAATGGCTTCGGGCGGCCGAAGCCGCACCTTTATCGCCGAGGTGATGCCCGCGTATCCGGTCTACGTGCCGTTGCTGCCCGAAGCCGCGCAGCGCGTGCTGGGCGAGCCGGACCCAAGCACCTTGCTCGCCTACGAGATCCATCTGGAAGAAGGCTTCGAACCGGACCGCTACGTCGATATCTTCGATGCGGGCCCGGTGCTCACGGCGCAGGTCGATCGCACGGCCTCGGTGGCGGGCAACCAGACGCGTACGGTGCGCGAGCGCGCGGGTGCAGCCAGCGGCGCTGACAATACGGCGTGGCTGGTGGCCAGCCAGCAGAACGGCGAATTCCGTTGCGCGCTGGCGACGTTGCCGGCGTTGCCTGCAAGCGTGACGCATCGCGGCGCACATGCGGTGCACGGCGACGCGCCGCTCGACGCCGCCACGCGTGCGGCGCTGGGTGTGCAGGATGGCGAGACGGTGCGCTGCGCGCCGCTTTATCGTCAGGATGACGAACAGGACAACGAGGACGAGATGGGAGAGACGCAATGATCGTAGTACGCGTCGTGCAGACGGGCGATGTGGATGCGCTCGTCGCGCTGGCCCAGGAAACCGGCCCCGGTCTCACGACCTTCAAGCCCGACCGCGACGCGCTCGCCGCGCGCATCGAGCGTACGCGCCGAACGCTGGCAGACGAGGCTCCGGCTGCCGAAGCGGGCTATTTCTTCGTGATGGAAGATACCGCGACCGGCGATGTGGCGGGCGTGTGCGGGATCGAAACGGCGGTGGGCCTCACGCAGCCGTTCTACAACTACCGCGTGAGCACGGTGGTGCACGCAAGCCAGGATCTGGGCATCTGGACGCGCATGCGTGCGCTCAATATCTCGCACGATCTGACCGGCTACGCGGAAGTGTGCTCGCTGTTCCTCTCGCCGCGCTATCGCACGGGCGGCATGGGCGGATTGCTCTCGCGCTCGCGCTTCATGTTTATCGCGCAGTTCCGCGAGCGCTTTCCTGAACGTATCTGCGCCGAATTGCGCGGCCACTTCGACGCGGAAGGCACTTCGCCGTTCTGGCGCGCGGTGGGCTCGCACTTCTATCAGATCGACTTCAACGCCGCCGATTATCTGAGTGCGCATGGCCGCAAGTCGTTCCTCGCCGAGCTGATGCCGCGCTTTCCCGTCTACGTCGAACTGCTGCCCGAAGAGGCACAAGCCTGTGTGGGCCTTACGCACGCAGACACGGTCCCCGCGCGCCGCATGCTCGAAGGCGAAGGCCTGCGTTACGAAAATCACGTCGATATCTTCGATGCCGGCCCCGTGCTCGAATGCCATATCGCCGATCTGCGCACGGTGCGCGAAAGCTTGCTGGTGCCGGTGCGCATCGGCGCGGCGGCAGAGCAGGGCAATGTGCGCTCGCTGGTGTCGAACACGTCGCTGACCGACTTCCGCGTGGGCTTCGCGCCGGGCGTGGTGCAGGACGGCGCGTTCACGCTGAGCGCGCAGGAAGCGGCGGCGCTGAACGTCAAGGAAGGCGAACCGGTGCGCGTGCTGGGCGCGACGCATACGGTGCGCGCAGTGGAGCGATGAGTTGAGCGGTGAGCAGACAACAAGGATGACCATGAACGAGCTTTTCATCGATGGGCAATGGTGCGCGGCAAGCGGTCCCGCGTTCGCGTCGCGCAATCCCGGCACGAACGAAATCGTGTGGAGCGGCAACGCCGCCAGCGCCGAAGATGTGGACCGCGCCGTGGGCGCCGCGCGCCGCGCGTTTCCCGTGTGGGCACAAACGCCGTTCGAAACGCGCTGCGAGATCGTCAAGCGCTTCGCGGCGCTCGTGAACGAACGCAAGGAAGACCTCGCGCGCGCGATTGGCCGCGAGACCGGCAAGCCGCTCTGGGAAGCGCGCACCGAAGCCGCGTCGATGGCCGCCAAGGTCGCCATCTCGATCACGGCCTACGGCGAGCGCACCGGCGAAAAGCGCAGCGACATGGCCGACGGCGTGGCCGTGCTGCGCCATCGCCCGCATGGCGTGGTGGCCGTGTTCGGTCCGTACAACTTCCCGGGCCACCTGCCCAACGGCCATATCGTGCCTGCGCTGATCGCGGGCAACGCGGTGGTGTTCAAGCCGTCCGAACTCGCGCCTGACGTTGCGCGCGCAACGGTCGAGATCTGGAAGGAAGCGGGCCTGCCCGCAGGCGTGCTCAATCTCGTGCAGGGCGAGCGCGACACGGGTATTGCACTCGCGAACCATCGCCAGATCGACGGGCTGTTCTTCACGGGCAGCTCGGATACGGGCACGCTGCTCCATCGCCAGTTTGGCGGGCGTCCCGAGATCGTGCTGGCGCTGGAGATGGGCGGCAACAATCCGCTGGTGGTCGCACCAGTCGAGGATATCGATGCCGCCGTGCATCACGCGATCCAGTCGGCGTTTCTCTCGGCGGGGCAGCGCTGCACCTGCGCGCGCCGCCTTCTGGTGCCGTCGGGCGAGTTTGGCGACCGCTTCATCGAACGCTTTGTCGAGGTCTCCTCACGAATCGCGGTGGGCGAATACAACGCCGATCCGCAGCCCTTCATGGGCGCGGTGATCTCGGCGCGCGCGGCGGCGAAGCTGATCGACGCGCAGACGCTGCTGCTCTCGCGCGGCGCGAAGGCGCTGTTGCCGATGCAGCAGCGCGACCCGGCGCTGGGCTTCGTCACGCCCGGCATTCTGGACGTCACGGGCGTGGCCGACCTGCCCGACGAAGAGCACTTTGGTCCGCTGGCGCAGATCATCCGCTACGCCGGTTTCGACGACGCCATCGCCCAGGCGAACAACACGGCCTATGGTCTCTCGGCGGGCCTGCTCGCCGACGATGCCGCGCTCTGGCAGCGCTTTTCGCGCGAGATCCGCGCGGGCATCGTCAACTGGAACCGGCCGACCAACGGCGCGTCGAGCGGCGCGCCCTTCGGCGGGCCGGGCCGCTCGGGCAATCACCGCCCCAGCGCCTTCTACGCCGCCGACTATTGCGCCTGGCCGATGGCCTCGGTGGAAAGCGCACAACTGCAGATGCCCGCGAGCGTTTCGCCGGGCCTTCAATTCTGAGGATCGACGATGAGCAATACCGCCAAGCTGGCCGCCACGGCGCTCGAAGCCAATTTCGACGGACTCGTCGGCCCTACGCACAACTACGCCGGGCTGTCGTTCGGCAACGTCGCCTCGCAGAACAACGAGAAATCGGTCGCCAACCCGCGCGCCGCCGCCCAGCAGGGCTTGCGCAAGATGAAACGCCTCGCCGATCTGGGCTTCGCGCAGGGCGTTCTGCCGCCGCAGGAGCGTCCGTCGATTCGCCTCTTGCGCGAACTCGGCTTCAGCGGCAAGGACGGCGAGGCGATCGCGCGCGCCGCGAAGGACGCGCCCGAACTGCTGGCGGCGGCCAGCTCCGCTTCGGCGATGTGGACCGCCAATGCAGCCACCGTCAGCCCCTCGGCGGACACGCCCGAGCGCCGCGTGCATTTCACGCCCGCCAATCTGTGCAGCAAGCTGCATCGCGCGATCGAGCACGAGTACACGCGCCGCACGCTGGGCGCGATCTTCGCGGACCCGTCGCATTTCGCGGTGCATGACGCGCTGCCGGGCACGCCCGCGCTGGGCGACGAAGGCGCGGCCAATCACACGCGTTTTTGCGCGGAATACGGCGTGCGCGGCGTCGAGTTCTTCGTCTATGGCCGCAGCGAATATCGCCGCGGGCCGGAGCCGAAGCGCTTTCCGGCGCGTCAGACGTTCGAGGCGAGCCGCGCGGTGGCGCAGCGCCACGGCCTCACTGAGGCCGACACGGTGTTCGCGCAGCAAAGCCAGGACGTGATCGACGCGGGCGTGTTCCATAACGACGTGATCGCCGTCGGCAATCGCACCACGCTGTTTGCCCACGAGCGCGCGTTCGTCGATCAGAAGAACGTCTACGAGGAACTGCGCGGCAAGCTGGGCGCGCACGGCACGCCGTTCAACGTGATCGAGGTGCCCGACGCCCAGGTGAGCGTGGCGGATGCGGTCTCCTCGTATCTGTTCAACAGCCAGTTGCTCAGCCGCGCGGATGGCAAGCAGGTCTTGGTGGTGCCGCAGGAATGCCGCGAGAATCCGCACGTGGCGATGTACCTGGACGACCTGACGTCGAAGAGCGGCCCGATCGACGAGGTGCTGGTGTTCGATCTGCGCGAGAGCATGAAGAACGGCGGCGGCCCCGCGTGCCTGCGCCTGCGCGTGGTGCTCGACGAAGCCGAGCGCGCGGCGGTGGCGCCGGGCGTCTGGATGAACGACACGCTGTTCGCGCGCCTCGACGCCTGGATCGAAAAGCACTATCGCGATCGCCTGGCGCCCCAGGATCTGACCGATCCGGCGCTGCTGGTGGAGTCGCGCACGGCGCTCGACGAACTCACGCAGATTCTCGGCCTGGGATCGCTTTATGACTTCCAGCGCTGAAACCGTGCTGGACGATTTTCTGGCAGCGACGCTCGCGGGCACGCGGCCCGTGAGCAAGGCCGGTGACTGCGCGAATCACACCGTGCGCTGGCAGTGGCTTGACCAAGGCGTGCTGCTGCTGGAGCCGCAGCAAGTGAGCGAGGCCGCGCGCAGCGTGTTGCTCTCGGCCGGTGTGCATGGCGACGAGACCGCGCCGATCGAGCTGCTTTCGAAGATCGTCGCCGATATTGCGGCGGGGCGGCTCGCGCTGGCGTGCCGCGTGCTCGTCGTGCTGGGCAATGTGGCCGCGATGCGCGCGGCCACGCGCTATCAGGACGACGATCTCAACCGCCTGTTTGGCGGGCGTCATGCGCGCGTGCCGCAAAGCCGCGAAGCGCCGCGCGCCGTCGCGCTGGAAGCGGCGGCGCAGCGCTTTTTCGCCGATGCATCCAACGCGCCGGGCGCGCGCTGGCACCTCGACATGCATACGGCGATCCGCGCCTCGGCGTTCGAGCAGTTCGCGCTATTGCCTTATACGGGCGGCGCACCCACGCGCGCCATGTTCGACTGGCTCGCCGATGCGCGCATTGCCGCCGTGCTGATCCACACGGAGAAGGGCGCAACTTACTCGTCATTTACCGCCGATCATTGCGGCGCGACTGCCTGCACGCTGGAACTCGGCAAGGTACGGCCATTCGGCGAGAACGATCTCGCGCGCTTCGCGAATGCCGATGCGGCCGTACGCAGACTGGTTGCGAACGCAACAAAAGCGCCGGCGCCGATGCCGCGCGTCTTCACTGTGATCGGCCAGATCACGAAGCAGAGCGACGCCTTTGCGCTGCACGTAGCCGCCGATGTACCGAACTTCACGCCGTTCGCGCGCGGCACCGTGCTGGCCGAGGACGGCGCGTATCGCTATGTCGTCGCGCATGACGAAGAGCGCATCGTGTTCCCGAATCCCACCGTCAAACCGGGCCTGCGTGCGGGCCTGCTGGTGGTCGAGACCACGGACGAGACGCTCGCCACGCTGGTTTGAAGCGCTGCGCACTTGCGCATCCACGACACCCAATTGCAACTTCGCACCAGGCCCTTTTGCCGGGTGCAAGCGCCGCGCGCGGTACAATCGCGCCCCTGCGGTTGCTGCGGCGCATCAGAAAGGGTGCGATCGTTTGAGCCGCATTTTTGGCGCAGCGATCCTGTGCCGCGCCCCGCATATCGACGGAGCGCACCGTATTTCGACTGGATAGAGACACTGATGAACATGAACTGGAACAAGCTGGCCACCTTCGCGCTCTGCACGGCCGTTACTTTCGGCGCGGGCGCCACGCTGGCGCAAGCCGCCGACCTCAAGGAAGTGCGCTTCGGCGTCGAGGCGTCGTATGCGCCGTTCGAATCGAAATCGCCGAGCGGCGAGCTGCAAGGCTTCGATATCGACGTGGGCAACGCCGTCTGCGCGAAGCTCAAGGTGAAGTGCGTGTGGGTGGAGAACTCGTTTGACGGCCTGATTCCGGCCCTGCAGGCGCGCAAGTTCAACGCCATCAACTCGGACATGACCATCACGGATCAGCGCCGCCAGGCAATCGACTTCACCGATCCGATCTACGCGATCCCGAACCAGATGATCGCGAAGAAGGGCAGCCCGCTGCTGCCGACCGCCGATTCGCTCAAGGGCAAGCACGTGGGCGTGCTCCAGGGCACGATCCAGGAAACTTACGCGAAGGCCAAGTGGGCGCCGGCTGGCGTCGACGTCGTGCCTTACCAGACGCAGGACCAGATCTACGCCGATCTCGTCTCGGGCCGTCTGGACGCCGCGTTCCAGGACGCCGAAGCCGCTTCGAAGGGCTTCCTGAACAAGCCGCAGGGCGCGGGCTTTGCATTCGCCGGCCCGCAGGTGGTCGACGCGAAGCTGCTCGGCGAAGGCGTGGGCTACGGCGTGCGCAAGAACGATGCGGCCCTCAAGGCCGCGCTCAACGGCGCGCTCAAGGACCTGAAGGCCGACGGCACGATCGACAAGATCGCCGCGAAGTACTTCGACGTGAAGGTCGTGCTGAAGTAAGCGCGCGACGCTGACGCAGTCCGTCCGCGCTATCCGATGCCGGCCAGTCCTGGATTGGCCGGTATTTTTTACTGGATAAATGATTCGGCATCCTGATTAATGTCGCAAAAAGGCCTGTATTCAGGCGATTTTCGGCGATCCGGAAATCGATGATTTCGTCGAATTGAGTGTCTGCTTCATATGCCGGACGTATCCGCCAGGATAGAATTAGCAAGATAGAAAGCTGCTGCAGCGACAGCGTGTTTGCAGAAATGCGCACGCAAAGGCAAACGTGAAAACGCGTGCGCGCGGCGAGCAAGAACGAGTCAGACACGAGACACCAAACGACCTTGGCGCCGCTCCAGGCACGGCGCCTCGCGGGGGACCCCATGAGTTTCAGTGCCGCAGACCGAGCAGGCCGACCGGGCATGTCGGGCGTCGAAGGCGATCAGCCGTCCACTGGCCAGCTGGCCGATCCATACCAGGTGTATTTCGCGCGTCAGCCCATGCTCGATCGCGAAGGCATGCTGTGCGCGTACGAGACCTTGCCGCGCGTCGTGCGGGCCAAGGTGGAAGGGGAGGTGGACCCGCGCGCGAGCGCAGGCGCCGCGCTGCTCCAGGCTTCTCGCGCGCCGACCCTGCGTGCCGCGCTCAGCGGCCATCCCGCCTGGCTCGATGTGACGCGCGAAGCGCTCTTCGACGACACGCTGCTGCGCTTGCCGCCCGAAAGTGTGATCCTCGAATTGCCGGTCGGCATCGGCGCCGATCCTGAGTTGATCGCGCGCCTCGTCGCGCTGCATGGCAAGCGCTATCGCTTTGCGCTCGACAACGTCACGAAGGCCGACGAATCGTTCGCGAAGCTGCTGCCCTATGTGGACGCGATCAAGATCGACACGCAGGACATCGCCCCCGCGCTGCTGCCGAAGTTCGCCAGCGTGCTCAAGTCGGCCGGCAAGATCCTCGTCGCGCTGAACGTCGAGTCGGGGCAGGCGCACGACCGCGCCCATGCGCTCGGCTTCGACCGCTTCCAGGGCTATTACTTCGCGAAGCATCAGGGCGGTTCGCGCCGGGCCAGCGCACCGCGCCAGGCGTTGCTGAACCTGCTGCAACTGCTCGCCTCGGAACCCACGGTGATGCAGCTCGAAGCGGAGCTCAAGCTCAATCCTGTGCTCGTGATGCATTTGATGCGCCTTGCGAATTCGAGCAGCTATGCGCTGGGCCGCAAGGTCACGACGCTGCGCGAGGCCATCAACGCGACGGGCACCAACCGCATCGCGCGCTGGACTCAATTGCTGCTGTACGCCGATGGCCGCAAGGTCAAGCTCGAAGACGATCCGCTGCTGCAACTGGCCGCCACGCGCGCGCGCTTCATGGAACTGGCCACGGCCATCCTGCCGGAAGCCGGCCCGAGCGAAGAGGATGCGGCATTTCTGGTGGGCGTGTTTTCGTTTGTCGATGCGGTGTTCGGCGGCTCTATCGACGATGCGCTCGAAGTGCTGCGCCTGCCCAAGCCGATTCGCGCGGCCATTTCGCGCCGCGAAGGTGTGCTAGGTCGTCTGCTTGACGTGATCGAGGCATTGGAGCGCGGCGACTGGGCTGCGCTCGATATGGCCTGCGCGACGCTTGCGCCGCTCGATGCGGGCGCGGTCGCGGCGCTTGCGCTCACCTCGGCGGAGTGGGCCGGGATGGCCGACCGCAACGCGGAGGCGCAAGGGCTGGAACGTATCGAGGACTAAGGAGAACTAGCGAGGACTAGGGAGAACTGAGAGCGGGCGCGGCGCGATTGCCGTGACCCGCCTGCAGCAGCATGAAGCATGCATGAAGCATGCATGAAGCAGCCTGATGCCTCGCAGGGGTATCAGGTCTTGACGGGATGCGCCGCGAAAAAGCGCGCCAGCTCGTGCGCGAGTCCGTTGAGTGCGCTCATTTCCTTCTGCGAGATGCGGCGCGGCTCCTGGCTCATCAGCCAGTCGCCATAGACGAGGGCCACGGGCGCTTCGCCCGCCACTGCCACCGGCAGCAGCACGAAGGCGCGCGTATCGTCGAAGCGTGCGCGATACCAGCCAGGCAGACGCGCAAGCATCTTCGGGTCGCGCGCATTTTCGATAAATATGCCCACCGAGTTCGCGATCGCCAGATGGAACACATCGGGCTGGAACGCCGCGCTGAACGACAGCTTTTCCAGTCCTTCTTCCATCTGCGGGCCGAAGCCGCGAGTCGCTTCGAACATGTTCGCGCCACGCCGCACGAATACGACGGTGCGCGCGAAGCCCAGACCTGCCAGCACGGTTTCCGTGGCGAGCGTGAGGGCGGTGTTCAGCGAGCTGTCCGGCGGCAGCGAGCGCAGATCTTCCACGCCCGCGGTAATGCGCGCCTCGGGATCGAGTGCTTCGCGCGCCATCGCGTCGGCGTTGGCGCGCAGCTCGACGATCTCGCGCATCACGCCGTCGTCGGCTTCCTCGCGCGCGAGCGCAAGGCTCATCTGCACCAGCGTTTCCGGATCGGTCGACAGCGCGCGGCCGTAGAAGTGCGCAAGGTCGGTGATGTGTTCTTCGCGCGCTTCTTCGGTCAGGCCCGGCGTCGTCAGTACGCGCGCGACTTCGGTCGAATAGTTGGTGATGGCGCGCAGCCATTGCACCTGGCGCGGCTCGGTGCCGGCCGGGTCGAATTCGCCCATGCCTTCGCGGATCGCTTCGGGCAGACGCCAGCGCGACGCAGCGTCCTGACCGATCTCGGCAAAAGTCACGCCCAGCACGTCGATGCAGGCTTCGTCCTCGCCCACGCCGTTATCGCATTCGCGGCGGATCTGATCCCACTCGGGTTCGAGATAGAACACCACCAGCAGCTTGCCGACCTGACGCATCAGCGTGCAGACCACGGCCTCTTCGCCGGCGCGCAGGTCGCCGCGTTCGGTGAGCTTGCGCGCGACGAAGCCGGACAGCATGGTGCGATTCAGTTCGAGCTTGGCGTCGATGCGGCGCGGCGCGCTGTGATGGAAGTGATCGACGATCTTCAGGCCCACCACGAGATGGCCGACCGCGTCCATGCCGAGCACCATCAAGGCGCGCGTCACGGTGGTGATATTGCCGCCAAAGGCCATGTACATCGCCGAATTGGCCAGTCGCAGCACCTTCTGCGTCAGCGCGAAGTCCGACAGCACCACCTTCACGAGCGCGCTGAAGTCGTAGTCGTCGTTCGTCATGGCGGCGACCGTGGTGCGCAGCGATTGCGACAGCATGGGGAAGTCCCCGCGCTCGTTCATGCGAGCCCAGAGCCGGTCGAGCAGGACAGCCTTTACCATCTGAACCATGTCAATTTCGCTAATGCCCTGCGTGTATCGGTGTCGTCATCAGTGCACGCGATGCACGTGCAGGGAGCGCGACTCGAAACGCTGCGAGAGCTCCTCGGAGGGCAGCGCCTTGCAGACGAGCCATCCCTGGATGTGGTCGCAGCCCATCTTCGTGAGCAACTCGCGCTGCGCCTCGGTCTCGACGCCCTCGGCGACGAGTTCGAGTTCCAGCGTGCGCGCAAGACCCACCACGGCGTTGACGATCGCCTGATCGTTACGCGAAGTGAGCAGATTCTCGACGAAGCTGCGGTCGATCTTCAGTTTCGAAAGCGGAAAGCGCTGCAGGTACGCAAGACTCGAATACCCTGTGCCGAAGTCATCCACCGCAAAGCGGATGCCCAGCGCGGTGAGTTCTTCGAGCAGCTTGACCGCGTGCTGCGGGTCCTGCATCAGCAGGCTTTCGGTGATTTCGAAGACAAGCCGACGCGGATCGAGCCCGGTGAGCTGGATCGCCTCCTGAACGCTGTCCTTGAAACGCGGATTGCGGAACTGCTGCGGCGATACGTTGACCGCGATGTACTGCAGGGCAATGCCTTGCTCGTCCCATTGCGTCAATTGCATGCACGCCGCTTTCAAAACCCAGTTGCCGAGATAATTAATCAGCCCGACGGATTCCGCAAGCGGAATAAACGTTGAAGGCGGAACGAGACCGTGCAATGGATGTTGCCAGCGGATCAGCGCTTCCACCCCGACCACGCCGCGCGTCGCGCTGCTGGTGATGGGCTGGAAGTGCAGCGAGAACTCGCCGTTGCGCACGCCATCGTAGAGATCGGACTCGAGCTTGAGCAGCAGCGCGTCGGTCGGATCGTTGTCGGGTACATGCAACATCAGCGTGTTGCCGCCCGCAGCCTTGGCCGTCTGCAGCGCCTGGTCGGCACGGCGGATCAGCGGCGTAGTGTCCGGATGACCGTCAGCGGGCGCTTCTGCGGGCAGGGTTTCGGCGCTGCTGGAAGCGATCGCCTGAATGCGCTGATCCGGATGAAACGCAATGCCGATGCTCGCCGACAGATGCACGGGCTGGTCGCGGAACGTGTAGGGCTGCAGCACCGAGGTGAGCAGCCGGCGCGCGAGCGCTTCGGCGGCCACGCGGATGTCGCCCGGTTCGCCGCGCAGTTGCGGCGTGATCAGAATGGCGAATTCGTCGCTGCCGATGCGCGCGATCAGCTCGCCTTGCAGTGCGAGGTGGCTCAGACGGCGCGCGGTTTCGCGCAGCAGTTCGTCGCCGGCATCGTAGCCAAGCGCGCGGTTCACGCGCTGATAGTCGTCGAGATCGAGCAGCAGCAGAGCGACCGGCACGCCATGCGCGTCGGCTTCAGCCTGGGCGCGTTCGAGTGCGGGCCCAAGCGCGGCCTGGTTCGGCAGCCCCGTGAGCGGATCGTGATGCAGCGCGTGCGTGAGGCGCGCCTGCGCGCCTTGCCACGCCGACACGTCGAAGCCGGCAATCGCGAAGCCGTCCATGCCGGCGTAGGAGGCGCGCTGCACGCGCAGTTCCACCGCCATCGGATAGGTGAGGGCCTTGATGAGGTCGACCGTGGTTTTCTCGACCCCGCCGCTTTCCAGCGCGCGCACGAAGAGGGCGTCCAGACGCGCGATATGTTCGGGCGCGACGAGGTCGTGGAGCGTGGCGCCGAGCAGGAACTCGCGGTGGTAGCCAGCAAAGCGCAGGCTCGCGTCGGAGACGTAGAGAAAGCGCAGATTGCGGTCCACGTGCACGAGGAAGTCCACCGCGGCGGCGGTCTGCTCGAACGAGCGCGACACGGCGTCGGCGTGCGGGACCGGCAGGTTCGGCGTGGGCGTGGGCGTGGCTGCGCCGGTTTCGGCCAGCGTTGCAGCATGGGCCGCGCTGCCATAAGTGGCGGCGGCCAGGTCAGAGGCGGCGGGCACGAGCGGCGCGCCACTCGCTGCGGCGAGCGCAGCGCCGGGCGCACCGCCATTGCCGGCGCGTGCCCGCAGGCGGCCCATGACCGTGCGTAGCCAGCCCGGGCGGGGCGCGGTGATCCTGTTCGCTTCCATGTGTATCGCTGGCAACCTATGTACTAGTCGGCGTGTATGCGTCGTTCGTGTCAGTCGCGCGGCGTGCGGCCACCGGCATGACACGCCCCATCAGACCAAGATATCGACCTCGGGAACAAAATCTTTAGTGGCTGCGCAGAAAAAACGGCCAGATGGCGAACTCCCCGCAAGCGACGATGCCAGCACGCCCGGATTCAGTTAAAGTGGCGCCGGTCGGACGTCCCCGGCGATGCAGAATGCATGCTCATTGCCCCGCGCGCAAGAGTTTGGGTTAGTCTTTTGGTTCAGTCTTATGCAAACCGGGGCGCCAGACCGGCCATTTTTCAGTACGTCAATTTTTGACCGGTTATTGTCCGATCAGGTCCGCGGGACCGGAACCCACCAGCGGGGGCCGCGCGCACCGGGTCTTCGAGACCGAATTTATTCGCCCGAGTCTTTTCGCCATGTCCGATTCATCGTCAGCGTCCGCACGACCGGAGCCTCCGGCCGAGCCAGGCGATCGTGGCTCCGGCGCCTTGCAGTCCAGCCTGCCCGCGCAGTCAGAGTTGAAGCCCGATCCGCAATCCGCCGTGCAGCCCGCAGTGCAACCTTTCGTCTATCTGGGCCGTCAGCCGATCCTCGACCGTAACGGCTCGCTCAGCGCCTACGAGCTGCTGTTCCGCGGCGGCCCCCAGAACCGGGCCGACGTGCTGGACGACGCGCTCGCCACCGCCCAGGTGATGACGCGCACGATGGGCCAGCTCGGCGTGCCTGCCGTGCTGGGGCGCCACCACGGCTACGTCAACATGAGCCGCGAGCTGCTGTTCGACGACATCGTCCACCTGCTGCCACCCGACCGCTTCGTGCTCGAAGTGCTGGAGCATGTGCGTTTCGACACCGCGGTGCTCGAGCGTCTCGCGCAGTTGCGCCGCGCGGGCTACCGTATTGCCTTCGACGACGTCACCGGCCTGACCGACAGCCTGCGCCGCGCGTTGCCTTACGCGGACATCATCAAGGTCGATCTGATGCAGACCGGGCGCGAGGCGCTGCCGGCGCTCGCCGCCGCCATCGCCGCCGAGGGCAAGACGCTGATCGCCGAAAAGGTCGAGACGCGCGAGGACTTCGAATATACGCGCGACCTGGGCTTCGACCTGTTTCAGGGGTACTTCTTCGCGCGTCCGCAGGTGCTGCGCGCGCCGAAGGTGCGGGCCTCGCGCCTCGCGCTCGTGCGGCTGCTGGCGCTGGTGGCAAGCGACGTCGGCATTGCCGAGCTGGAAGCCGAACTGCGCAGCCATCCGGGCGTGGTGGTGCAACTGCTGCGCCTCGTCAATTCGAGCGCCTACGCGCCGGGCCGGCCGATCTCGTCGCTGCGCGAAGCGGTGCTGGCCGCGGGCACGCGCCAGATCGCGCGCTGGGCGCAACTGCTGCTCTACGCGAGCGGGCGCGACCTGCCGTGGAGTTCCGACCCGCTCGTGCAGCTTGCGGGCACGCGCTCGCACTTCATGGAGCTGGCCGCGCGCAGCCTGGCGCCCAACGACGCCGATTTCGCCGATGCCGCTTTCATGACCGGCATCTTTTCGCTGGTGCATGTGCTGGTGGGCTCGACGCCCGCCCATACGCTGGAGCGTCTGGGGCTTTCGCGTGAGATCAGCGAGGCCGTCGATGGCCAGCGCGGCGAGCTGGGCATGCTGTTGCGCGTGGCCGAAGCCGCCGAACAGGGCGACGACCAGCTCGCGCAGTCGCTCATCGCCCAGGCGGGCGGGCGCTTCGAGGCGCTCACGCCGCCCTTGCTCGGCGAACTCAACCTGTGGGCGAGCGCGTGGTTCTCCGCTTATGCGGATGGCTGAAAGACAAGCGTAATGTCGTTGGGGCCGGCGCGCCGTGTTCTGCGCGCGCGGGCCGAGTGTGGTCCAATAGGGGCGCTCGCCGTCACGCACCTGCATGCACTTTCAGGCATGCTCATGCGGCGATCCGTTCAAGGACCACGAGGACATCCGACATGAAACCGAGGTATTTCGCGGCCACCGCCGCGGCGCTCGTGTGCGCCGGACTTTCGCTGTTCGCGCTGAGCGCGCAGGCCACGCTCAAGCCGGGCGATCCGGCGCCCGACTTCACGACCCAGGCGTCGCTGGGCGGCAAAACCTATACCTACTCGCTCGCCTCCGAACTCAAGAAAGGCCCGGTGGTGGTGTACTTCTATCCGGCCGCGTTCACCAAGGGCTGCACGATCGAGGCGCATGAATTCGCCGAAGCCGTGGACGAGTACAAGAAGTACGGCGCGACGGTGATCGGTGTGTCGCACGACAACATCGACACGCTCACGAAGTTCTCGGTGAGCGAGTGCCGCAGCAAGTTCCCGGTGGCCGCCGACGAGGATTCGAAGATCATCAAGTCCTATGACGCGTCGATGCCGCTGCATGCGTCGATGGCCAATCGCGTCTCGTACGTGATCGCTCCGGACGGCAAGGTGATCTACGAATACACGAGCCTTTCGCCCGACCAGCACGTCGAAAACACCCTGCGCGCCGTGAAGGAGTGGGCCGCGCAGCATCCGCAGCAATAACCGCAGTGCTTGCCGTTGCGATAACGGTGACGCCTTCCTGTGTGTGGGGCGGCCTTGCGTTGGGACAAGTTTTCGCCGCAGGGCCAATGCACTCAGGCATCCGCGCGCTGGTATCGTGCGTGCTGGCTTTTCGCGCGGCCTTCTGTTCTACCTCCCGCTTTGTTTCCGGCCTGGCGCGCACGCCTTAGCGCGCTCGCGCAGCCCGCATCCGTATGCCCATATTCGTACTGCTTTTCGTTTTCGCCGCGCTCATCTATGGCGCGGTGTGGTCGTATCACGCCATCGCCGCGCAATTCGGTGCAGCAGTGGCGATTGGCGCCGCCGTGGTGGCCGCGGCCGTCGTCGTCGCGCTGATTGCTTACTGGCTGCGCCGTCGCCGCGACGTCGCGCCCAACCTGCACGGCGAGGGCGACTGGACCCATCGCGTCGCGGGCGCGTGGGGCGAGGCGAGACTCGCCGCCGGCAAACGCCTGTGCAATATCAAGCTGGGCGAGCAGCACGGCGCCTACATCTTCGCGGACTTGCAAGGCGCAACGCCCGAGCGCGACGCGAACGGCTGGCATGTCGCGCTGCGCGTGGCCGACGCGCGTCAGCCGCTCTGGCCATTGCCCATGCCCAGCGAGCGCGAGGCGAAGCGCTGGGCGCGCGTCTTTACGCTGGCGATCGCGCAGAAGCTTTGAGCGCCATAGATTTGTAACTACCTGATTTTTATGCTTGATTCCTCAATGTTCGTGCATAGATTGCCCCTGTTGCGCAGTTGTTGTCTGGGCCTCGCGCTGGCCGCGAGCGCGACGCTTTTCACCGCCTGCGACCAGCAGAAAGTCGCCGACGCCGTCAATGCGATCAAGCCGGACTCGATGGCGTTCGGCGGCCTGAAGATCGGCGTATCGACTGTCGAGGACGTGCGCCGCCAGGCGGGCAAGCCCGAAATCGTCTGGCAGAACGACGACGGCACCGAACGGCTCGAATACCCGCGCGGCCCGAACGGCCTGAATACGTGGATGCTCGACTTCGACGCCGACGGCAAGCTTGTCGCGATGACCCAGGCGCTGACGGCGCAGAATATCGCCCAGGTGGTGCCAGGGATGACGCAGGATGACGTGCGCCGCCTGCTGGGCAAACCGGCCGAGGTCGCGAAGTACGCGCTGAGCCACGAGGAAGTGTGGAGCTGGCACTGGGCCGAAGGCGGCGTGACCGGCGACGGCATGTTCAATGCGCATTTTTCGCCGGACGGGCTGGTGGTGCGGACCTCGCGCTCGGATGCACCGGGGCATGGGACGCATTGAGGTTTGACGGTGCACTTGAATGTGCGAAGGGGTGAGAGATGAAGCGCCTGGCGTTGCTGTGGAAAATCGTGAAGGGCGATGCGCGTGTGCTGTGGTTCGCGCTGCGCCAGCCGGGCCGGCCGGTGTGGCTGCTGCCGGCGACGGTGCTGCTGGCGCTTTATGCGCTCGATCCGTTCAATATCGCCCTCCCGGTGGCGGGCGTGATCGACGACGGCATTATCGTGCCGCTCGTGTTACATCTGCTGGTGCGCTGCCTGCCGATGGAGATGAGGAGGGCGGGTAGGGTCTGAGGGGCGACTAGTCCTCTCAACCGTGGCGCGCAAACGCAAACACCTGCTCCGCGAACAGCAGTAACGCCACCACGATCATCGCCGCGCCGGAAAGCTGGCTGACGACGCGCGCGGCCTTGGGCCGCGTGCTCAGCACGGCCTTCGACCCCAGCCCGACCACCGAATACACCGACGCGCAGTTGAGCATGTGCAGCGCGCCCAGCACCACGATCTGCACCGACACCGACCATCCGGTGCCTGGCCGCGTGAATTGCGGCAACAGTGCAACGAACAGCAAAATCGCCTTCGGATTGAGCCCGCTGATCGCAAAACCGCGCAGCGCCCAGCCTTGCTTGCTGCTTCGACCCGCGGATTGCGCCGGTTCATCCCCCGCCGAAAGCTGCGAAGCCGGCCGCATCAAGGTCTTTACGCCCAGCCACAGCAGATAGGCGCCGCCCACCACGGTCAGCACCGACAACACCGCCGGCACGCTCGTCACCAGCGTGCCCACGCCCGCAGCGACCACCAGCGTGATCGCCAGATAGCCGAGCAGCATGCCGCCCACTGCCGGTGCGACTACGCGGCCGCGCAGCCCCGCCGAAATCGCATAAGCCCAGTCCGCTCCCGGGACCATGACGAGGGAAAACGAGACGATCCAGAACGCGGTCAACATACTTGCTTGCACTGCCGTACTTCCCTTTCTATTTCCGATGAAGCGCCGCTTTGTCGAGCCATGTCGACACGAGCGCCAAGGTCGCAAATATTAGGGTTTTCGAGCAGGGAAGTGCTCCCTGTTTCTTGTCAGCGGATGCTGAATGGCGCTAATATTTCGCGCATGGATGCCATTGACCGCAAGATTCTTGCTGAGATCCAGCAAGATGGACGACTTTCACTCACCGAGCTGAGCGAGCGCGTGGGCTTGAGCCTTTCGCCATGCCAGCGGCGGCTGCGCGCGCTCGAAAGCGAACAGATCATCAGCGGCTATCGGGCGACTATCGAGCCGTCGGCGGTCGGGCTGAATTTTTCGGCGATTGTGTTCGCGACGCTGCGCGAGGGCAGCAGCGAAAACGTTCAGGATTTCGAGGATGCGCTCATCGACATCCCCGAAATCACGCGCGCCGAGCGTCTCTTCGGCGAGCCCGACTACATGCTGCACGTCGTCACGCGCGATCTGAAGGCATTCCAGACGCTCTACGACCGTCGGCTGTTGCCGTTGCCTTCGGTGCTGCGCCTCACGTCCACGCTCGTGATGAAGAGCATTTTTCAGGACCGGCCGCTGCCGCTTTAACGCAGCGCACGGCATCAAAAGAAAAAGCGGCTGAAGCTTTCGCCCCAGCCGCCTGACCTTCTACGGAATCAAGCTTATTGCACCGCGCGCGGCGGCGGCGCGACCTTGCCGCGCTTCTCGTCCCACCAGACGCGCAAGCGATCCATATACAGGTACACCACCGGCGTCGTATAGAGTGTGAGCACCTGGCTCACGATCAGCCCGCCGACGATCGAAATCCCCAGCGGCGCGCGCAGCTCCGCTCCTTCGCCGCGCCCGAACGCCAGCGGCAGCGCGCCCAGCAGCGCCGCGCACGTCGTCATCATGATTGGCCGGAAGCGCAGCAGACACGCCTGGAAGATCGCGTCGCGCGAACTCAGACCTTGGCGCGACGCCTCGATGGCGAAGTCGACCATCATGATCGCGTTCTTCTTGACGATGCCGATCAGCAGAATCACGCCGATCAGCGCGATGATGCTGAACTCCGTCTTGAAGAGCAGCAGCGCGAGCAGGGCGCCCACGCCCGCCGACGGCAGCGTCGAGAGAATCGTCAGCGGATGGATATAGCTCTCGTACAGAATCCCCAGCACGATATAGACGGCCAGCAGCGCCGCGAGAATCAGGATCGGCTGGTTGTCGAGCGACTGCTGGAACGCCTGCGCCGTGCCCTGGAAGCTGCCGTGGATGGTCTGCGGCATGCCGATCTCGGCCATGGTGTCGTAGATGGCCTGGGTCGCGTCCGAGAGCGATTTGCCTGGCGGCAGGTTGAACGAGATCGTCGAGGCCACGAATTGGCTCTGGTGATTCACCGACAGCGGCGTCGTGCCCGGCCCGAACGAGGCGATGGCCGACAGCGGAATCATCGTTTCCTTCGAGGTCGACACTGCCGCGCCCGAGGACGCACTCGACTTGCCGCTGGCGGCGAGCGAGTTGGTCGCCAGGTTGCGGGCCGAATCGGCGGCCAGCGCTGCGGCGCTCGACGTGCTGGTGCCGCCGGTGCCACCCGTCGATGCGCCCGATGTCGTGGTCGTGGCGGTGACCGTGCCTGCTGTCGCATTGGTGCTTTGCGCGCCGCTCGCCGTGCCGCCCGAGGTGCTGACCCAGATCTGGTTGAGCATCTCCGGGCTCTGCCAGTACTTTGGCGCGACTTCCATCACGACGTGGTACTGGTTGAGCGGGTTATAGATGGTCGAGACCTGACGCTGGCCGAACGCATCGTAAAGCGTGTTGTCGATCTGCGAAGGCGTGATGTTCAGGCGCGCGGCGCTCTTGCGGTCGATCGTCACCATCGACTCCAGACCGCCTTGCTGCTGGTCCGAATTCACGTCCGCGAGTTCGGGGCGCGCCTGCAGGGCTTCGGTGAGTTTCGGCCCCCACTTGTAGAGATCGGTGGTGTTGTCGGCGAGCAGCGTGAACTGGTACTGCGCGTTCGACTGCCGGCCGCCCACGCGGATATCCTGCACCGACTGCAGGAAGGTGCGCGCGCCCGCCACGTTCGAGAGCGGCCCGCGCAGTTGCGCGATCACTTCGTCGGCGGAGAGCTTGCGCTCGCTCTTGGGCTTGAGCGAGACGAACATGAAGCCCGCGTTGGTCGCGCGCCCGCCTGTGAAGCCCGCCACCGAATCGACGGCCGGATTCGCCTGCACGATGCGCTGCATCTCGGCGAATTTCACCTTCATCGCCTGGAACGAGGTGGACTGGTCGGCCTGGATGCCGCCGATCAGCCGCCCTGTGTCCTGCTGCGGAAAGAAGCCCTTGGGCACGATCACGTAAAGCACGACGTTCAGCGCGACGGTGGCGATCAGCACCATCAGGATCAGGAGCGGATGCCCGAGCGCCCAGCCGAGCGTGCGTTCATAGCCGTTCTGCAGGCGCAGGAAACCGCGTTCGAGCCATTGCGCGAAGCGGCCTTCCTCTTTCTTCTCGTGCGCTTCTTCGAGCAGGCGCGAGCACATCATCGGCGTGAGCGTGAGCGAGACGGCCAGCGACACCGCAATCGCCAGCGACAGCGTCAGCGCGAATTCGCGGAACAGGCGCCCGACGATGCCGCCCATCAGCAGGATCGGCAGGAACACGGCCACCAGGGAGACGGAAATCGACAGCACCGTGAAGCCCACTTCGCGCGCGCCAAGGAGCGCCGCCTGCATGCGCGACATGCCGCTTTCGATGTGCCGCGAGATGTTCTCCAGCACCACGATAGCGTCGTCGACGACGAAGCCGGTCGCGATGGTCAGCGCCATCAGCGAGAGGTTGTCGAGCGAGAAGCCCATCAGGTACATCGCCGCGAAGGTGCCGATGATCGAGATCGGCACGGCTACGCTCGGGATCAGCGTCGCGCGCCAGTTGCGCAGGAACAGGAACACCACCATCACGACCAGCGCGACGGCGATGATGAGCGTGTGCTCGGTGTCCTTGAGCGAGGCGCGGATCGTGACCGAGCGGTCGGAGGTGGGGATCACGTCCACGTCGGCGGGCAGCGAGGCCTTCAATTGCGGCAACATCGCTATCACGCGATCGACGGTCTCGATGATGTTCGCGCCGGGCTGGCGGTAGAGGATCACCAGCACCGAATGCTTGCCGTTGGTCAGACCCAGATTGCGCAGGTCCTCCACCGAATCGACCACTTCGCCCACGTCCGAGAGCTTCACGCCCGCGTTGTTGCGGTAGGCGATCACGAGGTCCTTGTACTGGCTGGCCTTGCTCGCCTGGTCGTTGGTGTAGAGCTGGAAGCGCTGCGGGCCGAACTCGATGTCGCCCTTCGGGCTGTTGGCGTTGGCGGACGCAAGCGCGGCGCGTACGTCTTCGAGACCAATGCCGTAGTGAAACAGTGCGTGCGGCTCCAGTTCGATACGCACGGCGGGGTTGGCCGAGCCGTTCACGTCCACTTCGCCTACGCCGTCCACCTGCGAGAGCGACTGCTGCAGAACGGTGGCCGCCGAGTCGTAGAGCTGGCCCGCCGTGAGCGTCGGCGAGGTGAGCGCGAGGATCAGGATCGGCGCATCGGCGGGATTGACCTTGTGGTAGGTCGGGTTCGAACGCAGGCTGGTGGGCAGGTCGGCGCGCGCGGCGTTGATGGCCGCCTGCACGTCGCGCGCAGCACCGTCGATGTCGCGGTTCAGGCCGAACTGCAGCGTGATGCGCGCCGAGCCGA
>NZ_DASZJJ010000275.1:0-46884 GCF_035948235.1 Paraburkholderia sp. | reverse complement strand
ATACGCCAGGCGTGGGAGACCGACTGGCAGTTTTTTATGCGACTTTGCGAAGAGTTTGGCTACGTGGTGTGGTTCGAACATCAGAACGCCAAGCCCGTGCTAGTCATCGCCGATAACGCCAATGCCTACCTTAAGCATGACGCGCCGTTCGAAACGCTGCCTTACCGTACGAGCGGCGGCCATATCGGCTCGGAGCACATCACGGAGTTTGTGTACTCGCGTACCGTGACAGTCGGCACGGTGACGGTACACGATCATAGCTATCTGTCGCCGCGCCAGAATCCGGGCAGTTCGCCTTACCTTGTCGAATACAGCGACGTACGCGAAGAGTCGATTTGTCATCAGGATACCTATGTACCAGCGGATTTCGCGCAGCCGCAAACGCGGCTCGACATGCCGGAAGCGGGCGAAGTCTGGCAGGACGACGCGCGGCACCTCGCGCGCGTCAAACTGGAGGCAATGCGTTGCACGGGGCATTGTGCACGCGGCAGCGGGGCATTACGCGGCATCCAGTCCGGCAAAACTTTCAGGCTCACGGAGTATCCACATCGCGCAGCCAATCGAAGCTGGCTTGTGACGTATGCAGAACTCGACATTTGCGAATTACCGACGACTTCGGGAGTCGCGCCGTCATATACGACTCGAAGCACATTTGAGGCGGTTCCGGTTGACGAACCCTATCGCCTGCCCCAGATCACGCCGCGACCGCGCATCGACGGCTACGAATATGCGGTCATTGTTTCTCCCGACAAGCGCGAAATCTGGATCGATGAACATAACCGGGTGTTGATTCAGTATCTATGGGATCGCGAAAGCCAGTACGACGGTCGCAAATCAATCTGGGTTCGTCTGGCGACGCCATGGCAAGGCGAGCAGATGGGCATTGTCGCCCACGCGCGGCGCGGCGACGCTGTGCTGGTGTCGTATATCAACGGTGATCCAGACCGCCCTGTTATTGCTGCGTTCGTGCCCGATAGGGACCATAAACCACCTTGGTCATTGCCGGCCAATCAGGCGCTTTCCGGTATGCGCTCGCGCAGCCTTGAACACCGCGCGCAATCGAATCACGTAGCGCTGGACGATACACCTGGCAGACTACAGGCGCAGATCGCCAGCGACCACGGAAAATCCAGCATCAGCCTGGGTTACAACACGCGTATTGATGGGAATCAGGGGCGGCAGGACGCAAGAGGTGAAGGTATAGAAGCGCGCACCGATCTTTGGGGTGTGCTGCGTGCCGGAAAGGGCTGGCTGATGACGAGTTTCTCGCGCGAAAGCGCGTCAGCCAAGGTCAAGGATATGCGCGAAACCCATTCGCGATTGGCCAGAGCGCGTGGCATTCACGAGGAACTGGCGCTGACGGCGCGGCAACACGGCGCGCAGGACGGGACCGACAATCAGGAGGACGTGGCGAAAGCCATCAAGGAAGCCAATGCCCAGCTACGCGGTAGCGGCGAAGGGGATTTCCCCGAGCTTGAGAACCCCGATATTGCTCTTTCTAGCGCGGCAAATGTGCATGTGACGGCAGAGCAAAATGTGCACATTGCAAGCAGCGAAAATACTGCTGTCACTACAGGCGGAAGTGTCTCAATCGCTGCGGCTCGGTCGTTTTTTCTATCGGTACGGCAAACGGTTTCCATGTTTGCGTCGAAGGCGATTACTTTACTCACACCTGGCCCTGTGCGCATTGTGTCCAGAGGCGACCAACTGGACCTGATCGCGCAAAAGGTCATCAACATCCTGAGTGAGCGCGACGAAATACGCTTGACCGCGAAGCGCATTGTTCTGAATGGGTCAGGTACCGAGATGACGCTTGGCGAGGATGGAATATTGGGCTTCACTGGCGGACAATTTCTGGTGCACGCCGCCTTGCACGCAACCGACAAAGCGCAGACAGTCGCGCCTGTGACCTACGAAGACTCCGTTCAGTACGACCAGCAATTCACGTTTCATGATGCTAATGGGTTGGTGCTTGCCAATACCTATTACACGGTGAAATTGCCTTCTGATGAATTGCGCCACGGCATAACAGATTCCCAGGGGCGTACCGAACGCTATGAAACAGGTGGTGCGCAGTCGATTAAATTCTATATGGGCCATAAACGGGAGGCGTGATGCCTGATGCACTCGCGACCGCCGCAACCAACACGGATCCGAATTCTTGCGTGTTCGTTCAGACCGGACGTCTCTGTAAGCCATGGAAGCTCTCCAGGGATGGCTATACGTTTATGGCCGTTTGCGAGAGTGGAGTATTAAACGGGAAATACAACGGATTGCCTGTGTCAGATGGATTCATCGTAAAAGTTTACGACGATGGCTTTGGACTTCCAACAGTTGGACTCGGACACAAAGTCATTCCATCGGATAACCTGAGAATGGGTGACATCATAACGGTCGAGCGGGCAAGAAAGTTCTTTGAAGTCAACTTGAGAGAGACCGAAGCCGCGATCAATCGGGATGTGATGGTTGCTTTGTATCAGCACGAATATGATGCACTGGTCTCCACTCTATTTACCTCTGGTACATATCCAAAGAAAGGCGATTTGTGGTATCCGGCTTCTCGATCCCAGCATTTGGCCGATTTTTTAAATCATGGCGAATACGACCGGATGAGAGACGTAATACGAACCTTCGTTGCCAGGCGTGTACCTTGGCGTCGTCGGCTGGAGGCACGTCTTTTCGAGAGCGGGAACTATGATGCACGTCATTAGGCTATTGTTATTGATGCTACTGATATACAGTGGTACGCATGCGTCAACATCCATTTATGGAACCGAGTTTGACTACAGGAAAGCGAGGCCAGCTATGGAATCGTTCCCAGGGAAAGTCCGCTCGCAAGTCGCCTCTTATTGCAGGAGGAACGTGTCAAGTACGATGGACCTATCTGCATGTGCGCAATTTCGCTATGAGGAATCGGCCGCGGTGTTGAACAAGGAAATTGTCAAAATTGAAGCGGTCACACGCGATACCGACGTGGAGAGAAAAGCCAACGCAGAGCCAGAAGCGCTTCCCCATCTCAAAGAAGCGCAGAAAAGTTGGACTATGTATCGCGATAACGAATGTTACTCAGAGACTTATCAGGCCGGCCAGGCGTCGCTACATTTTGTGTATTTCTGGGATTGCATGAGCCGGATCACGAACTTGAGATTGAAGGAGTTGACTACCACCGATGATTAATCGACGAAATATTGACTGCCATTTCAGTCAATATCTAGAAGGGCAAGCGTGGCCCTAATCGAGCCAAAAAACAAAAATGCCGCCCAGTCTCGCAACCGAACGGCATCTGCCCACCTAAGCGCCTTATCCAACCCAAAGCGCTAGTGCTCGCTCACTTGGCCTCTTCCGCAACCTCACCCGTGACAGCGACCGAAGCCTCTGCGGTCAGCATCATGAACGTAAAGCTTTCCTGCAGATAAAGGCGCACGCTCTTATCGTCATGCGACGAATACCCAATCGACACATCCTGGCCGATGTGAAACGCAAAATCCCCGCCGCGCGTGCTAACGATCGCGCCGCCATCAATCGCTGGCGCCCAGATAATCTCACCGTTCACCAGCCGGCGAATGTGTTCAAGAATCGGATAACCCTGATCGCTCGCTTCGCTCACCGCCGTGTAGGCATCTGAACCCAGCAGCACCGCATATGGACCGTCCACGCCCTGCAAACGCAATTGCTCCAGCGCACGCGCGATCACTGCGGGGTAATCGGCGATATCGGCGGGCAGGTGCAGCGTGGGGTTCGACGTGCCTTCGCGAATGCCGGTGATCTGCGCGGCCTTGTAGCCGTCGAAGATCGCGCGGTCTTCCGCAAACGCGAGACGCGTGGCCGCTTCCTTGGCGGGCTGCCAATCGGAGTCCTGCGCGCCGCGCTCGACATCGTCGATGGCGTCGCGCGAGAGTTCGAACGGCACGCGCAGTTCGACCAGCGCCTTCACTTCGCGCTGGCGCGCGCGGATGCCGTCGAACGGCGCTTCGATCCCGTTCTGGTGACCCGTGCCAACGCCGGCCAGGTCCGAGCCGCCGGGGCCGTTCACATCCACGACACGGCGGCCTGCAAGCGAGCGCTTGAAGGTTCGCGCGACTTCTTCTTCGATCTGCGACCACGCCGCCGTGGAAATTGGCGCGAGTTCGCGATGGAGATTATTCATACCGGGGTGCTCCTTTGAGGGATCCGATGGCGAGCGAGCCGTCGGCGGAAAGCGCGGCGGCGGGCTCGGGTTCAGTTTGATCGTGACTGTCCACGGCGACGGTGGCGGCCGCGCCCGGCGCTTGATCCGCAAGCTCTTCGAGCAGCGGCTGCGAGGGCACGAAGAACAGGCCTCCCGTCACGGCGCGGCTGAAGTCGAGCAGGCGGTCGTAATTGCCCGGCGGCAGACCGACGAACATGTTTTCCAGCATCTGTTCGATGGGCTGCGGATCGCGTGCGTAGCCGATGAAGTAGGTGCCGAATTCACCCTGGCCGGGATGCCCGAACGGCATGTTGTCGCGCAGGATCTTGATTTCGTTGCCCTGGGCGTCGTCTAGCGTGGTGAGCGAGCTATGCGACCAGCTCGGCTTCACGTCTTCGTCGAGTTCGATGTCGTGCAGCTTGGTGCGGCCGATGATGTGTTCCTGTGCTTCCACCGGCAGCGCGTTCCAGCCTTTCATATCGTGCAGGTACTTCTGCACCAGCACGTAGCTGCCGCCCGCAAAGCCGGGGTCTTCGTCCTGGATCACGGTGAAATGAACCGCTTCGTTGCCGACGGGGTTTTCCGTGCCGTCCACGAAGCCGATCATTGCGCGCATGTCGAAATTGCGGAATCCATGCACTTCGTCGACGGTCTTGACCGCGCCTTCGAGGCGCTTCATCAGTTGCGTGGCGAGTTCGAAGCAGAGATCGGTCTGGTCGGCGCGGATGTGCATGAGGATATCGCCGGGCGTGGCGATGGCCTTGCGCTCGCCCGTGCCGAATTCGCGGAACGGATGCAGGCCCGCGGGACGCGGTTCGCCGAACAGCTCGTCCCATGCGTCTGACGAAAAGCCCACCACGCACGAGAGATTGCCGTTGGGCACGCGCTTGCCGACTGCGCGCACGAGATTGGCGACGTCGGCGCACCAGGCGCGCACGGTGGCGCGGCTCGTGGCATCTTCGTTGACGGTCGCGACGATGAAAAAGGCGCTGCGCGTGACGGCGCTGGAGACGGACTGCGGTTCCTGCGTGAGTGAGGCCGGCGTCATGATGTGGGGTATCGCTCGATTGGTCTGATGCGGGTTTGTGGCGCGTGACACGTTGCCTCGCGCGCGGCGCGAACCTTTCGGAACGCATGCCTTGAACGCGCAGGGGCGGCCGGTGAAAGCCGTGTGCCGCATAGTTTAGCCAAACTCGAAAAAACAGGCGCTTTGCCGGTAGAGCGGGTTTGCAGGCCGGTTTGCCACTTCATGTCACAACATGGGAGCATAGTGACTGGGTGAGCGATTTTGTGCGGGACCAACGGTGAGTGCTGACGAGAGAGGAGACGCACCATGTGGGATCACACCGAGCACGAGGGCTTCGAAATCTGGGTGTTGCCGATTCCGGCGTTCGGGCCGCGTTCGCCCGAGCCGCTGTTCCACTACAGCGGCTATATCTGCCGGCATGGCGCGGACGCGCATCTGGAAGGGCGCAGCGTGCGCTTTCACGATCTGATGCGCAATTACGTCGGCCCCGATGCCGCGCTGGACGCGGCCTATAGCGACGCGCGCAAGCGCATCGACCATTTTCACGCGGCGGGTAGCTGGGGCGACGGGCCGGAGGGCTGAAGCCTCGCGCCTAGCGCCCGCCGGACACCACCAGCATCACGGGCCGTCCTTCGCAGCCTTCGCTGCCCGGCATGGTGATGACGCGCCAGCCTGTGGGCGGGCCGCCTTTCGCATCGAGCGCGAGTTGCGTGCCGTGGCCGCGATCGACATAGGTGGTGAGCACGTTGAACGGCCACGATGCGCGGCGCAGACGCTCGTGGACCAGCGAGCCGACCCAGATCGGCGTGAGTTCCGGCCCTGCAGGCTGCGCGGCTGCGGTTTTTTGGCCAGCCGCTACGCTCGCCGCATCGGCGCCGCTTGCATCGCTTGCGGCGCTCGCGTTGATGGTGGCGGGCGTCACCGCATCGGCCTGTAAATCGCCGCTCGCGTCCTGCGAGGCCGTCGAATCCGCGCGCGCGGCCAGCGCATAGCCGGTCGGCCAGAAGCGCAGCACGTCGCGGCGGCTGCCGGGCCGCGCGGGATCGTCGGGGATGTGCACGCGCGCGAACACCAGCGGCGAGGGCAGGCCGTTATTGAGCTTGGGCAAGAGCGGCAGCGCCAGCGCATCCACATTCGGCGCGATCAGCGACAGCACGCTCTTCGCCGTGAACTGGCCGCCCTCGGTCCAGCCCGCGTCGTGCAGCGCCGCACGCAGGTCGGTGGCGCTGGCGGCCCATTGGAGCGTCATCGGCTCGCGCCGCTCGCCTTTCATGTCCACGCGGTAGCAAGCGAGGTTGCGCCAGAGCGTGTCGGTCCACGTCATTTGCGCGACGACCGTGGGTGTTTCGGTGGCGCTCGAGGCGGCCTCGGCCTGGCGCTCGGCTACGCCGCGCTGCAGCACGAAGGCCACCGCAAGCACGACAAACACCACCGCGGGCATGACGTTGCGCTCGGAGGGCCGCGCGGGATAGCGCCATAGCGACAGCAGTACGACCGCCGCCACCCAGATGGACGCGAAGGCGGCGCCGCCAATGGCGTCGGAGAACAGGAAACGGTCGAAGTAGAGCCCCGCGAAGGCGACTGCCACGACGATGCCGTTGCCGACCGTCGCGACAATGGCCGCCTCGATCATCTTCACGCGCCGCACCAGCAGGAACATCGTGAAGCCGTAGACGATCACCATCGACGCCACGCGGTCGCTCGGGAATACGTAGGCGCCCACATGGGCGGCGCCGGGCGAGCCGTGGTGAATCGCAAAGCGCAGCAACAGGATAAGTACCTGCGAGAACGCCGCCGCGAGCATCCAGTAGGTGATGGTGCGCCAGCGCCGCTCGATGGCCATCCAGATGGTCACCGTCAGCACCAGCGCGGCGAGCGTGTAGTTGCTGCCGAGGGTTTCGACGTGCGCGAGCACGGTGTCGGCCCAGGTCGTGTGGATCGACTGCAGGAACTGGCGCACCGATTGATCGATCTGCACGAGCGGATCGCCGCTCAGCAGGTTGCCTAGTACGTAGGAGAACACAGCCGCGCACAGCGGCACCAGCGCCGTGATCGCCAGCACTGCGCCCAGCGCGGGCTGCTTCGGATCGAGCAGGCGCACGAGCCGCCGCGCCGCCGCACCTTCGTGCTGCGCCGCCCAGTTCGCCACGCCGCGCCGCGAGGCGCTGGCCCAGTTGTCCAGATGGTCCAGCAGCACGTGCGTGAAGCGCCAGACGAGCCAGAGCGTGAGCGCGATGATGGCCAGCGCGACCACCAGCCGGAACGACACCGCGCCCGCCAGCTGCAGCGACGCGCCGAACACCACGCCCGGCAGGATGTGCGCGGGCGCCCACACCAGCGCCGAAATCACGTTCATCACGAAGAAGCGCCACGGCGCCATGCCGGCCATGCCTGCGACGATCGGCACCACGGCGCGCAGCGGCGCGACAAAGCGCGCGAGGATCACGCTGCGCGTGCCGTGGCTGGCGAAGTACGCCTGGGCTTTGTCGAGGATGGCGGGGTGCTTGCTGAACGGCCAGACGCACGCGATCCTGTCGCGGTATCGATGGCCGATCCAGAAGCTCAGGGCGTCGCCGGCGACCGCGCCCGAGATGGCGCAGACGAACAGCCAGCCCAGATTGAGCGTGCCCGTGCCGGCAAAGGCGCCGGCGATGAACATGGCGGTGCTGCCGGGGAAGAACGTGCCGACCAGCGCGAGCGATTCCAGGAACGCGGCGAACACCACGAACGCCAGCGTCCAGCCGGGGTAATCGGCAAGCAGGTGCAGCAACTGGGTGTAGGCGTGCTCCATCTCGCAGGCGTTGGGTTGGCGTGTTCCACGCGCAATATAACCGGCTGCGGCGATGTGCGTGCGAAGGCGCGCCGGCCGCAACCAGAACGCAAACGAAAGTACAAACGAAAGTACAAACGCAAGCGCCCCGCCGAGTGTGCGTGCTGCCTACGCGGCGGGGCGGGTGCATGCGCTGGCATCCGGTCCGCATCTTCTGCTCCCGCCCAATTCAAGGCGGGTTACAGCGCGGTCAAATGACGCCTTTTTCCTTCAGTTGCGCGAGTTGTTCGTCCGTCAGACCGAGCGTTCCGGCCAGCACTTCGCGCGTGCCTTCGCCCAGTTGCGGCGGAGAGCGGCGCACCGGCATGCGCTCGCCGTCGAAGCGCCACGGCGGCGCGAGCACGGGTGTCGTGCCGCTTTCCGTATGCGGATGCGGCTGCTGCGTCACCAGTCCCGCCTCGGTGGCGCGCGGCGACAGCAGCGCCTCACGCAGGCCCGCGACTTCGCCGCATGGAATGCCCGCGCGCGCCAGGCGTTCGAGCAGCAGCTTGCGTGGACGGCTGCCCAGCTCGCGCTTGAGTTCGGGCAGCAGAGCCGCGCGGTTCTGCGAACGCAGGATATTGGTCTTGTAGCGCGCGTCGTCGGCAATATCGGGGCGCTCGATCACTTCGCGCGCGAAGCGCTCGAACTGGCTGTTATTGCCGACCGTAATCACGAGCGGGCCGTCCGCCGCATCGAATACGCCATACGGCACGATGGACGGATGATCGTTGCCGTAGCGCGGCGGATCTTCGCCCAACACGAGCGCTTCCAGCCCGTAGTAAGCGGTAATCATCAGGCCGCAGTCGAACAGCGCCATTTCGATGTGACGGCCGCGCCCGCTGCGCTCGCGCTGGAACAGCGCCGCAAGCATCGCCTGCGCCGAATACATGCCCGTGAACAGATCGACGGCCGCCACGCCGAACTTCAGCGGCGGCTGGCTCGCCTCGCCGTTCAGCGCCATCAGGCCGGCTTCGCCCTGAACCACCAGATCGTAGCCGGGACGCTTCGCTTCCGGGCCGGTGCGGTCGTAGCCCGAAATCGAGCAATAGATGAGACGCGGATTTTCCGCGCTCAACTGCTCGTAGCCGAGTCCCAGTTTTTCCGCGCCGCCGAACTTGAAGTTCTGCACCACCACGTCGCAGGTTTTCGCCAGATCGCGGGCGATCTGCTGGCCCTCGGGCGTCTGCAGATCGAGCGTGATCGAACGCTTGTTGCGGTTCACGCTGTTGAAGTACGCGGTTTCGGTCTGGCCGATGCGCAGGCCCCAGTCGCGCGTATCGTCGCCGCGATCGGGATGCTCGACCTTGATGACCTCCGCGCCCAGGTCGCCGAGCACCATCGCGCTCCACGGCCCCGCGAGAATGCGCGAAAGATCGAGCACGCGCACGCCCGCCAGCGGCAGGCCATTCAGCAGGCCAGTGTTTTCCGTCTGCATCAGCAAGTACTCCTGATTCGTTGTGGATGGAAGACCGCGCTCCAGCGCGAGTGGAGCGGGCCTGCCACTTCCGACTTACGCCGCAGCGCTTTCCAGTGCATTCAGCGCGATATAGCGCGCGAGATGATGATCCTCGTCGCCGAGTTGATGATCGATCATCACGAGGCGCTTGGCGTAGTGCGCGAGCGGCAATTCCCACGTCATGCCGATACCGCCGTGCAACTGGATCGCCTCTTCAGCCACGCGCGCGCCGATGCGCCCGATCGTGTACTTAGCCGCCGACAGTGCGCGCTCGCGCTGCACGCGCGGCGCATCCGCCGCGGCCGCCGCGTTGATGACCGCCGAGCGCGCCTGCTCGATCTCGAGCAGCAGATCGGCCATGCGATGCTGCAAGGCCTGGAAGCTGCCGATCGGCAAGCCAAACTGCTTGCGCGTGCGCAGATACTCAAGCGTGAAATCGCGTGCCACGTCCATCGCGCCGAGCGCTTCCGCTGTCAAGGCGATCAGGCCGAAACCGGTTGCATGTTCGAGCGTGGCGAAGCCGCTGCCCGCAGCGCCGACCAGCGCGTGAGCGCCAACCTTCACGTTGTCGAGCGTCACTTCCGCCGCGCGTCCGCCGTCGATCTTGCGATAGCCGCGCACTTTCACGCCTTCGGCATCGCGCGGCACGAGGAAGAGCGAAATACCCGCTTCATCGAATTCGTTGCCCGAAGTGCGCGCCGAAACGAGCAATATGTCCGCCCGTTCCGCATGCTGCACGACGCCTTTCGCGCCTTGCAGCACCCAGCCCTCGCCGTTTTTTTCGGCACGCGTGCTCACGCGCGAAGCCTCGTAATGCGAACCCGGCTCATCGTGCGCGAGCGCGACGATCTGCGAGCCGTCGATCAGCGACGCAATGCGAGCGCGTTGTTCTTCGTTGCCCGCGTGCGCGAGCGCGCGGCCCACAATCAGCGTATCGAGAAACGGCTCGACCACGAGCCCGCGCCCGAGCGCTTCGAACACCACGGCCACGTCGAAACCCTGGCCGCCGAAGCCGCCGTCGGCCTCCTCGAACAGCGCGCCGATCACGCCAAGATCGGCAAAACGCCGCCACATATCCGCGCTGAAACCTTCACTGGAGCGCGCGATTTTATCGCGCGTTTCAAAACCGTACTGCTCTGCAATGAAACGATTAAGCGTATCCGCAAGCATGCGGCGGTCTTCGGTGTGCTGGAAATTCATCGCAAGACCTCTTAAAGACCGAGAATCATCTTGGAGATGATGTTCTTCTGGATTTCATTGGAGCCGCCGAAAATCGACAGCTTGCGATTGTTGAAGTAGAGCGCGGCGGCGCTGGCGGCTTCGTCCGGGCCAATGGCTTCTTCGGCATAGCCTTCCTGCAGCGCGTCTTCGATGAAAGGCGCCGCGTACGGTCCCATCGCGCGGCGCAGCAGCGACGAAATCTCCTGGCGGATCTCGGTGCCGCGAATCTTGAGCATCGAGCTTTCCGCGCCCGGCACGCCGCCGCCCGCCACCGCTGCGATCACACGCAGATTGGTGGTCTTCATGTTCTCCAGATCGATCTCGACCTTGGCCAGGCGCGCGGCGAACTGCGGGTCCTGCGCGAGCGGCTTGCCGTTGCGCGTGACCTTTTGCGCGGCGTGCTTAAGGCGCGCGAGCGCCGCCACCGAAAAGCCCACGCCAGCGATATTGGTGCGCTCATAGGTGAGCAGATATTTCGCGTAGGTCCAGCCTTTATTTTCTTCGCCGACGAGGTTTTCAACCGGCACGCGCACGTCGGTGAAGAACACCTCGTTGACCTCATGCTCGCCGTCGAGCGTGACGATCGGGCGCACTTCGATGCCCGGCGTATTCATGTCGATCAGCAGAAAGCTGATGCCCTCTTGCTTGCGCACATCGGTGGCGGTGCGCACGAGACAGAAGATCATGTTCGCGTAGTGGCCGAGCGTGGTCCACGTCTTCTGGCCGTTCACGACGTAGTGATCGCCTTGACGGACAGCGGTTGTGCGCACGGCAGCCAGGTCCGAACCCGCGCCCGGTTCCGAATAGCCCTGGCACCACCAGTCGGAGCCATCGAGAATGCGCGGCAGCCAGTGGCGCTTTTGCGCTTCGTTGCCGTATTTGATCAGCACCGGCCCAAGCATGTTCACGCCGAACGGCACGATGCGCGGCGCGGCCGCAATCGCGCATTCGTTTTCGAAGATGAACTTCTGCACCGCGCTCCAGCCTGGACCGCCGTATTCCTTCGGCCAGTGATTGGCGAGCCAGCCCTTTTCGTTGAGGATGGCGTGCCATTGCGCCATGTCGTCGCGCGTGAGGTGCTGGCCGTTGCGCACCTTGCTGGCGATGCGCTGCGGCAGGCGCTCGCGCAGGAAGTCCAGCACTTCGCTGCGGAAGGCTTCCTCTTCAGCGGTAAATTTCAGGTCCATATATGACTCTTTTTCCGTAACGGGTTGCGCGCGCAATTAAACCGTCTGGTTCAGGCTCGCGAAGTTCTCGCCGCGTTCCACCAGATCGACCAGCAGCGGCGACGGCTTCCAGAACAGCGGATCTTGCCTGGCGAATTCGCGGATATCGGCGAGCACCTTCGCCAGACCCACGCTATCGGCGTAGTGCATCGGGCCGCCGCGATGACGCGGAAAGCCGTAGCCGTAGAGGAAGGTCACGTCCACATCGAGCGGGCGCAGCGCGATCTTTTCATGCACGACGTTCGCGCCTTCGTTGATCATCGCGGCCATGTAGCGGCGCAGGATTTCTTCGTCGCTGAAGCTGCGCGGCTCAATGCCCGCGCGTTCGCGCTCGGCGCGGATGATCGATTCGACTTCGGGGTCGGGCGTGCCGGTGCGCGCGCCGTCCGGATAGAGGTAGAAGCCGCGGCCCGTTTTCTGGCCAAACCAGCCGCGCTCGCACAGCCGGTCGGCGATCTGCACGTAACGCGCCTTGGGGTCGCGCGTGGCGGCGCGGCGCTTGCGCGTGGCCCAGCCGATATCGCCGCCCGCCAGATCGACCACCTGGTACGGGCCCATCGGATAGCCGAATTCGCGCACGGCCTTGTCGATCTGATACGGCGATGCGCCGTCTTCCATCAGATGATCGGCGGCGGTGCGATACACGGCCAGAATGCGATTGCCGATGAAGCCATCGCACACGCCCGCGCGCACGGGCACCTTGCGCAGCTTCTTCGCCAGCTCGAACGCGGTGGCCACGACGTCGGCGCTCACCTGGCTGGGCACCACGACCTCCAGCAGCTTCATGATGTTTGCGGGCGAGAAGAAGTGCAGCCCGATCACGTCCTGCGGGCGCTTCACGCTATTGGCGATGGCGTCGATGTCGAGATACGAAGTGTTGGTCGCGAGCACGGCGCCGGGCTTGCAGACGCGGTCGAGTTCAGCGAATACGGCCTGTTTGACGCCCATCTCTTCGAATACCGCTTCGATCACGAGATCGACCGACGCGAGCGCGTCATACGAGGTGCTGCCGTTGAAGCGCGCGAGAATCGCGGCCTTCGCCTCGGGCTTCATGCGGCCCTTCGCGATCAGACCGTCATAGACTTTCTCCACATGAACGCGCCCGCGGGCGAGCGAGGCGTCGTCGCGCTCGATCATCGTCACGGGCAGGCCCGCGTCGAGCACGGCCACGGCAATGCCCGCGCCCATCGTGCCGCCGCCGACCACGCCCACGGTTTCAATCGCGCGCGGTTTGGCCGTTTTGGCTTCCGGCGTCTTCTGCACTTCGCGCTCGGCGAAGAAGGCGTGTACGAGGCCTGCGCGCTGCGGGCTTTCGAGGCATTCGAGGAACAGCTTGCGTTCGACGCGCTGGCCTTCCTCGAACGGCTGATCGAGCGCGGCCTGCACGCAATCGACGATCTTCAGCGGCGAGAACAGGCCGCGCGACTTCTTCGCGGTGTCGGCGCGCGCGGCGTCGATCGCGGCTTGCGTGACGGTGCGATCGGCCAGCGCCTGGGCGTCGCGCGTGCGGCGCACCGGTGCGTGCGCCGCCAGCAATTCCTGCGCGTAGGCAAGGCCTTCGGCGAGGATATCGTCGCTCGATCCCACGCGATCGACGAGCCCCAGCTTGAGCGCTTCCTGAGCGCCGATGTGCTTGCCGCTCAACATCAGCGCCAGCGCGGCTTCTGCGCCGATCAGGCGCGGCGTGCGTTGCGTGCCGCCGGCGCCGGGCAGCAGGCCCAGTTGCACTTCGGGCAGGCCGAGCTTCGCGCCCGCCAGGGCGAGCCGATAGTGCGACGCCAGCGCTATTTCCAGACCGCCGCCCAGCGCCGCGCCGTGAATCGCCGCGATCACCGGCTTGTGGCTGGCTTCGATACGGTTGCAGACGTCCGGCAGCGCGGGCGGTTGCGGCGGCTTGCCGAACTCGCGGATATCCGCGCCGGCGATGAAGTTGCGCCCCGCGCCGACGATCAGCACGGCCTGCACGGCGGCGTTCGATTCCGCGTGCTCGATGGCGCCGGCGAGGCCCCGACGCACGTCCACGCCCAACGCATTGACGGGCGGGTTGTCCACGGTGACGAGCAGCACCTTGCCGCGCAGTTCGTGCGTGACGGGGGAAACGGAAAGGGGGGATGCGGCCGGGTCGAGTGCCATGCAGATGTCTCCAGGATTCAGGGCGCCATCAGTGAGTCCTGATGGCGGTTCTCCAATAGTGGGCTTCATTGTGTGGATGCCAGGGTTCATTGACAATCCCATCGTTCGTTGACATGCTGTCAAAGAATCTTTGACAATCGATCAGATTGCGGGCCTACCATGGATGTGAATGCGCTGACGCTGCTGGTGGAAATTCTCGATGCTGGCAATCTGAGCGAGGCCGCGCGCCGCCTCAAGATGAGCCGCGCGAACGTGAGCTATCACCTCAACCACCTGGAAAAATCGATCGGCCTGCAACTCGTGCGGCGCACCACGCGCCGCGTAGAGCCGACCGAGATCGGCCTGAAGCTCTACGAACATGGCCGCACGATCCAGAATGCGCTGCTAGCCGCGCATGAGTCGGTATCCACGCTGGGGCAGAGTCTGCAGGGCCGTGTGCGGCTTTCGGTGCCCAGCGGCTATGGGCAACTGGTGATGTCGGACTGGCTGATCCGCTTCAAGCGGCTGTATCCGGGCATCGTGCTCGACGTGATGTTCGAGAACCGAGTGGAAGATCTGCTGCGCGACGAAGTCGATATTGCCGTGCGCGTGATGCACGAGCCGCCGCAGAATCTGGTGGCGCGCGATATGGGTGCGGTGAAATACATTGCGTGCGCGTCGGCGCAATGGGCGGCGCAGCATGGCATGCCCGAAACTCTGGAGGATCTGGCGCGCGCGCCGCTCATCACCGCGACCGTGGTGGGACGGCAATTGCGGCTGGCGGCATATCTAAAGGAAGAGCGGCACGAAGTCCTGCTCGAACCGTCGATTATTTCGGAGAACTTCCTGTTCTTGCGCCAATCCGTTCTCGCAGGCCTGGGCGTGGGGATCGTGCCGGACTACGTCGTGAACGACGATATCCGCGCGGGCGAAGTGGTGACTTCGCTCGATGCGTGGCGTTTGAGTATTTTCGGCACGCATATGTATATGTTGTATATGCCGAACCGGCATCACACGCGCGCGGCGTCGACGTTTATCGATTTCGTATTGGACGAAGCGCACAAGACGGGACGCGGGGCATAGTCCCGCGACCCGTCCTCACGCATCAGCGGATTAAACGCCCGTCAGCGAGTTCGTCAATTCCAGCGCCGGCTGCGAAGTATTGCCGCCTTGTGCGACCAGCAGATGGATCTGGCCCACCGCGAGTTGCGACAGCGTGCCAGCGATCGGCACCGAGGTGATGAGCCAGTCGGCGTTGTTGCCCAGGCTGAACGAGGCGGACTGGAAGATCGGCGTCTTCGAACCCGCCACCGTCACGATCGCCACATAGGTGCCGCCGTTCAGATAGTTCGAGTCCTGGCCGCTGGCCGGAACCGCGTTCTTGAATGCCACGCCGGCCATGGTCGGTGAAACCGTATTGATATCGGTATTGGGCGCGACAATATAGATGTCCAGATTCTGCGCATTGGCCGTGGCGTTAAAGGCCCGCACGCGTGCGCTATTGGAGAGCAGCCCCTTGTCGAAGGGATCGTCGATCAGGCCGATATCGCCGCCCGAGACCGCTGGCAGCGCGAGCACCGTATATTCGTGGCCCTTGGCGACGTCCGGGAAATTGCCACTGGCGATGGCCGTAGTCGTGCCGGTGTTCGCATAGGACACGGTGGTGTTGCCCGTGTTGATATTCGCGAAGTTCGTGACCTGCTTGTACGCGATATTGGTTTGCAGCGCGCTGCCATTCACGAGAAAGTCCACGTTGCCGCCACCGGGCAGGGCATGCACAAAATGGATTTCGGGGTTTTGCAGGCCAAGTTCCTTGCCCACGTCATTGCCGCCGCCGCCGCAGGCGGTCAACAGGGCTGCCGCGCTCGCAAGCACGGCCAGAGTGCGAATCGTCTTCATCTCATCCACCTCATCGAGTCTCGGTTTAGCTGTATAAGTCGCGCGTTGTATAGGGCGTTGTATTGCGCGCGTTCATTTATTTCTATGTGCTGCTTTGGCTGCCTTCAGCGTTAGTTCGCAGACCCAAGGGGAATCGCGATATTGCATCCAGGCGAGCGTCAACAGCAATCGCTGTGCCGCACGTTTGCCAACAGGCGGGCGAAGTCGTAACCAGGCGTAACGAGGCACGGCGTTCAATGCCTGGCGAGAGGCCGAGCGAACGCTCTAATCGATGAAGGGAATGAGACGAAAGAGGCTGAAGCGCACTTGGACTCGCTTAAAGCGTTCTTTAAATACGCTTTAAACGGATCTTAAGTGCGCTGCGAGTGGGTAGTGGTGCGGTTGTCTTTACAACGAGGGCGAAGCTTTTACGGGCGCGCGCTTTGCTCACCTTTGTCCGAGGCTTCGCTTGCTTCGTGCGTGCGCGTGTCGCCCTGATCGGCGCACGCGCCCGTGGCGGGCGGGCGTCCGCGCGTGACGCCGGAGAGCGGGACGCGCTGCTGGATGCCCGCTTTCGCCAGCATGTGCGCACTGATCGGTGCGGTGAGAAACAGAAACGCCGGAATCAGCAGTTCATGCAGGCTCGCGTAGTTGTTGTGAGCGCTGAAGTAAATCACCGAGGCGAGCACGATGCCGCCCACGCCCAGCGTGGTCGATTTGGTCGGGCCATGCAGGCGCATGAAAAAGTCGGGCAGGCGAAAAAGCCCGATCGCACCGATCAGCGTAAACAGGCTGCCCACCAGCAGCAGCACGGACACGATCGCTTCGACGGCGGTTTGCATCGGCGGGCCTCTTTCTTTATGCGTTCAGTTCAGTTCGATGATGTCGCCGCGCTGCAGATACTTCGTCAGCGCGACGGTGCCCACGAAACCCATCACGGCGATCAGCAACGCGGCTTCGAAGAACACCGTCGAGCGCAGGCTGATGCCATACACGACGATCAGCGCGATCGCGTTGATGTTGAGCGTGTCGAGCGCCACGATGCGATCGGGCAAGGACGGCCCGCGCAAAAGGCGCGCGAGCGTGAGCAGGAACGCGACGCCGAGGATCGCGAACGAGACCGGAATCACGATGGCTAGCATGCGAATATCTCCAGCAAGGGGGCTTCATAACGGGACTTGATCGACGCCACCAAGGCGGTTTCGTCATCAAGGTCCAGGACGTGCACGATGAGGCGCGTGCGGTCGTCGCTGAGTTCGGCGCAGAGCGTGCCGGGGCTCAGCGAGACGATGCTGATGAGCGCGGTCAGCGCGATTTCGTGCGTGCTGTCCAGCGGTACTTCGATAAAGGCGGGGCGCAGGCGCTTCGTCGGGCCGAGCACCAGCAGCGCTACTTCCACGTTGGCCACGACGATATCGATCAGCACGTGGCCAAAAAGGCGCAGCAACAGCCACGGCCTGCCGAAGCGCACCGGCTGCAGCCACAAGCCTTCGCCGATACAGAATGCGATGACGATGCCGAGCACCGCGCCGAGCAGCAGATTGCCCGGCGATACGTCGTTCATTAGCAGAACCCAGCAGACGAGCAGCACGATGCTGAGCCACGGATGCGGAAAGAGCCGTTTGAGCATGCGTCAGCTCCCGTTTGTCGGTGCGACTGTGAGCGCAGCGGGCGCAGTCGGCAGGATCGCGTGCACATAGGCGGCGCGGTCGAATAGCTGCGCGGCGGTCGCATCCAGATACTGCCGCAGCGAACCCGCGCCAATCGTCGCCGCCGCCACGCAGCCCAGCAGCAACGCGCAGGCCGCGAGTTTCGCCGAACTGCCGCGCGGCGCGCGGGCGGGCGCGCTTGCTGCGGCGCGCGCGGCGGGTTCGGCCCACAGCAGGCGCGTGCCGGTGCGGCTCAACGCCACGATCAGCAGCAGGCTCGAGAGCAGCACGGCGGGCCACAGGATCACGGCGTCGCGCATCGGCGTGGCCGCGAGCACCATCGCCTTGCCCAGGAAGCCGGAGAGCGGCGGCAGGCCCGCCGCACCCACGGCCGCGACCAGATAGAGCACGCCGGCGACATTGGATGGCCAGGGCGCGAAAGCGACGCGGGCCTTCGCGATGGCCGCGCCGTCGGATTCGGGCGAGATCGCGGCGGCGGCGACGTCGTCGAGCGCTTCGAGCGAAGCGGGCTCCAAGGTGTCCGTTGTCGCAGGAGCTTCTGGTTCTAGCGTATCGGCGAGTAAAAACAGTGCGCCCGAGCACAGCGTCGTGCTGATGAGGTAATAGAGCAGCGCGCTCCAGGCAAGTGGCGACTGCTGCGCGATGGCAGCGATCAGGAGTCCGACTGAAACCAGTACGAGATAACCGGTGGTGGTCTTGAGGCTCGACACGGCGAGCGCGCCCAGCGCGCCGAACACGATCGTCGCGATGGCGAGCCACCAGGCCCAGTCGCGCATGAAGGCGTCGAGCACGCTACCCGTGCCGATGCCGAACACCAGCGCGTCGCAACGCAGCATCGCGTAGATGCCTACCTTGGTCATGATTGCGAACAGCGCGGCCACCGGGCCGATGGCGCTGCGATAGGCCTGCGGCAGCCAGAACGACATCGGAAACACAGCCGCCTTCAGGCCGAACACCAGCATCAGCGTGGCGCCGGCGAAGCGCGCGAGCGGCAGCGTGGCGGGATCAAGGTGCGCGAGACGCTCGCCCATATCGGCCATGTTGAGCGTGCCCGCGATGCCGTACAGCACGCCCAGCGCGATCAGGAAGAACGACGAGCCGACCAGATTCATCAGCAGGTAGTGCAGACCGTTGCGCACGCGCCGCGTGCCGCCGCCATGCAGCAACAGCGCATAGGACGCGATCAGCAACAGTTCGAAGAACACAAACAGGTTGAACAGATCGCCTGCCAGAAACGCGCCGTTCAGGCCCATCAGTTCGAACTGGAATAGCGCGCGGAAATAGCGGCCGCGTCGCGCGTCCGCGCTTGAAGTGCCCAATAGACAGCAGCACGCCAGCACGGCGGTCAACAGCAGCATGAGCGCGCCAAGCCGGTCGAGCTGCAGCACGATGCCAAACGGCGCGGGCCACGCGCCCAGCGCATAGCTTGCGATATCGCCTTGCGCGGCGTGAGCGGTCAGCAGGCAGGCAACAGGCAGGAGCGCCACGATCGCCAGGGCGTTGAGCGCGCGTTGCAGGCGCTTCGCGCGCACCGGAAGCGCAACGATAGCGCCCGCCGCGAACAGCGGGATCAGGATCGGGAGCAGCAGGGCGTGAGAAAGGGCGTGAGAAAGGGCGTGATTCATGCGCCGAGCGTCTCCTTCTCGCGTGTGCTTTCGCCACCCTTGCCGATGGTCTCGCCATTGACGTGATCGCTGCCCGTCATCGCGAGCGAGCGCAACGCGAGCACGACAGTAAAGGCGGTCATCGCGAAGCCAATCACGATGGCGGTCAGTACCAGCGCCTGTGGCACGGGATCGGCATATTGCGCGCCGGGCGCGATCACGGGCGGCTGGCCGGTCGATAACCTGCCCATGGCGAGCAGGAACAGATTGATCGCATACGAGAACAGCGTGATGCCGAGTATCACGGGGAACACGCGCGCACACAGCAACAGATAGATGCCACAGGTGCACAGCACTCCAATCGCGGCGGCGAAGGCGGCTTCCATCAGCTTTTCTCCACGGACTGCATGTCCTTGTCGCGCACGCCCAGGTGCGAAACGATCGTGAGCGTCGTACCCACCACCGCGCCCAGCACGCCCAGATCGAACAGCATCGCCGTACTCAGTTCGATTTCGCCAATGAGCGGTAGATGAAAATGTCCGAACGCGCTGGTGAGAAACGGATAGCCAAACGCGAGACTGCCCAGACCCGTTGCGGCCGCAACGAGTAGCCCAAGCCCGGCGAGGGCGCGGTATTGAATGCGGATGCGCGATTCGGTCCACAGCACGCCGCTCGCCACGTATTGCAGCAGCAACGCGATGGAGACGATCAACGAGGCGATGAAACCGCCGCCGGGCAGGTTATGGCCACGCAGGAACACGAACACAGCGACGAGCACGGTGAGCGGCAGCATCAGACGCGCGAGAATCGCCAGCAGCAGCGGATGCGATTGCGACGACCATGGCAGCCCGCCTGGACCCGTGTCCTGCGCCTTCAAACGCAGACCGCGCAGTAGCGCCTTGACGGCTAGTCCCGCGACCACCAGCACGCTGACTTCGACCATGGTGTCGAAGCCGCGAAAATCCACGAGGATCACGTTGACGACGTTATGGCCGCCGCTGCCGGGCAGCGCGTTGGCAAGGAAGTATGGTGCGATGCCCTGCGCGGGCTCGCGCGTCATCACTTCATAAGCGACGCTGCCGAGCAGGCCACCGCCCGCGAGCGCGAGCAGGCCATTGCGCAAACGCGCGGGGATGGTTTCGATAACGGGCTGCAGGTTGGGCAGGAAGTAAATCGCCAGTACCAGCAGCAGCACCGTGACGACTTCGACGGACACTTGCGTGAGCGCGAGATCGGGCGCGGAAAACCGTGCGAACGCGAGCGTGACGAGCAGCCCGCAGGTGCTCAGCATGACGAGCGAGTAGAGCGTGTGCTGGCGCACCAGCACGACGCCCACCGCAAGCAGCGCCATCAGCACGAGGCCGCAGAGCGTGAGCGCGTCGATGGGCAGCGGCGCGCGCGTGCCGCCCCAGGCGCCGAGCGCAAAGAAATATGCGCCCGGCACAATCAGCATCGCCGCGATCATCCACGACAGATAGGCGGGCAGCGAACGCGTCTCGAACACGCGCACGATTACGGCCGCGCCTTTTTCGAGCCGCTGCACCAGTTGGTCGAAGCCCTCGCTCGCGTTCATGTCCGAGAGCATCGAGCGATGATGGCGGAACGCATCGCGGCGCAGGATGAACAGCGCCGCGCCCGCCGCGAACGACACCACGCTCATGATGAGCGGCGCGTTGATGCCGTGCCAGATGCTCAGGCTGTAATCGGGCAGCTTGCCACCCAGCGTGAACCATGCCGCCGATGCCAGCATGCGGCCGATGGTGTGCTGCGGAAACAGGCCGATCAGCAGACAGATCACCACGAGGATTTCCACCGGCAGCTTCATGAAGCGCGGCGGCTCGTGAGGCGGATAGTGGGGCAGATCGTGCGGCGTCGCGCCGTCGAAGAACACGCCCCACACGAAGCGCAGCGAATACGCCACGGAAAGCGCAGCCGCGGCGATCGCGACCACCGGAATCGCCCAGTTGAACGGGCCGAACATGCCTTGCGCGAGCGTCTCGCCGAAGAACATTTCCTTCGACAGAAAGCCGTTGAGCAAGGGCACGCCGGCCATCGCCAGCGACGCCACGCTCGCCAGCACGGCGGTGTGCGGCATGTACTTGCGCAGGCCGCGCAGGCGTCCCAGATCGCGCGTGCCCGTTTCGTGATCGATGATGCCTGCGGCCATGAACAGCGAGGCCTTGAACACGGCGTGATTGACCGTGTGAAAGAGCGCGGCGACGGTGGACAACTGTGTGTCGAGCCCGAACAGCAGCACGATCAGGCCGAGATGGCTGATCGTCGAATAGGCCAGCAGGCCTTTGAGATCGCGCTGGAACAAGGCCATCGACGCACCGCCCACCAGCGTCACGAGGCCCACCAGCGTGGCGGTATAAGTCCACCAGTCGGTGCCTTCGAAGACGGGATAAAGACGCGCGAGCAGGAACACGCCCGCCTTCACCATCGTCGCCGAATGTAGGTAGGACGACACGGGCGTGGGCGCCGACATCGCATGCGGTAGCCACAGATGAAACGGAAACTGCGCCGACTTGGTGAAGGCGGCGAGCAGCGTGAGCAGCAGAATCGCGGGATAAAGCGGATCGTGCTGGATTCTGGGCGCTTGCGCGAGCACGTCGTTCAGCTCGTAACTTCCGCATACGTGGCCTATCAGCAGCACCGCTGCGAGCAGCGCGAGGCCGCCAGCGCCCGTGATGGTGAGCGCCATGCGCGCGCCGCGCCGTCCATCGGGCCGTGACGGCCAGAAGCCGATCAGCAGGAACGAGACCAGACTCGTCAGCTCCCAGAAGATCACCAGCAACAGCAGATTGTTCGACAGCACCACGCCGAGCATCGCGCCCATGAAAAGCAGGAGCAGCAGATAAAGGCGCGGCAGCGCGTCGTTGCCCGCGAGGTAATATCGCGCGTAGATAAAGACCAGCAGGCCGATGGCGAGCACCAGCAGCGCAAACATGAAGGACAGGCCGTCTAGCCGCAGCGAAAGCGCGAGGCCAATGTCGGGGACCCATTCGCGCCGCCATTGCATGACGCCGAAGGTGGCCATACCGACGCGTTCGCTCAGCAGCAGTCCAAGGCCCAGCAGCGCCGCCGCGAACGCGATCCAGGTCGACAGCGCGCGCATGCGGTGCGCCGTGAGCGCGACCAGCGCCGCAGCGATAAACGGAAGTACGACCAGCCACCCCAATGCCATGCGATGCTCTCCGGGAAATCGACCGCGCGTGTCTGGACGATGCGGATCGCTTGCCCGACGCGTTGGCCGGCCGACCGCAGACCACGATCATAGCCGCAAACGGGGACGGAGTTCATCTATGTGGCATGAACGCAAACATGGCGTGCGCTCTACGCCTGAATCGAATCGATATTACGTTGGCCAGACGAAGTTTTCGTGTTTATGCGTGCTCTTGCCGACATCGACATTGCGCTTGACGGTCTTGCCGTCGTGGCTCGCGCTCACGACATAGTGGCCATCGGGCAGCGCGACGAGCATGAATGGCCCATGCGTGCGCGTCGTGAGCAGCGTCTGGCCGTGGGCGTCGGCAATGGTCACGGGCACATCGGCGAGATATTCGTTACCGCCTGCGGCCTGGCGCGCGAATTCGAGTGAGAGCGGATAGTGCGCGGTCGCGGCCTTGAACGCCGCCGACTGGTCGCTGCCGATGCCGCCCGACACATACGCGATGCCATCTGCGTGTTGTACAGGCGGCAATCCATTCGCCGCATTGTTCATGGTCGCGGCGAACGCGCCCTGAGCGCCGAGTGCAAGCGTGAGCGTGGCAGCCAGCGAAAGCGCAGCGGTCTTGTATTGAACTGAGCGTGCATTCATTTTTCCACCTCCATCGATTCGTCGATTAGACGAGTCAAGCGTAGATTTCGTCCCTTAAACGCGGCTTAAAAGTATCGATGAAGAAAAATTTAAGGCCGTCTTCCACCAGTGCGGAAGACGGCCTTTCAACTGCGATACAAATGTGTTACGAGGCTGACTGCGTGGACTTACTGCGGAATCATCCCCGTGAGTACATAGGCCTGAATCAGCGTCACGATGCCGACGATGGCCGCGAAAAACAGGCTATGGCGCAACGTGAAGCGAAACAGCGACGACTCCTTGCCGACCAGACCGGTTGCCGCGCAGGCGACCGCGATCGATTGCGGCGAGATCATCTTGCCGCTCACGCCGCCCGAGGTATTGGCCGCGACCAGCAGCGTGTCCGACACGCCGATCTGGTGCGCCGTGGTGTGCTGCAGGGAGCAGAACAACGCATTCGATGAGGTATCCGAACCAGTCAGGAACACGCCCAGCCAGCCGAGGAATGGCGAGAAGAACGGGAACGCGGCGCCGGTGCCCGCGAGCGCAAGAGCCAGTGTAGAAGACATGCCGGAGTAGTTGGCAACAAAAGCGAACGCCAGCACGAGGCCGATCGAAAGCACCGGGCGGCGCAGCTCGCCCAGCGTTTCGAAGAACGCGGCCACGGCGGCACGCGGCTTCATCTTGAGGATCAGCACGGAGAGCATCGCGGTCAGCATGATCGCAGTGCCCACGGCGGAAAGCCAGTCGATCTTGAACACGGCCTCAAAGGGCTTGGCCGAGGCCACGATGGGCGCGGTACGCACCACAAGCTGATCGAGACCGGGTACGTGGAAGCTCAGCACGGTGCCTGCAAGCGGGCCCTTCGCGGCGAACAGCGCCTTGAACGGCTTGACGCTCCAGACCGTAACGATCGCAGTGAGCAGGATGAAGGGCGACCATGCACGCACAGTCTGCGCCAGGCTGTACGGCGAGGCCTGGCGGCTCGACGCTGCGGCTTTCGCGCCACCGCTAAAACCGCCGAGCGCTGCTGCGCCACCGTTCACCCGCACGTTAGCCGTCGCGCCTTGTGCGGCGCGACGCGGCGACCACACCTTGAGGAACGCGGCGAGCGCGACGAGGCTCACCAGCGCCGAGGTGATGTCCGGCAGTTCCGGCCCGATGTGATTCGACGTGAAATACTGTGTCACCGCGAAGCTGCCGCCCGCAACCAGCGCGGCGGGCCACGTTTCCTTGAGGCCGCGCTTGCCGTCCATGATGAAGACGAGCCAGAACGGCACGAACAGCGACAGCAGCGGCAACTGGCGGCCGGCCATCGCGCCGATCAGGAACGGATCGATGCCCGTCACCTGGCCCGCAACGATGATGGGAATGCCCATCGCGCCGAAAGCCACCGGCGCGGTATTGGCGATCAGGCACAGGCCCGCTGCGTACAGCGGTTCAAAACCAAGACCTACGAGCAGTGCCGACGTAATCGCCACCGGCGCGCCGAAACCCGCCGCGCCCTCCAGGAAGGCGCCGAATGAGAAGCCGATCAGCAGCAGTTGCAGGCGCTGGTCATCGGTGATCGACAGGACAGAGGCGCGAATGACCTCGAATTGCCCCGTCTTCACGACGATCTTGTAGAGAAACACGGCGGTGACGATGATCCACGCAATCGGCCAGAGACCGTAGGCAAAGCCGAAGCTTGCAGAGACGAGCGCCTGGCGCACGGGCATGCCGTATTCGAACACGGCCACGCCTAGCGCGAGCACGAGTGTGATCGCCGCGGCGACATGGCCTTTGAGGCGCAGCCCTGCAAGCGCGACAAAGAAGAACAGGATGGGTACGGCCGCCACGAGTGCGGATAGCCACAGACTGCCAAGCGGGGTATAGATCTGATGCCAGGGTTGCACTACGGTCTCCTCCGATGATGCGGGTCTAAACGAGGTTTGCATCGTCAGGCATGGCTTGGAATATATTTCGCATCCCTGACGATGATGAAACATGCCGCTACTGCGGCTGGTCGCGTTCGCGCAGCAGATCGTGCAGGCTGCGCGGCGCAGGCTTGAGCGGCGTGCGATGTTGGGTCCAGCCCATCTGTTGCGAAGGCGCTAGCGCGCGCAACCGCGTGGCGGCCCAGCGCAAGGCGCGATACGCGCGCGGGTGGGCAAATGCCCCGCTCCAGAAACGCCAGATGAACTGCTCGCTGCGACTATGGTTCGCGCCCTGGCCGCGCAGCGGGTGCGCGACGGCTTCGTCGGGATCGCGGTTGGCTTCGGTGCGCAGGCGCACCAGCAGTTGCGGAATCGGAATGCGCACGGGACAGACCTCGCCGCACGCGCCACACAGGCTCGATGCGGTGGGCAGGTCGGCGGTCGCGTCGAGACCGAGCAAATGCGGCGAAATGATCTTGCCGATCGGGCCTGGGTAGGTCGTGCCGTAGGCATGGCCGCCGATGCGCGTGTAGACCGGGCAGTGATTCATGCATGCGCCGCAGCGGATGCATTGCAGCGTGGCGCGCAGTTGCTCATCGGCATAAGCCTGGCTGCGGCCATTGTCGAGCAGCACGAGATGCACTTCGCGCGGCCCGTCTTTTTCGCCTTCGCGACGCGGGCTACTGATGAGGTTGAAGTACGTCGTGATCGGCTGACCCGTGGCCGAACGCGTGAGCAGGCTCGACAGCGGCACGATGTGTTCGAGCTTTGCGACCACCTTTTCCATGCCCATGATCGCGATATGCACGTCGGGCACCGTGGTCGAAAGGCGGCCATTGCCCTCGTTTTCCACCAGCCAGAGCGTGCCCGTATCCGCGGCGGCGAAGTTCACGCCAGAAAGGCCGATCTGCGCATCGACGAAGGCGCGGCGCAGCGCGCGGCGGCCCGTCTGGATCAGCGCGTCGACGTCCTCCGTATAGGGCGTGTCCGGGATGTGTTCCTCGAACAGATGCGCGATATCGCCCTTCGTTTTGTGAATCGCGGGCATTACGATATGCGAGGGCTTTTCGCCGGCGAGCTGCACGATGTACTCGCCCATGTCCGATTCGATGCAATCGATGCCGCGCTCGCCGAGGTAATGATTCAGCTCGATTTCCTCGCTCGCCATCGACTTGCCCTTGATGACGCGCGTGGCCGCGTGGCGCTGTGCGATGGCGTGCACGATGCGGTTGGCGTCGTCGGCGGTTTCGGCCCAGTGGACCTGCACGCCATTGGCGCGCAGCTTCGCTTCGAGTTGTTCGAGCAGTTCTGGCAGACGCGCGAGCGCATGCTGACGCACGGCTTCGCCCAGATCGCGCAAGGCTTCGAGTTCGTCGGCTTCGGGAAACTGCGCGGCGCGTTTGCCTTGCAGAAAATCCATCGCGCCGCGAAAGCTCTGGCGCAGTTGCGGATCGTCGAGCGCCGTGCGGGCGCGCTGGCGGAATTCGGCGGTGGGGACGAAGTGCAGCGTGCTTTCGTCGCCCGCGCGCCCGGCGTGTGCATGCGTGCTCATTGCGCGGCTCCGTTCGCTGCGTTGGAATTGGCCTGCGAGTGGGTTGTGTCGTCGCCGGTTACAACGATGACCCACAGCGCGCGCGGACCGTGTGCGCCGTAGGCCGTGGTCTGCTGGATATCCGAGGTCTTGGACGGTCCGGAGATCATCACGAGATTGGTCGGCATGCCGTCGCCCCAGCGCTCGGCGGCAACGGCCGAGTGCAGATCGGCGTGCAGGGTGTTAGCGTGGACCAGGGCGATATGCAGCGGCGGTACCAGCGAGACGGTGCGCGGCGCGTGCGCGTCGGGCACGACCACCAGCGTGCCGGTCGCGGCCAATCCGGAACGTGCGACCGTGAAGCCGGCATCGATCGTGTCGAATAATTCGGACTTCCAGGTTTCTATTGGGTCTGCGTAGGTGCGTGTTGCTATCGCTGGGGCGTGCTGGTGAAGCGCTGCCGCGAGCGCCGCGCCTTCGCTGCCCGTCGTGTCGAGCAGCAGTCGCTTTACGCCCGCTGCCGCGAGCCGTTGCGCGAGCGCGGCGGGCCATGCAGGCGCGCTCGCGCAGACCACGTCGGCGTGTGCGGCTTCGAGCATGCGCTGGAACTGCGCGATGCGTGCGGCCTGGGTCGCGAGTATCGCGGCATCGTGCTCGCGGCGCTGGGCATAGTGCGCGTCGATGCGCTGATCGAGCGCTTCAACCGGCGAGGCTCCGCTGGGCGCGCTGGCGCGCAGACGCTCCAGCATGCGCGCGCGTGCGCCGGGCGTGTCGATGTGATCCGCGCTCATGCTGCCTCCCCGCCAGTGCGACGCCACAGAAACGAGGCGAGATGTTCGACCGTGAGCGGTGCGCCCTTGCGCTCGGCGGCGTGGCCGATGTTGAGCAGGCAGCCGCAGTCGGCGGATACGAGGCGGTTGCAGCCCGTCGCGCACGCCGATGCGATCTTGTCGGCCACCATTGCGCCGGAGATGTCGGGGTGCTTGAGCGAGAACGTGCCGCCGAAGCCGCAACATTCGGATTCGCGTTCGTGGTCGATGCGGGTGACGCCAGGCAGCGCGTCGACAGCTTCGACACCGTGTACGCGCGTGCCCATTTCGCGGCGCGCGCCGCACGAGGTATGCAGGACCACGCGCTCCTCGGGTTGCTGGCGGGCGGCGTCGCCGTAGGCGCCGTGCGGACCCAGGTCGATGCCCAGCACGCGTACGAGGAATTCGGTCAGTTCGTAGACGCGCCCGGCGATCGAGTCGGCGCGCGCGGCGTCCGCGCGATCGGTTTCATCGGCGTTGTCGAAAAGCGCGGGCCAGTGGTGACGCATCATGCCCGCGCACGAGCCCGACGGCACGATCACGGGCCACGGTTGCTCGAACAGGCCTAGCTGGGCGCGGGCGACTTCGCGCGCCTGGCGCGGGTTGCCGCTGCTATAGGCGGGTTGCCCGCAGCAGCTCTGGCCGCGCGGGAAGTGCACCGTGAGGCCTTCGCGCTCCAGCAGCTTGACGGCGTCCAGGCCCGCCTGGGGCACGAACAGGTCCACGAGGCAGGTCGCGAACAGGTAGACGTCGGTGGGGCGCGGGCCGTTGGGATATGTCCGTGGCTTCATGTCTCGCTCGTATTGATGGGCGCGGATCGGCGCGTTTGTGGCGCATAATTCCCGCTTCGGGCGGCGGCTTCAAACTGGTTGGACCAGTGCGCTTTCGCCCGGATCAGACGACGCAAACGATGCAGACGAAGGGTCGGGGACAGGCAATGAGGGACAGGGCTGGCGCGCGTGGGCGCGTCGAAACGGTGATGCGCCGGATGGAAACCGCACTGCTCGACGGCACATGGCGCGCGGGCGAGAAACTGCCGTCCGAACGTGTGCTGGCGCAGGATTACGGCGTCGCGCGCAACACCGTGCGCGAGGCGATCCAGCGCCTTGCCGCGCGCGGTCTGGTGGCGAGTCGCGCGGGCGCGGGCGTGTTCGTGACCGACCAGTTGCGCACGGGCTTTGCTTCACCGTGGGGGCAACTGGTGGCCGATCATCCGGCGCTGCGCGACGACATCCTCGAATTTCGCCGCGTGCTGGAAGGGGCGACGGCGTATTTCGCGGCGCTGCGCGCAAGCGACGACGACCTCGCGCGCATCCGTGTGCTGATGGACGAACTCGAGCGCACGCGCGTGAGTGACGACAAAGTCGCGGAAGCCGACGCCGATGCGAAGCTGCATGAAGTCATCGCCCAGGCTTCGCACAACGCCATGTTTCTGCACCTGCACACGAGCGTGCTGGGTGTGCTGCGCGAGCACATCACGATCAACGGCACGGGCTTGCGCGAGCAGAACGCGGACGCCTCCGCGCTGTTGCTGCTGCAGCACCGCACGCTGTGCGACGCGATTCTCGCGCGGCGCCCCGAGGAGGCGCGCACAGCCATGCAGACGCATATCGATTTCGTGCGGGCGCGGGTAGGCGAGGAGAGCGGATTGCTCGAAACTGGTCCAACCAGTGAGCGCGCAACGTGGCCGGTCAGTCCGGCTCCGAAACGCCGCTCGCGTCGTGCGAGCGGCGGCTAAGTGTCTAACCGGCCGCTAAACGCCGTCAAAGGCTGCTAAAGTCGGCTGGAACACTGCAGGCAGGATGTGAAGCCGCACAACAAACCGACAACAAGGAGGCATGGCCATGAACCCGCCCACCGCGCGTATCGAATCCCTGAGCGCCGTGACGCTCACCGTAAGCGACATTGCGCGTTCGGTGCGCTTTTATGAAACGCTGGGCTTCACGCACAAGCCCGGCCCGTCGATTGCGGGATTTGCGTCGTTCGTGCTGGGCGAAATGGGGCCGGCCTGCTATCTGAATCTGCTTGAAGGCCCGCATGGCAAGGTCGAAGGCTGGGGCCGCGCGATCGTCCATGTTTCGGATGTGGATGCTTTTTATGCGCAGGTTTGCGCGGCGGGCCTCACGCCCGAATTCGCGCCGCAGGATGCGCCGTGGGGCGAGCGCTATTTCCATGTGCTCGATCCGGACGGCCATGAATTGAGTTTCGCGAAGCCGCTGGGTTGAGCGCTCCGGCTGCGCGATCCGTATCCATGCATTTGAAATATGTGTGACACCCGCAGCACCGATAGTGGCGCGTGGCCGTGTCCGTCCGCGCGCGAAGCGTCCGATGCCGGGATGCGCGCGCAGCGGGAGCGGCGCGGGTTGTCATTCATCGAAAGAGGAGAGTCGCCATGAACGAAATGGATCGCGCGGAGCAGACCGCGCGGGAAGCGGGCTACGGCTCGGAGCGCGAAGCCGACGCGCAGGCGAACCAGCAAGCCGAACGCGAGCGCCGCCAGCGCCTGAACGAAGAACTGCTTGATGCTTACGACGAAGAACTCGAAATGGAAGTCGACGACCGCCTGCAGGAAGGCGGCCTCGATATCGGCGAGGACGCGCGTGCGCTGCGCCGTGTCTATTTCCGCGAGCTGATCCGCCTGCAGGGCGAACTCGTCAAGATGCAGGACTGGATCGTCAGCACCGGCCACCGGCTTGTCGTGATCTTCGAAGGCCGCGACGCGGCGGGCAAGGGCGGCGTCATCAAGCGCATCACGCAGCGCCTGAACCCGCGCATGTGCCGCGTGGCCGCGCTGCCCGCGCCGAATAACCGCGAACGCACGCAGTGGTATTTCCAGCGCTACGTCCAGCATCTGCCGGCAGGCGGCGAGATGGTGCTGTTCGACCGTAGCTGGTACAACCGCGCGGGCGTCGAGCGCGTGATGAACTTCTGCTCCGACGACGAATACGAGGAATTCTTCCGCTCGGTGCCCGAGTTCGAAAAGATGCTGGTCCGCAGCGGCATCCAGATCGTCAAGTACTGGTTCTCGATCACCGACGACGAACAGGAAGTGCGTTTCCAGAGCCGTATCGACGATCCGCTCAAGCAGTGGAAGCTCTCGCCGATGGATCTGGAAAGCCGCCGCCGCTGGGAGGCCTACACGCACGTCAAGGAAGCGATGCTGCAGCGCTCGCATATTCCCGAAGCGCCGTGGTGGGTCGTGCAGGGCGTGGACAAGAAGCGCGCGCGCCTGAACTGCATCAGCCATCTGCTCAGCCAGGTGCCGTATCACGAGATCGAGCATCCGCAGGTGACGCTGCCCTCGCGCGTGCATCATCCGGACTATATCCGCCAGCCGGTGCCGCAAAACATGATCGTGCCCGAGATTTATTGAGCGCATCGTCGCTGAATATTGAAAAAGCCGCGCCTCGTGAGAGGCGCGGCTTTTTTATGCGGCTTCGCTCAGATCGGCAGGATCAGAACACGTGGCGGAACACCCAGTAAAGCGCGCCCGCAAGCGCGATCGACACCGGCAGCGTGAGCACCCATGCAAGCACGAGGCTGCGCACGGTGTTCCATTGCAGGCCCGAGCCGTTCGCGGCCATGGTGCCCGCCACGCCCGAGGACAGCACGTGCGTGGTCGAGACGGGCAGGCCGTAGACGTCGGCGGCGCCGATGGTGGCCATCGCCACGAGTTCGGCGCTCGCGCCCTGGCCGTAAGTCAGGTGCGTCTTGCCGATGCGCTCGCCCACCGTCACGACGATGCGCTTCCAGCCCACCATCGTGCCCAGACCCAGCGCGATCGCCACGGCCACTTTCACCCACGTCGGGATGAACTTGGTGGCGTGGTCGGTCTGCGCCTTGAAGTTGTCGATGGCCTTGGCGTCGGTGGCGGAGAAGGCCGGTTGCTTCGCCTTGTCCATCAGGCGGATCGCTTCCGAGGCAAGATACATGTTGTTGCGCACGTTATCGACCACCGATTGCGGCACCTGCGACATCGACCCATAACCGCCCACCTGGTCGCCAAGCTGGTTGCTCAGTGCGGCGAGCGCGGGCACCGTCGCCGGCGCGAGCGTGCGCGTGCCGACAAAGCGTTCGACTTCGGCGCGGGCATCGGCAGGCGCGGCCACGCCGTTGGCGTACTTGTTCAGCGTGTTGGAGGCTTCGTGGGCGACGGCGATGAAGGTCTGCGTCTCGGCGGGCGTGACCGCCTTGTTGAGCGCGTAGGCGGTCGGCACCGTGCCGATCAGGATCAGCATGATGAGGCCCATGCCCTTCTGGCCGTCGTTCGAGCCGTGCGCGAACGACACGCCCGTGCAGGTGAGGATCAGCAGCGCGCGGATCCAGAACGGCGGCGGCTCGTTGCCCTTCGGCTCGCTATAGAGCGCCGGCACTTTCACGAGCGCCTTGAGCACGAGCAGCAGCAGCGCGGCCAGCAGGAAGCCCACGATCGGCGAGAACAGCAGCGACTTGCCCACCCCCAGCGCCTGGCTCCAGTCCACGCCGCTCGTGCCGTTGGCGCCGTGCATCAACTGGTTCATCAGACCCACGCCGATGATCGAGCCGATCAGCGTGTGCGAGCTGGACGACGGCAGGCCGAAATACCACGTCCCCAGATTCCAGATGATGGCCGCGATAAGCAGCGCGAACACCATCGCGAAGCCCGCGCTGCTGCCCACCTGCAGGATCAGTTCGACGGGCAGCAGTTGCAGGATGCCGAAGGCGACGGCGCCGGTTGAAGTCAGTACGCCCAGGAAGTTCCACGCGCCCGACCAGATCACGGCGAGGTTGGGCGAGAGCGAGTGCGTGTAGATGACGGTTGCAACCGCATTCGCGGTATCGTGGAAGCCGTTGACGAATTCGAAGCCCAGCGCGATCAGAAGGGCAATGCCGAGCAGCAGCCACGGTAGCGCAGAGCTTTCTCGCACAGGAGAAAGATCGTCGGCGAGATGCATGCCGACATAGACGGCGCCAGCAGCGATGACGAGCAGAAATACCAGCAGGCTCGCGTTACGGCCGCGCGTGGGCGCGGCGCCCGGCTGCGGTGACAGGGAAAGGTCCGGCATGACGAGCAGGCTCCTGTGTGTAGCGGGTAGTGAGGACTTGCAGGGGGATTTGTTCAGTCGAAACCGCTTTGAAAGCGGCGGTGAAAGCAACGCTTCCGATCATGCGGAGCATGCGTGACGGATTGATGACATTGACGTGCAAGCCATGCCGGAGGCGCTAAACAGGCGGATGCGCCAGGCTTTTGTCGGAGGATTGCGTACTTGGCGGATCGTATACAGGAGTCTGTAGAGGAGCCGTCCGCGCGCGTGCGGGCGAGACAGGTTTTCGCTGCGGGCTGGCCCGGCTGGTCGGGTCTGCGATACCGTGCGCGTCGCTGGCTGTTCGCGCGCGGCAAGTCCCTCACTGGTTTGATCGGCGGCCATCCATTTTTCGCGGGGTGGGCCGGCACGATCGTCGCCACGGCGATGGCCGCATTCACCTACGCCGCGCTCTACGAAGGCCGCGCCGAGGAACTGCGTCACGCGGTCGAGAATTCGTCGAATATCGTGCGTATCGTGACGAACGACATCGCACGCAATGTCGAGTTGTATGATCTTTCCCTGCGTGCCGTGGTCGCCGGTGCGCAGCAGCCGCAGACCTGGGCGCTGCCCGATGCGCTGCGCCAGCGCATGCTGTTCGATCGGGCTACGGCGGCGTCGTTTCTCGGCGGCGCCTATGTGCTGGACGAACAGGGCCGCGTGAAAGCCTCGCAGAGCGGCGTGCTGCCTGCTGGCATTTCGTTTGCCGACCGCGACTACTTTGTCGCGCAGCTGCGCGATCAACAGGCTGGATTATTCATTTCGAAGCCCTATCTATCGCGTTTGCGGCAAAGCGTGCTGTCCATTGCCATGTCGCGTCGTATCAACGGGCCTGATGGCGCGTTCGCGGGCGCTGCGCTGCTCGGCGTGCGGCTGGAGTATTTTCAGCAACTGATCGATCGTATCGATGTGGGGCGGCGCGGCGGCGTTTTCATCATGATGCAGGATGGCACGCTGCTCGCGAGCAAGCCGATGATGCCGCGAGGTATCGGCGCGAATTACGCCAGCTGGCGCAACTACAGGATCATCTCGGAGCACGATGGCGGCACGTTTACGGCGCATTCGGAAGCGGACGGCGTGGAGCGCGTCTACACCTATGCGCACGTGGGCAACACACCGATCATCGTCGGCGTCGCGCCCGCCGTGGACGATATTCTCGCGGCCTGGCGGCGGCGTTCGTGGCTGGCGCTGGCCATGACGACGGTGTTTGGCGGCGCGTGGGTGGCGGTGTCGTGGATTCTGGCGTTCGCGCTACGCGACAAGCTGCTCGCGCAGGCTGCGCTGCAGCGTCTTGCGCTGACCGATCCGCTAACGGGGCTGGCGAATCGGCGCGCGCTGGATGAGCGCCTTGCGTCCGAATGGCAGCGCGCCGCGCGCTCGCAGCAGCCGCTCGCCGTGCTGTTTTTCGATATCGATCACTTCAAGCTCTTCAACGACACCTACGGGCACGGCGCGGGCGACGAAGTGCTTGCGCTGGTGGCCGAGCGCATCGCCTCGGGCACGCGGCGCGCCTCGGACATGACGGCGCGTTACGGCGGCGAGGAGTTCGCAGTCGTCCTGCCTGCCACGCCGCTGGCGGGCGCGCAGACAATCGCCGAAAAGATCCGGCGGCGGGTGGAGGCGGCCAATCTTTCGCATAGCGGATCGCGCCATGGCCGCGTCACGGTGAGCGTGGGCTGCGCGAGCTGCGATCCGCCCACAGGCGGCAGCGGCGCGCAATTGCTGGCCGCCGCCGATGTGCTTCTTTACAAAGCGAAGTCGGCGGGGCGCAACCAGGTACAGGCGAAAGAGTGGACCGGCGAAACGGATGCAGCGTCAACCGCGAACACGCCGTCTGGGGCCTGAACTGCGCGCCCTGGCTGCGCCAGAGCGCGCTTTCACTGCACCTTCAGGGCACACTTAGCGCGCCGATTTCGACAGGCGGTGGCCCATCCCCAGGTTCGACACGATCTGCCAGGTATAGACGCGCGAATAGTGCACGCCGAATTGCCGGCCGATCAATTCACGCACACGGCTGTTGGTCCAGGCGTCGCTGGGAAAGCCGTGTTCGCGGGCGGAGCCATGCAGGGCGCTGGCGATCCAGCCCAGCGCGGCCTGGTCGAGCACCGAAGGGCGCCCGCCCACGCTCATCTGCTGAAGTGCAGTGAGCCCGCCGTCCTCGACGATGGTCTTGTAACGACGCACCGTCTGCGCGGAGAGGTGCAGGGAGTCGGCCACGGCGTTCACCGTCGCACCATCCACCAACATCTGGCCGGCAGCCATTCGGCGCGCCACGCTCGGCAAATTTTCGGTTCTGGTAAGCATGTGATCACTCGTCAACGAAAGATTCCGGTCATGCGGCTTACGGAAGCGCCGCTCCAGTCAACCCTCTCAGTGCATGCGGGTCTAGTCGCTTGCTACGGTCCTGCAAAGCTGCTGCGTGATGCGGGGCCATCGCGGACGGCGAAACGAGGCGCCCACGCGGGGGCGCTTGCGGAAGTGGCCCGGCGTGCTCCAGTTGGCACGTGGCCCAGGTTGTCCCGCAGCGGATATTAATAATTGTTTTTGTATGGATTGTGTATAGCTGGCGGAAAAATAGTCTGCTTGACTTAGCGTTTTTCCTGGACTATCGGAAAAAATGATCGTGTCCGATTCGCTCAACAATGCTCGGATGTGACGAGCATTCGTGCCACGACGTGCCCAATCGGCAAGACCATCGGCGAGCTTCAAGACGTTTGCAATCCTTTTTAACGAGACGTTTGTACACCAACGGCACACCTAACGGCATCGAATCCGGAATTTTGTGCACAATGCCTTTTCCGAATCGGTATGAATGGAATTACGCATTCCTTTTTGATTCGGATAAACGGGTTTGCCGGATTTGCTTAATTACGGCATGTGTTGCGTATCTATGCGAACTGGTTATCGCTAAACCGACGGGACGTCCGGGGGCATGCGTCGTAATTCATATGCGCCCTTGCTGCGAACCACTTGACGGCCATTGGGGATGAACAAGGAACTCGACGAGAAGGTTGAACGTTTGCTGAGGCGTGCGGCGGGCAGGCGCTCGCTCGTGCCTTATGTCGCGTTTCACGCGCTGTTCGCGCAGGATGTGCCGCTGCGCGAGCGCTACGAGAAACTCGAAACCGCGGCGGCGGCATTGTGCGAACCGCAGGTGGCCGATTACGCGTCGCTGCTCGCGACCGATTCGGGCTTGCCCGGTCCTGACTTCTACACGCGTTTCAGACGCCTGCATGCCGAGCGCTATTACGCCACGCTTGGGGCCGACCGTCATCGCATGCTCAAGCTCACGGAGAAGCGTCAGCTCGCAAGCGAGGAGCGCGAGCGCGTGTACGACCACTATCGCAGCGTCGTGGTCGCGCCTGCATTGCACGAGGCTTGAGCGAATGCGTTCGAATGCCGGATTCCGGCATTGGCGATTTAGTTAGTTATGCGTGGTAATTGTTTGTATCGATACATATATCAACAACGAGGGAAGCTTGCCATGAGAGTCAACGAACATTCCGGGTATCTGCTGCGCGTGAGCGCCGTGCTGGCTGCATTGACGCTATCCGCGCCGCTCTATGCGCAGACGGCGTCGGCGCCCGATGCGGCGGCCAGCGTGCCCACCGGTGTCCTGCAAACCGGCGAGGTGCAGACCGTGGCGCACGTCGTGAGCGTGGATGCGGCGGCCAATGCCGTCACGCTGCGCGGCCCGCATGGCAAGCAGGTGACGGTGGCGGTGGACCCGGCCGTTGCGAACGTCAGCAAACTGGCGCCGGGCGACCAGGTCAACATCGTCTACAAGGAAGCGCTGCTGCTGCGTGCCGATAAGGTGGATACCAAGGGCATTCGCGCACGCGTCGAAACGACTGCTGAAACGCCGGCCTCGGGCGGCGTGACGGTGGCGGCAAAGGCGGTGCAGGTGGTGGCGACGGTGCAGAAGATCGACCGCAAGCAGCGCAAGGTGACATTGCGTGGCCCGACGCGCACCATGGTGGTGGGCGTGCCGCCGGACGTGCCGCTCGAAAAGCTCAAGGTGGGTGACAGCATTCGCGCCGACTATGTGGGCGCAACGGCGGTGGAAGTGATGCGCAACGGCGCCCGCGTGGAGTAATGGCGCTGATTGTGATGTAAACGCGCAGGGAAGCGCGCCTGAAACCGGGCGCGCTCCATGACCGTTCAATCTACGCGGTCGCGATCGCGCACGAGGATCGACACGTAGATGGCGGTCGAGACGATGATGACGAGCACGCCTGTCACCACCTTGGCGTGATTGAATTCCACGAGGCCAATCACGGCGATGGCAATGCCCGTTGCGGAGCCCAGTGTGCCGATGGCGGCTACAAGAATGCGCAGCTTGCTCCAGACGCGATGGCGTCGTTCCGGGCCGGCGCCGGCTCTCAGTCGATCGAAAATCATGGGTGGCCCTCCTGGTGGATGACAACCGGCAGGCCCGTCACCGTACGCAGCCCGCCGACCGACTTGAATCAGCCTCGAATCGATTATAGCGATGGGCCGATTCCGCGCTTTCAGGGCGTACGCGTCGCACTTTGGCCGGCAAGATTTCGCATGCGTTTGAGCGGGTTTAAGTTTGCCTTAATTTTGCGAAGCCATGATGGGTGTGTCGGGTCGATTCGATAGTCGATTCGCGGTTGTTCTTCACGTCCCCTGTTTAGCCGCCGATCTTTATCGGCGGTTTTTTTTTGAGCGCTACGTTTGCAAGCTTACGTGCGTTCAAGCGCTCAATCATTCAGTCGTGCTCGGGAAAACCCGCGCGCCCTTGCGTGAGGTCGCGCAGTGCGTCGCGCGCTGCGTCCACGGCGGTGACGGGCATCTGGATGGTCAGGCGCACCGTCATCGTGTAGCGGCTGTCCACGAGCGTGTATTGGGCCTGCTCGATCCAATGGCGCACGTGCGTCTCTTCGGGGTAGCCGACTTCCACCATGAGCCGCGCCTGCGCCACGCGCTCGACGCGCGGCGCGTTCTGCAACGTGCTGGCGATGGCGTCGGTATAGGCGCGCACGAGGCCGCCCGCGCCCAGCTTCACACCGCCGTAATAGCGCACCACGGCGGCCAGCACGCCGTCCAGATCGTGATGGCGCAGCACTTCCAGGATCGGCCGGCCTGCCGTGCCGGAGGGTTCGCCATCGTCGGACATGCCGGACTGGCCGCCCGCGAGCAGCGCCCAGCAGACGTGCGTAGCGGTAGGGTGTTCGTCGCGCAGACGGCGCAGCTCGATCATGGCCGCGTCGCGGTCGGCGACCGGAATCGCGAGCCCGATGAAGCGGCTCTTGCGGATCTCAAGCTCCGCGCTGACGGTTGAGGCGAGGGTGTAGGTGGGCAAAGCAGGCAAGACGGCTTGGAGGAAACCGTCATGTTAGCGGATGCAGGCAGCGTCGCAGGGCGCGCCAGATCAAGCGCCGAAAACTGCGACCACAGGACGCGTCCGCACATCTTGACAATATCTGTAATGGATTCTTGCGGCTTGTGCTAATGACGCATCGGGAGCGAGGCCCGATAATGGTGTTCGTGACGGGTCTAGCTCTGGCTGGGGCGATGCCGAACTCCTCATTCGGTGATCCGTCATTTACAGAATTCCCTACGCTGCGCCCGCTTTTCCCTCCTGGCGCGCGACTCTCCGAAGCATCCAAAAAAATCCCGGTCGGGACGCTGTCCGTGGACCGGGGTTCATAAGGCTCGCCTGTTCTCAAGAGGCGATTTAACCTTACGCCCGTCAAAATTCCGTCGCAATGCGAAAAAAAAGCCCGACTTTCGCCGGGCTCCAAGTGTGACCGCACCCGTTGCCGGGCGCGGCACCTGCAAAAAACTGCTTACGCCGTTGTCGCTTACGCCGCGAGCAGCGAGCGCAGCACGAAGGGCAGAATCCCGCCGTGCTTGTAGTAGTCGACTTCGATCGGCGTGTCGATGCGCAGCAGCACCTGCACGCGCTCGTCACGGCCGTCCTTGCGATGGATCACCAGCGTCAGGTCCTGTTGCGGCTTGAAGTCGTCCGTGAGGCCTTCGATGTCGAAGGTTTCCTCGCCGGTCAGGCCGAGCGTCTGCACGCTGTCCGAACCCTTGAACTGCAGCGGCAGCACGCCCATACCGACCAGGTTCGAGCGGTGGATACGTTCGAAGCTGCGTGCGACAACAGCCTTTACGCCCAGCAGCTGCGTGCCCTTGGCGGCCCAGTCGCGCGACGAGCCCGTGCCGTACTCTTCGCCCGCGAACACCATGGTCGGCGTGCCGGCGTCGATGTACTTCATGGCCGCGTCGTAGATCGACAGCTGTTCGCCGCTCGGCTGATGGATCGTCAGGCCGCCTTCGATGCGCGTGCCGTCGGCCTTGGCCGGGATCATCAGGTTCTTGATCCGCACGTTCGCGAACGTGCCGCGCATCATCACGTCGTGGTTGCCGCGACGCGAGCCGTAGCTGTTGAAATCGGCCTTCTGCACGCCGTTTTCCTTGAGCCACTTGCCTGCGGGCGAGTCTTCCTTGATCGAGCCGGCCGGGCTGATGTGGTCGGTCGTGACCGAGTCGCCGAAGATGCCCAGGGCACGCGCGCCCTTGACTTCAGCGACGCCCGACGACGGCGTCATCGAGAAGTCCTTGCCGAAGAACGGCGGCTCGGCGATGTAGGTCGACTTCGGCCAGTCGTAGACCTGGCCTTCTTCGCCTTCGATCTTGCTCCACAGGTCGCCCTTCTTGGTGAGCTGCGCGTAGTTCTTCTGGTAGACGTCCGCGTCGAGCGCGAACTTGAGCAGCGCGTTGACTTCTTCGCTGGTCGGCCAGATGTCGCCGAGGTAGATGTCGCGGCCACCCTTGCCCTTGCCGACCGGCTCGGTCATCAGGTCGCGCGTGATGTTGCCCGCGATCGCGTAGGCCACCACCAGCGGCGGCGAAGCCAGGAAGTTCGCGCGGATGTTCGGGTGGATACGCGCTTCGAAGTTACGGTTGCCCGACAGCACCGCTGCCGCGACGACGTCGTTCTTGACGATCGACTCGTTCAGTTCCGGCGTCAGATCGCCCGCATTGCCGATACAGGTCGTGCAGCCGTAAGCAGCCAGTTCAAAGCCGAGCTTCGAGAGATACGGCAGCAGGCCCGTCTTCGTCAGGTATTCGGTGACGATGCGCGAGCCCGGCGCGAGCGAGGTCTTGATGTGCGGCGCGACCGTCAGGCCCGCTTCCACGGCCTTCTTCGCCAGCAGGCCGGCGGCCAGCAGCACGGACGGATTCGAGGTGTTGGTGCACGACGTGATCGCGGCGATCAGCACGTCGCCGTTGTGCAGGTTGACCTTGTCGGTGACCGTGTATTCGGCGGTGAGATCGTCGGCCTTCTTGTTGAAGCCGTTTTCCGCAACCGGCTTCGAGAACAGGTCCGTGAAGGTCGACTTCACGTTGCCGATTTCGATGCGGTCCTGCGGGCGCTTCGGGCCGGCCAGCGACGGCGCGACCGTGCTAAGGTCTAGAACGAGCGTCTTGGTGTAGTCGATCTCGCCGGCCTTCGGCACGCCGAACAGGTCCTGCGCCTTGAAGTAGTTCTCGAAGGCGGAGATTTCGGCTTCCGTGCGGCCCGTGCCCTTGAAGTAGTCGATGGTTTTTTCGTCGACCGGGAAGAAACCCATGGTCGCGCCGTATTCGGGCGCCATGTTGCCGATGGTCGCGCGGTCCGGCAGCGACAGCGAGGCCGTGCCTTCGCCGAAGAATTCGACGAACTTGCCGACGACCTTCTCCTTGCGCAGCATTTCCGTGATGGTCAGCACGAGGTCGGTGGCCGTGCAGCCTTCGCGCAGCTTGCCCTTCAGTTCGACGCCCACGACGTCCGGCGTGAGGAAGTACACCGGCTGGCCGAGCATGCCGGCTTCGGCTTCAATGCCGCCCACGCCCCAGCCCACCACGCCAATGCCGTTGATCATGGTGGTGTGCGAGTCGGTGCCGACGAGCGTATCCGGGTAGTAGACCGTATCGCCGCCTTCGGCCTTCTTGTGCACGCCGCGCGCGAGATACTCCAGGTTCACCTGGTGGACGATGCCGATGCCCGGCGGCACGACCTTGAACGTGTCGAACGCCTGCATGCCCCACTTCATGAACTGGTAGCGCTCGTTGTTGCGCTGGAATTCCAGCTTCATGTTCAGGTCGAGCGCGTCCTTCTGGCGGAAGTAGTCGATCTGCACCGAGTGGTCGACGACCAGATCCACCGGCACCAGCGGCTCGATGACCTTCGGGTCCTTGCCAATCTGCTTCGCCACACCGCGCATCGCTGCGATATCGGCGAGCAGCGGCACGCCGGTGAAGTCCTGCAGCACGACGCGGGCGACCACGAACGGGATTTCGTCGACGCGCGTGGCGTTGGGCTTCCAGTTCGCGAGCTGCTCGATGTGCTCTTCCGCGATCTTCTTGCCGTCGTAGTTGCGCAGCACGGACTCAAGCACGAGGCGGATCGAAACCGGCAGGCGATCGATCTTCACGCCGAGCTGCTTGCCCAGTTGCGGGAGCGAGTAGAACTTGCCTTTGCCGGAACCGCTGTCGAATTCCTTTAGCGTTTTGTGGAGATTGTGGGCCATGGTGTTTTCCTTCGTTTAATCGCGGAAATAACGCTTTCTTACTACACGTATGCTGCGGGTGCTGATACCTGTCCGATTGCTCAGATCACATACAAGTCTACGTATTCATTCACCGGCATGGCGTCAAGACGTGCCGCATCGAGCGAGACGTCGAGAATTGCGTGCTGCTGCCTGGTGGGGAAGCGGCGCGCGAGGTTGGTTTTGAACTTCTCGATCAGCAGCGGGATGCCTTCGTCGCGGCGTCGCTGATGGCCGATCGGGTACTCCACCACGACTTCGGGCAGCGTCGTGCCGTCGTTCAGCTCGACGGTCAGCGCATTGGCGATCGAACGCTTCGCGGGGTCGTGGTAATCCTGGGTGAACTGCGGGTCTTCGATGCAGACCGTCTTTGCGCGCAGCGCATCGATGCGCGGGTCGCTGGCAACATCGTCTTCGTAGTCGGCGGCGGTGAGGCGGCCGAACAGCAGCGGCACGGCGACCATGTACTGGATGCAGTGGTCGCGGTCGGCGGGATTCGCGAGCGGCCCGCTCTTGTCGATGATGCGGATCGCCGCGGCGTGCGTACGGATGGTGATGCGTTTGACGTCTTGCGCCGTGCGGCCCATTTGCGCGAGCTGGCGGTGCAGCGTCATGGCGGCTTCGGCGGCGGTCTGGGCGTGGAATTCGGCGGGGAACGCAATCTTGAACAGCACGTTTTCCATCACGTACGTGCCGTAGTGCCGCTGGAATTTGAACGGCTGGCCTTTGAACGAGACGTCGTAAAAGCCCCAGGTTTTTGCCGTGAGCGCCGACGGATAGCCCATCTCGCCGGTTTTAGCCATCAGCGCGAGGCGCACGCCGCGCGAGGTGGCGTCGCCGGCCGCCCACGACTTGCGCGAGCCGGTGTTGGGCGCGTGGCGGTAGGTGCGCAGCGCCTGGCCATCGACCATCGCCAGCGAGACAGCGTTGATGAGTTCGTCGCGCGTGAGGCCGAGCATCTGCCCGGCAACCGCGGTCGAGGCGAGCTTGACGAGCAGAACGTGGTCGAGACCGACCTGGTTGAACGAGTTTTCCAGCGCAATGCAGCCCTGGATCTCGTGCGCCTTCACCATGGCTTCCAGCACATGCCTCATGGTGAGCGGCGGCTTGCCGTGCGCTACGGCCGTGCGCGAGAGCCAGTCGGCGGTCGCGAGAATCGCGCCCAGGTTATCCGACGGATGGCCCCACTCGGCCGCAAGCCAGGTGTCGTTGAAGTCGAGCCAGCGGATCATCGCGCCGATGTTGAAGGCGGCCTGAACCGGGTCGAGCTGGAATGAGGTGCCGGGCACCTTCGCGCCGTGCGGGACGATCGTGCCTGGCACGATCGGTCCCAGCAGCTTCGTGCAGGCAGGGTAGGAAAGCGCTTCGAGTCCGCAGCCGAGCGTGTCGATCAGGCAATGGCGGGCCGTCGACAGCGCGAGTGCGCTATCGACCCCGTCCTTGTCCAGCCCGTCAAGTACGTAGTCGACGATATCGACCAGTACCTGATCCGGCTGCGGCCTGATGTTGGGGAGCGGGGCGGACATCGAGGCTTTCCGCGGTCCTTACTGGCCCGATGCGCCGCTCGCCGGTGCGGCGCGGGTCGCCGGGTTCAGGGCGTTCGCCTGGGTCGGCGCCGGTGCGCCTTGCTGCATTGCAACAGTCTTGCACTCGTCGGCCAGACGCGAGCTGTCCTTATCCGAGAACAGCATTGCCTTGGTCGGGATCACGACCAGGTCGAGGCCGGTGGCGGCGTCGTGGAAACGGTCAGCGCCCGTCGTCGTCGATTGACGCGGCAGGTTGTAGTTCTTGCCGGCCCAGTGAACCGTGACGATCTGGTCGCGCGCCATGTCGCCCTTCAGGTCGAACTGCATGCCTTCTGCGCAGCTCCAGTGTTCCGAGCCTTCCGGCACGGCGTCAACCTTCGCTTCCTTGGCCGGGTTGGCCTTGCGCTTGATGATGCGGTGCTTCGGTGCCGGCTTTGCGGGCTTCTTCGCCGTCGTCGTCGACGTGCCTTGCGCGGCTGCGTCGGTAGCGGCCAGCAGCATCGTGGAGGACAGCGCGCCAATGATGGTAGCGATCAGCAATTTCTTCATGGAGTCGGACCTTTATGTCTCAAATCGGTTGAACAGTGCGCGGCCACGGACTGTGGCCGCCGGTTGCACTACGCGCGCCCCGTGAGCGCGCAGCGGACGCTATTTTCACCTATTTATCGGCGCGGATTTCAGTTTTTCCGGTGTCAAAATAATTCTGTTGGCCGGTTCTTTCCGAAGTTATGCGCGCTCTGGCAAGGTGCGATCCGGTCCGCCCGCGCGTCGCGCCGTCATGCCGCCGCGCCCTCGCCGAACAGCGGCGCGGCTTCCACCGGCACCGTGCGGCCGGTCGAGCGCGCGCGGCGCAGCACCGACCAGTAATAACGGTAGCTGGCGCGGTCGTGCAGGGTGTCGCCGTGGCGCGTCGGACCCCATTGGGCGTGCTGCGCGGCCAGCAGGATTTCGGCGGCGGTAACGATTTCCTCGTCGCGCGGCGCAAACGCGGCCACGATGGCCGGAATCTGCGCGGGATGGATGCTCCACATGCGCGTGTAGCCGAACTCGTCGCGCGCGCGCTTCGCGTCGTTGGCGACGGTCTCCATATCGCGCACTTCGGTGCTGACGTTGTGTGACGGAACCTTGCCGAAGGCGTGGCACGCCGCGGCGATTTCAAGCTTGGCGCGGCGCACGAGCGGGTGGTCGAACTGGCCCGGCGAGCGCATGGCGCTGTCGGGAATTGCGCCATCGTGCGCGGAAACGAAGTCCATCAGCCCGAAGCTGAGCGATTCGACGCCGCGCAGCGCGGCCAGATCGAACGCACGCGCGAGCGCGCCGTGGGTTTCGACCAGCAACTGCACGGGAATGGCTTTTTCGATGCCCATCTCGACGCGCGTGGCCTCGATAAACGCGGTCATCTCGGCGGCGTCGCCCACGGCGCGGATCTTCGGCAGCATGAAGAACGCCGGTGCGCGCTTCGCGGCGCGCAGGATCAGGCGCACGTCGTCGCGCCAGTGCGGATGGTGGAAATCGTGAATGCGCACGCCGACACGCCCGAAGCGGTCGTGATCGCTGCCCAGCAGCGAGGCGACGAGCTCCGCGTGTTCGGCTTCGTGGCCGACCTGGGCGCCGTCTTCGCAGTCGAGCGTGATATCGAAAACCGGGCCCAGCTCCTGCTGCAGCGCGAGGGATTTGAGCATCAGCTTCTCGCTGCCGGCGTAGTGGTCGCACGCGGGCAGGAGAGTGGGGGGTACTTCACCGTCAAACAACACTTCCGCGGGGAGGATGGCGCGCATCTTCGGCGTCAGGGGACGAGAGTTGTGGGAATAGTCTGATTCGGACGCGTCCTGCGGTCGACGGACAGGCAAGGCGCGTGCGGATCAGTGCGCGGGACGGGCGGCGTGTGCCGCCAGAACCCGCGCAAGAACCGGAACCCGCCGCGTGGCGGCGCAGCCCCGGTTTGCCTGCATCAAGCTTACTTGAGCAGGTGAGCGACGCCTTCGCGCTCTTCGAGCAGTTCGTTGAGCGTGCCCGTCATCTTTTCGCGCGAGAACGCGTCGATTTCCAGGCCTTCGACGCGCTTGTACTCGCCGTTTTCGCAGGTCACCGGCACGCCGTAGATGATGTCTTCCGGGATTTCGTACGAGCCGTCCGACGGGATGCCCATCGTGACCCACTTGCCGTTCGTGCCCAGGACCCAGTCACGCACGTGGTCGATCGCTGCATTGGCTGCCGAAGCCGCCGACGACAGGCCGCGCGCTTCGATGATCGCCGCGCCGCGCTTGCCGACCGTCGGGATGAATTCGTTGCGGTTCCATTCGTCGTCGTTGATCAGCGCGTTGAGCGACTGGCCTTCGACCGTGGCGAAACGGAAGTCGGGGTACATCGTCGGCGAGTGGTTGCCCCACACGGCGAGCTTTTCGATCGAAGCGACCGGCTTGCCCGACTTGGCGGCGAGCTGCGAGAGCGCGCGGTTGTGGTCCAGACGCAGCATGGCCGTGAAGTTCTTCTTCGGCAGATCCGGAGCCGACTTCATGGCGATGTAGGCGTTCGTGTTGGCCGGGTTGCCGACCACCAGCACCTTGACGTCGCGGCTGGCGACATCGTTCAGCGCCTTGCCCTGAACCGTGAAGATTTCAGCGTTGGCCGAGAGCAGATCCTTACGCTCCATGCCCTTCGAGCGCGGACGTGCGCCAACCAGCAGGGCGACGTCGGCGTCCTTGAACGCGACCTTCGGGTCGTCCGTGATGACCACGCCTGCGAGCAGCGGGAAGGCGCAGTCGTCGAGTTCCATCACGACGCCCTTGACGGCAGCTTGCGCTTGCGGGAGGTCCAGCAGTTGCAGGATGACGGGCTGATCCTTGCCGAGCAGGTCGCCGTTCGCGATGCGGAACAGCAGGGAGTAAGCGATCTGACCTGCGGCGCCGGTGACGGCAACGCGCTTTGCGGGCTTAGCCATTGAAAATCTCCAGGAAGATGCGTTAGACGCCAGGGTAAAACGCCATTCTATATGCGCGATACCCGAAGCGTTCGTGAATCCGACGGTCCTCTTTCCCGGCGTGCGGGCGAAGCCTTCGCAGGCCTGTTGCGCGCGCCGGCGGGCGGGCCGCCATGCCGGTAACCTGTACGACGAAGCTCGGGGATGAACGGGGGCGCCTGGACAGCGCCGCCTGACGCGGGCCGCTTTGCGTGTGCCGACTCCTGCAACAGCTCGGCTGGGACGGTCCACAGGCGCGTCGCGCGGGAGAGTGCGCGGGCGGGGCGGATCGAAAACCGCTACTGCATGACTGCTAGAAGGAACAGCATGTGCAAGGCGGACCGCGGCGCATTTCGCCACGAAGTGGATGCTTTAAGCGGCTGCTGTGTTTGACACGCGCTCGCCCGCAAACCCTTGCTCGATCGGCAGTTTAGGATTCGCTATGGGTAAAGTCAACACTATCTTATGTCTTATATAAGACATAACTGTTGCTGCCAAAAGGGTAGATTTCAGCGGGGGTTTATGTTGAAATGCGCGCCATGAATGCGAACCCGGTCAGCAACGCGAATTCTCCCGCTCCCGACAGCGGCACGTCTGCGTCCGCCTCCGCTTCTTCGACTGCGGCCCCGGCGGCCTCTCCGTCGCCCACCTTCAGTCCGCTTTATCAGCAGATCAAGGGGCTCATAACACAGAGCCTCGAGTCCGGCGAATGGAAGCCCGGTGAAATCATCCCCAGCGAAGTCGAACTGGCTGCCCGTTACAAGGTCAGCCAGGGGACCGTGCGCAAGGCGATCGACGAACTGGCCGCCGACAATCTGCTGGTTCGACGTCAAGGCAAGGGCACTTTTGTTGCAACGCACAACGAAGAGCGCGCCCAGTTTCGCTTCCTTAGATTGCTGGCTGATGACGGCGCGGAACATCCGCACGTCAGCAGGCTGCTCGAGTGCCGCCGGCTGCGCGCCTCGGCGGAGATCGCGCGTCAGCTCGACCTCAAGCCGGCCGATCCGGTGGTGCTCATCAAACGTCTTTTGCAGTTCGATGGCGAGAGTACCGTACTCGACGAAATCTGGCTGCCTGGCGGTATCTTCCGCGGCCTCACGGCCGAGCGTCTGGCCGAGTATAAAGGCCCGCTCTACGCCATGTTCGAAGCCGACTTCGGCACGCGTATGATTCGTGCAACTGAAAAGATCCGCGCCGTGGCGGCCGAACCCGCCGTTGCCGATCTGCTCAATGTTCCGGCTGGTTTCCCATTGCTTTCCGTCGATCGGGTGTCCTATACCTATGGAGACCGACCGGTCGAAGTACGCCGTGGATGGTATGTCACAACCGGGTACTACTATCAGAATGACTTGAGTTGAAAGAGTGCCCGCAACGAGACATGCGGGTACTCCCCCACGCGCTGTTCGATTCGCGCGCGCATCAGCGGTTAGCAGGGCTGATTTCGCTGCAGCGCGAAAAGAAATGGCGGTAAAATTGCGTATTAGTGTTAACACATAGTAGGGGTCTAGCATGGCAGAAGCCGCAAAAAAACCGAGGCCGGAAT
>NZ_DASZJJ010000274.1:0-38687 GCF_035948235.1 Paraburkholderia sp. | reverse complement strand
TTGGAGACACTTCGATGAACCATCCCGATTTCCCCGCACAGGCCGCCGCGCAAGCGCCGGCCTGGGTCCGCCACCGAAAACTGGTGGAGTGGGTGCAAAGCGTTGCCGCGCACACCCAACCCGAACGCATCGTCTGGTGCGACGGCTCGCAGGAGGAATACGACCGTCTTTGCCAGCAGATGGTCGATGCCGGCACGATGCGCCGCCTCAATGCGCAAAAGCGCCCGAATTCGTATCTCGCCTGCTCCGATCCCTCGGACGTCGCGCGCGTCGAGGATCGCACCTTCATCTGCTCGCAGAAGAAGGAAGATGCGGGCCCAACCAACAACTGGATGGCGCCGGCCGAAATGCGCGCGACGCTCGACGGCCTGTTCGCCGGTTCGATGCGCGGCCGCACGATGTACGTGGTGCCATTTTCGATGGGGCCGCTCGGTTCGCCGATCGCGCACATCGGCGTGGAACTTTCCGATAGCCCCTACGTGGCCGTGAACATGCGCATCATGACGCGCATGGGCCGCGCCGTGTACGACGTGCTGGGCGAGGACGGCGAGTTCGTGCCCTGCGTGCATAGTGTGGGCGCACCGCTGGCGGCCGATGCGCAGGACGTGGCCTGGCCGTGCAACAAGACGAAGTACATCGTTCATTTCCCGGAAACGCGCGAAATCTGGAGCTACGGCTCGGGCTACGGCGGCAATGCGCTGCTCGGCAAGAAGTGCTTCGCGCTGCGCATCGCCTCGACGATGGGTCGCGACGAAGGCTGGCTCGCCGAGCACATGCTGATTCTGGGCGTGAAGTCGCCGCAGGGCCGCAAGTATCACGTCGCGGCGGCGTTCCCGTCGGCGTGTGGCAAGACCAACTTCGCCATGCTGATTCCGCCGGCCGCGATGAATGGCTGGGAAATCAGCACGATCGGCGACGATATTGCCTGGATCAAGCCGGGCGCCGATGGCCGTCTCTACGCCATCAACCCGGAAGCGGGCTACTTTGGCGTCGCGCCGGGCACGAGCGAGAAGACCAACTTCAACGCGATGGCCACGCTCAAGGAGAACGTGATCTTCACCAACGTCGCGCTGACCGACGACGGCGACGTCTGGTGGGAGGGCATGACCGACACGCCGCCCGCGCATCTGATCGACTGGCAGGGCAACGACTGGACGCCCGAAATCGCGAAGGAAACCGGTCGTAAGGCTGCGCATCCGAACGCGCGTTTCACGGCGCCGGCCTCTCAATGTCCGTCGATCGACGCCGACTGGGAGAACCCCAAGGGCGTCGCAATCGACGCGTTCCTGTTCGGCGGCCGCCGCTCGACCACCGTGCCGCTCGTGACCGAGGCGCGCGACTGGACCGAGGGCGTCTACATGGCTGCGACGATGGGTTCGGAAACCACGGCCGCCGCCGCCGGACAGCAAGGCGTGGTGCGTCGTGATCCGTTCGCGATGCTGCCGTTCTGCGGCTACAACATGGCCGATTACTTCGGTCACTGGCTCAAGGTGGGCGAGCGCCTGACGCAACTGGGCGCGACGCTGCCGCGCATCTTTTGCGTGAACTGGTTCCGCAAGGGCGAGGACGGCAAGTTCGTGTGGCCGGGCTTCGGCGAAAACATGCGTGTGCTGGAGTGGATGGTGCGTCGCATCGAAGGTCAGGCCGAAGGGGAGGGGCATGCATTCGGTGTCTCGCCGCGCTACGACGACCTCGACTGGCGCGGGCTGGATTTCACGCCGGCGCAGTTTGCGCAGGTGATTTCCGTCGACGCCGATGCCTGGCGCGCGGAACTCGCGTTGCACACGGAATTGTTCGAAACGCTCGCGCAGGGCTTGCCGCAGGCATTGCGCGACGCACGCACGGCGTTGGAAAGCCGTTTCTAATGCCTTGAATAATGCAAATGTAAGCGCTCACTAACTAACTATTTTTGGTTTTTGAGCGTTATTTGAATAAAGGGCCGCCTTTAAAGCGGCCTTTTTTATTTAAGGGTCGCAACGCTTGCAAAGAATTATCAGAAACCGATGGGTTTTCTGTTCGCAGGAAAGCCCGACGTTTCGCTGCGTTGCGCAAAATTGTTTCGTTACGGGAAACAATAAGCGTGCTGCGACGGCATATTCGGTGACAGTAGCGAAAATTTCGAAGAAATTCCGGGCTATGGAGGCAACTTCTGCACGAATTCCGATGTCGTAGGAGAATTCCCGGTTTCCTCCGCCGGTTTTCGGCGGACAAGTAACACGCAGGAGTTGTCTCATGGATCATTTGCAGTCGATGCGAGTATTCGTCAAAGTGGCGGACCTCGGCAGTTTCGCCCGGGCCGCTTCGGCGATGGATATCTCCAATGCGGTTGCAACGCGTCACGTCGCCGACCTGGAAGGCCGGCTTGGCACGCGTTTGCTCAACCGCACGACCCGCAGCCTCTCCCTCACCGAATCCGGTCAGGTCTATCTCGAACGCGCCCGTCAAATCCTCGACGAGCTCGAAGATGTCGAGCAAATGGTGGTGGCGCGTAACCACGAGCCCGTAGGCACGCTGCGCATCGTCGCGCCGGTGGTATTCGGCTTGCACAATCTCGCGCCCGTGCTGCAAACCTACACGCAGCGCTATCCGCAAGTGATTCCCGACGTCACGCTGGTCGATCGTCAGGTCGATCTGGTCGAAGAGGGCTTCGATCTGGGCGTCGTGACCGCGCGCCAGATGCGCAGCGCGAGCATCGTCACGCGCCGCCTGACGACGGGTTGCATGACCGTGTGCGCGACGCCTGCGTATCTGGAAAAGCACGGCACGCCCACCCGCCCCGAGCATCTGATGGAGCATCCGTCGCTGTCGCTGCCTTCGGAATACTGGGGTGACGAGCGCGTGTTCACGGGGCCGGATGGCGAAATCCGCGTGCGCCCGACCAATGTGATCGTTGCCAACAACACCGAAATGCTGCGCCAGTTCGCGCTGCTCGGGATGGGCCTCGCAATCCTGCCGAGCTACCTGATCGGGCGCGACATGACGCGTGGCCGTCTGGTGCGCCTGCTGGGCGATTACCGTCTGCCGCAGGTCGAGATCAACGTCGCGTATCCGAGCCGCCGCCACTTGCCGGCCAAGGTGCGTACCTTCATCGACCACCTCGTCGAGCACTTCAGCCAGACGCCGAACAGCCAGCTGGGCGAGCAATGGGTCAAGGACGGTCAGGCGCGTCCTGCCGAAGCCATGGCAGCCGCCCATAACGGCGCCACGCACCCGGTTGTGCCCGAAGCGTTCGACGGCGCGGAGCCGGTTTCGGAACTGCTCGACTCCAGCCGTGGCACCGTGGAGGCCGAGCGTGCGCCGAAAACGGCTCGCGCTTCGACGGGCCGCACGCGGACTTCGGCGATTTCTCCGCTGTAAATGCGGCTTTGCGCCGTCAAGGCACAAGTTCAGACGAAAAAAAGGCGCAGCTTCGAAAGAAGCTGCGCCTTTTTACTAATGCGCTAGCGGGGAGCGGCCCGTCGAAGGGCCGCGCATCAGACTGACCTTACGACCCCGTCTTGCGTGCCGGCGTCTTGCGAGCGGCGGTCTTGCGCGCCGGTGCGGCCTTGGCGGCCGTTGTCTTCGCAGCGGTCTTGCGAGCCGGTTTGGCGCTCGCTTCGGCGGCGTCGTTGCCCGCGTCGTTCGCGGCTTCGTCTGCGTCCGCGCTGGCGGCCGTTTTCTTCGCCGTTTTGGCAGCGGCAGTCTTGGCGCTCGGCTCCTTCTTCTCGAACTCGAAGCCGATCTTGCCGTCCGGCTGCTTGACCAGGAACGCCTTGAAGTTGCGGCCCGTGCGCGACGACTTGAAGCTCGTCAGCAGGTCCGTACGGCCCTCGGTCAGCAGCTTGGCCATCTGCTCGCGCGCGATTTCCTGCTGCAGAATCACCTTGCCCGAGCGGAAATCGCAGGTCTTGGGATTCGCCACGGAGTTTTCGCAGACGTAGCTCATGCCGTGCTCGAACACGCGGCCCTTGCACTTCGGGCAGCTACCCACGGCTTCCTGCTGCGAGAAGTCCGGCGCTTCGCCGTCTTCCGTGCCGGAATCCTGGCCGAAATCGAACTCCAGCTTGAAGTTCTTGATCTCGTCGTCGAGCGACAGCTTGAGAATCGCCGAGAACGGTCGGCCCATCTTGCTGCGGAAACCCGAAAGCGGGCCGATCGTCTTGTTCTGCAACAGCTCTTCGACTTCGGGGATTTCGAACTGGCGTCCGCCCGGAATCTTCGAGATCGAGAACTCGCACTTCGTACACGCGAAGCGGCGGTAGTTTTCCTTCACCTGGCCGCCGCAATGCGGACACGGCGTTTGCAGCGTCGCGTAGTCGCCGGGGATCGTGTCGGAGTCGTATTCCTTCGCGCGCTTGACGATGGTCTGCGTCATGCGGGCGATTTCCTGCATGAACGCATCGCGTGCCAGCCTGCCGCGCTCCATCTGCGACAGCTTGTACTCCCACTCGCCGGTCAATTCAGGCGCGGTGAGTTCTTCCACGCCCAGACCGCGCAGCAGCGTCATGAGCTGGAACGCCTTGGCGGTCGGAATCAGATCGCGGCCTTCGCGCACCAGATACTTTTCGCCGAGCAGGCCTTCGATGATGGCTGCGCGCGTGGCCGGCGTGCCCAGACCCTTGGCGGCCATCGCCTCGCGCAGTTCCTCGTCGTCGACCAGCTTGCCCGCGCCTTCCATCGCCGAGAGCAGCGTCGCTTCGTTGTAGCGTGCAGGCGGCTTGGTCACCAGTTGATGCGCGGCGATCTTGTCGGTCTTGACCTTCTCGTCCTTCTGCACCGGCACGAGGCTGGCGTCGTCGCCGCTGGTGTCGCGGCCGTAGATCTGCAGCCAGCCCGGCTCGACCATCACCTTGCCTTCGGTCTTGAAATGATGACCGGAGACTTCGGTGATACGCGTGGTGACGCGGAATTCCGCGGCCGGGAAGAACACGGCGAGGAAGCGCTTGACCACGAGGTCATACAGCTTCTGCTCCGGCTCCGACAGATTCTTCGGCGCCTGCAGCGTCGGGATGATTGCAAAGTGGTCGCTGATCTTCGAGTTATCGAAGATGCGCTTGTTCGGCTTCACCCAGCCCTTGTCGAGCGCCTGCTTGGCAAACGGCAGGTAGTTGTTGCTCTCCTTGAGCATCGCCATCGTCTCCTTGACGGTGTCGATGTAGTCCTCAGGCAGCGCGCGCGCGTCGGTACGCGGGTAGGTGAGCACCTTGTGCTTTTCGTACAGCGCCTGGGCGAGGCCCAGCGTGTTCTTCGCCGAAAAACCGAAGCGGCCGTTGGCCTCGCGCTGCAGGCTCGTCAGGTCGAAGAGCGCGGGCGAGAGCTGGGTGGACGGCTTCGATTCTTCCGTGACCGTGCCTTCGCGGCCATGGCAGGCGGCGACGATGGTTTCGGCCGCCGGCAAGCTCCAGAGGCGCGAATCGCGCTTTTCCGGATCGTGCTCGTCCTTCTTGAATTTCGGGTCGTACCAGCGGCCTTCGTAGAAGCCGCCCGCGCAGACGAATTCGGCGCGCACTTCCCAATAATCGCGCGGCACGAAACGGCGAATTTTCTCTTCACGTTCGACGACGATCGACAACGTTGGCGTCTGAACGCGACCAACCGTGGTCAGGAAGAAACCGCCGCCCTTGCTGTTGAAGGCCGTCATGGCGCGCGTGCCGTTGATGCCCACGAGCCAGTCGGCTTCCGAGCGGCAGCGTGCGGCGTCGGCCAGCGGCAGCATGTCGTCGTCGCTGCGCAGGTTCGCGAAACCGTCGCGGATCGCCTGCTGCGTCATCGACTGCAGCCACAGGCGCTGGACCGGCTGCTTCGCCTTCGCGTGCTGCGCGATCAGGCGGAAAATCAGTTCGCCTTCGCGCCCCGCGTCGCAGGCGTTGATCAGTTTCGTGACGTCCTTGCGCTTGAGCAGCTTCGTGAGCACCTTTAGCCGCGACTCGCTTTTGGCGATCGGATTCAGGTCGAAGTGGGGCGGAATCACCGGCAGGTTGGCGAAGCTCCATTTGCCTCGCTTGACTTCGTACTCCTCGGGCGCGGCGATTTCCAGCAAGTGGCCGACCGCCGACGACAGCACGTAGTCGTCGCTTTCGTAGTACTCGTCATGCTTGGTAAATCCGCCCAGAGCGCGCGCGATGTCGTTCGCGACGGATGGCTTCTCGGCGATGATCAGAGCTTTGGACATGACTGGTTGTGTGTGGGTGTATCCGGGTGGGCGCCCCGCGGTTATGCCGTCTGGATTGGCCGCGTGGCCGGCGCGCCGTTGGGCGCCTCGTTAACGACCGCTTTATAGCACATGGCGCGCGGGCGGCGATTTTCGTGTCATCGGTCTGGCTGCCCGCGAGGCGTTTTTGGCGCCATCGTAAGGGCGCCAATAATAAAGGCGCGGCGCGCCGTGGGGCAAGCGGGACGGCCCTCGCCGCGCGCATCGCGCCTTGATCTGGCTTCCGGTATTGGCGCGACGGCGCTCGTGCGGCTTTTACGCTTCGATCAGCGCGGGGCGCAGCTTTGGCGCATCGGCCACGCCCGGCAGCGCGGTCAGGTCCGCAAGCATGCGCTCGACCACGGCGCCATGCGGCAGCACGGTGCCAAAAAAGCGAGTGGCGTGGCTGTCTTCGATCAGGATCGTGGGGAAATTTTCGACGTCGAGGTCGTCGAAACGGTCTGCGTGCGTTTCGATGTCGATATAGGCGAAGCAGATTTCCGGATGCGCATCGGCGATGCGGTCGAAGGTCGCCCGATAGTCGCGACAGGTGCCGCACCACTGCGCGCACAGGCACGCGACGAACAGCGTGTCGCGGTCGCTGATGCGCTCGGCGATCTGGTCGGCGTCGGTGTCGAGGTCAAGCGCGGGCATGGTCGTTCCTTGCGGTCTCTTCTATATAGAGTCGGTGGTGCGCGGCTGGCAAATTGGCGGCCAGCGCTGCTCAATGATGCATGTGGCGCGAATGTAACACGGCGGCGCACTAGCAGTGGGAGGCCCGCATGAAGCGCCCGCCCGGCAGCGCGCTGACGTGGCCGGCCAGTTCGAGCCGCAGCAAGGTGGCCTGCAACATCGCCTCGGCCATGTCGGTGCGTTGCGCGAGGATTTCAAGTGTGGCGGGCGCGTGGCCGAGAGCGGCAAGCAGTGCTGCGGATTGTGAATCGAGTGGCGGCGAGTCGGCGCTTGCGGGCGTGGTGAATTCCAGTGGGCGTGTCTGCGCGTCCTTCGTGCTGCGTCTGCGTGTCGCTGGACCAGTGCGCGGTGCGTGCGAAGCGGCTTGCGCGGATGGCACCGTCTGCTTGACCCCCAGCGCTTCAAGCACTTCTTCCGGGGTTTCGACCAGTTGCGCGCCCTCCTTGATGAGCCGATGGCAGCCGCGCGAGAGCGGCGCATGGATCGATCCGGGCAACGCGAATATGTCGCGCCCCATTTCGTTGGCGAGGCGCGCGGTAATAAGCGAGCCCGAGCGCATGGCGGCCTCGACCACGATCACGCCTTCCACGAGCGCCGAGATCACACGGTTGCGCTGCGGGAAATTGGCGGAGCGCGCGGGCGTGCCGAGCGGCCATTCGCTGACGATCGCGCCCTGGGCGGCGATCTGGCGGGCGAGCGGATGGTGCGCGGCGGGATAGACGAGATCGGCGCCGGTGCCGATCACCGCGACGGTGCCGCCGCGTTCGCTCAGCGCGCCTTCGTGGGCCGCGCCGTCCACGCCGAGCGCGAGCCCCGACACGACCGCAAGCCCTGCCGCCGCAAGCGTGCGCGCGAAACGCTGCGCGTCCTCCAGCGCCTGCGGCGTGGCGCTGCGGCTGCCGACCACGGCGACGCTTCGCGCATGCAGCCGATCAAGCCGCCCCTTCACGTAGAGCAGCGGCGGCGGATCGGGCATCGTCAGGAGGCGCGGCGGATAGGCGGGATCGGCGAGCGTCACCAGCGCATTGCCTGGCAACGCGCGCCAGGCCTGCACGGCGGCCAGCTGTTGCGGGAAATCGGCAGACGGTGGGGCGAGCACGGCATGCGCGGCTTGACTGCCGCACACCGCAGCAAGCGCGTCGAATGGTTGCGCCAGCACCTGCTGTGGCAACCCGAACGCGCCGAGCAGCGCACGCAGCGCCGCCGGCTTCAGGCCGCGCGCGCTCGCGAGGCGCAACCAGGCGGCAAGCTCATCGGTCAGGAGCGGCAAGGCAGCGAGCATCGGCGAAACTCCGGCTGACGGGCGAAGCCTGGCCCGTCGTGTTAAAATTTTCACTATCCGAAATACATTTGCGGCGCTGTGACGCATCGTCACGGCGGGCCGCCGGCGTGACGTCACACGGCTCGCGTGACGCCGCTTTCGCCCCTGTTGCCGCATACAGCGATTGCGTGCAAGGTGGCCGCCGGTGCGTTGATTCCGGTCGATTTGTCCGTATATCGTCCGCATATCTTCTGTTTTACGCGTGGGTCTCACCAGCTGGCCGAACGGCCAGCGCGCGCAAGCGTGCACGAATGAGCGCACGTAAAAGCGCACGCCCCGCGGCGCCCAACCAGAAACCTGTCGAACCATGGCTCTACTGAACATTCTTCATTACCCGGACAAGCGCCTGCACAAGGTCGCCAAGCCGGTCGAGGTCGTCAACGACCGCATCCGCAAGCTCGTCGCCGACATGGCCGAAACCATGTACGCGGCGCCCGGCGTGGGCCTCGCGGCCACCCAGGTGGACGTGCACGAGCGCGTTGTCGTGATCGACGTGTCCGACGCGCACGACGAACTCCAGGTCTTCATCAACCCGGAAATCGTCTGGTCGAGCAAAGAGCGCGAAATCCACGAAGAGGGCTGCCTCTCCGTGCCGGGCATCTACGACGAAGTCGAGCGCGCGGAGAAAGTGCGCGTGCGCGCCCTCAACGAGAAGGGCGAGAGCTACGAAGTGGATTGCGAAGGGCTGCTTGCCGTGTGCATCCAGCACGAAATGGATCACCTGATGGGCAAGGTGTTCGTCGAATATCTGTCGTCGCTCAAGCAGACGCGCATCAAGAGCAAGATGAAGAAGCTCGAACGCGCGATGTAAGCTCGGGCGCTACGCCTTCACCTTGTACGTTTGCTGATCTGTCCGTGCCCATGAGCCATTCCCTTCGCGTGATTTTTGCCGGTACGCCGGAATTTGCCGCCGCCGCGCTTGCCGCGATCCACGAGGCGGGCTTTCCCGTGCCGCTCGTGCTGACCCAGCCCGACCGTCCCGCCGGGCGCGGGATGAAACTGCAGGCGAGCCCCGTCAAACGCTACGCCGAAGAGCACGGCATCCCGGTCGCGCAGCCCACGTCGCTGCGCCGCGCCGGCAAGTATCCCGAAGAGGCCGCCGCGGCGCTCGACCTGCTCAACGCGACGCCGCACGACGTCATGGTGGTGGCCGCCTATGGCCTGATCCTGCCGCAGGAAGTGCTCGACATTGCGCCGTCGGGCTGCATCAACATCCACGCGTCGATCCTGCCGCGCTGGCGCGGCGCCGCGCCGATCCATCGCGCGATCGAGGCCGGCGACAGCGAGACCGGCATCACGCTGATGCAGATGGACGCGGGCCTCGACACCGGGCCGATGATCTCGGAAATCCGCACGCCCATCACGGCGACGGACACAACCGCGACGCTGCACGACCGCCTGGCGACGCTGGGCGCGCAGCTCGTGGTGGACTGGCTCACGCAGCTCGAACGCACGGGCCAGTTGCCGATCACGCCGCAGCCCGCCGATGGCGTGACCTACGCGGAAAAAATCGGCAAGCAGGAAGCCGCGCTCGATTTCCGCCGTCCTGCCGATGTGCTGGCGCGCCAGGTTCGCGCGTTCGATCCGTTCCCGGGCGGTGCGGCCACGCTGGACGGCGCGCTCATCAAGCTGTGGGCCGCTGAAGTGGCGCAGGACGCCAATGTGCCCGCTGATGCACAGCCGGGCCAGATTCTCGACGTATCGCCGGCCGGTGTGGTGGTCGCATGCGGCGAGGGCGCGCTGCGCTTCACGCAGCTACAAAAGCCGGGCGGCAAGCGTCTGCCCGCGCGCGAATTCCTTGCTGGCATGCCGCTGGTGGCCGGCCAGCGCTTCGCGCTCAACGATTCCCCTGCGGCCTGATCGCCGCCTCACGTTTTCTTCAAGCGAAGCGGCCAGTAACGCGCGTCATGCGGCGCGCGTTAGAATCGACCAGTTGATCGAGACGTCCGCAACAGACGGCTCGACCCTGCTTTTCAAGTCGCTTTGTAAGAGAACGTCATGCTTGGCATTACCCATTTCGGCTTCTTCCTCGTCGCTGTCTTCCTCCTGAATCTCACGCCGGGCCCCGATACGGCCTACATCGTCGGCCGCAGCGTCGCGCAAGGGCGTAGCGCCGGATTGGTGTCGTCGCTGGGGATTTCGGCGGGGTGTTGCGTGCATGCGCTCGCCTGTGCGTTCGGGCTGACAGCGCTGCTGGCGGCCTCGGCGACTGCGTTCACCGTCATCAAGCTCGTGGGCGCGTGCTATCTCGTCTACCTGGGCGTGCGCCTGATCTTCGCGAAGCAGACCGAAGCGGCCCCCGCTAGCGCGACCGATGCCGCCGCATCCGCCCAGAAGCGCCCGCTGCGCCAGTTGTTCCTCTCGGGCTTCTGGACCAATGTGCTGAACCCCAAAGTCGTGCTGTTCTTCGTCTCGTTCTTCCCGCAATTCGTGACCGTGACGAGCCCGCACAAGATTCTGGCCTTCCTCGCGCTCGGCGCCGTGTTTGTGCTGATGAGCACGATCTGGAACAGCTTTGTCGCGTGGATCGCGGGCAGCGTCACGCAGCGCTTCTCGGGCAAGCCTGGCATCAAGAAGTGGCTCGATCGCACCGTCGGTTCGGCGTTCGTGGGCCTGGGCGTGAAACTCGCGACCAGCACACGCTGAGATTGAATTTTTCCAATCCGCCCATATCTAACAAATCGCTTACAATGCGCTCGCTGCAAGTCAAGCCAGGTTTTAAGGCAGCGGGCGATTCGATAACCGATACGTTAATTGAAGGGTGAAGGAGCAAGGAACATGTTCAACTGGGTCAAAACCGCGATGTTGATGGCCGCGATTACGGCCCTTTTCATCGTCATCGGCGGCATGATCGGCGGGCGCAGCGGCATGATGCTGGCGCTCCTGATCGCGTTCGGCATGAACTTCTTTTCGTACTGGTTCTCGGACAAGATGGTCCTGCGCATGTACAACGCGCAGGAAGTGGACGAGACCACCGCGCCGCAGTTCTATCGCATGGTTCGCGAACTGGCCACGCGCGCGAACATTCCGATGCCGCGCGTCTATCTGATCAACGAAGACGCGCCCAACGCGTTCGCCACGGGCCGCAATCCCGAACACGCCGCGGTAGCCGCGACCACGGGTATTCTGCGCGTGCTTTCCGAGCGCGAAATGCGCGGCGTGATGGCTCACGAACTGGCGCACGTGAAGCATCGCGACATCCTGATCTCGACGATTTCGGCGACCATGGCCGGTGCGATTTCGGCGATCGCGAACTTCGCGATGTTCTTTGGCGGCCGCGACGAAAACGGCCGCCCCGCCAACCCGATCGCCGGTATCGCCGTTGCACTGCTCGCGCCGATCGCAGGCGCGCTGATCCAGATGGCGATTTCGCGTGCGCGCGAATTCGAGGCCGATCGCGGCGGCGCGCAGATTTCCGGCGATCCGCAGGCGCTGGCGTCGGCGCTAGACAAGATCCATCGCTACGCGCAGGGCATTCCGTTCCCGGCCGCCGAGCAGCATCCGGCAACCGCGCAGATGATGATCATGAATCCGCTTAGCGGGGGCGCGATCGCCAATCTGTTCTCGACGCACCCGGCCACGGAAGAGCGCATCGCGCGTCTGATGGAAATGGCGCGCACGGGACGCTTCGACTAAAGCCAGCGCGAGAGCGCGACCAGAAAGGCAGACCATGGTCTGCCTTTTTTCTTTGCAGTCGCCGAAATGGTTGGCTTGACCGTGGCTCATCAGCGTTGCGCCCGCGCCACGCTACAATGGCTCGCTTGTGCTCCATTCGCCGCGCCACGGCGCGGCAAGCTTCCGGCTCTCCATGACATCCAGTTCCTCCCGCCGCCCGTCCGGTCCGGCTCGCGCTAATAAGCCAGCTTCGCGACCAGGCTCGCGGCCTGCTTCGCGGCCCGTTTCGCGTCCGGCCGCCGCGCAACCGGCCCTGCATCTGGCCCCCGACTCGCTCGCCTTTGCGCTGGACGAGGCAGCGCGCGCCGTCGGCGCAGTGCGCGCAGGGGCGGCACTGCCGGCAGCGCTGTCGAGCGCCTTTGCCGCATTGCCGTCCGAATTCGCACAGACCGCGCGCGGCGCGGTGCAGGACATCGCCTATCGCACGATGCGGCGCCTCGGCATCGTGGACTATCTGATCAAGCAGCGCGTGAGCAAGGCGCCCCCGCCGCCCGTGCTGAACCTGCTCGCGTGTGCATTGGCGCTGCTCGTCGATGATGAGGCGCACGCCGCCTACACGCCCTTCACCGTGGTCGATCAGGCCGTGCGCTCGATTGGCGCGCGCCGCGAAGTGGCGTTTGCTAAGGGGCTCGTCAACGCCGTGCTGCGAGGCTTCCTGCGCGAGCGCGAGAGCGCGCTTGCCGACGCGCAGAACAACGAAGTCGCGCGCTGGAATTATCCGCAATGGTGGATCGACGCGGTCCGCCGCGCGTGGCCCGACCGGTGGCAGGCAATTCTCGAGACGGGCAACACGCACGGTCCGCTCACGCTGCGCGTGAACGCTAGCCGCACGAACGCCGCCGACTATCTCCAGCGCCTCGCCGCAGAGAACATCGCGGCGACGCAGATCGGCGAATACGCGGTGCGCCTTGCCGCGCCGCTGCCGGTCGAGCGCATTCCGGGCTTCATGGCGGGCGACGTTTCCGTGCAGGACGCGGGCGCGCAACTGGCTGCGCCGGCGCTCGACGTGCGCGACGGCATGCGCGTGCTCGACGCGTGCGCGGCGCCCGGTGGCAAGAGCGGCCATCTGCTCGAACTCGCCGATATCGATCTGATCGCGCTGGAAAGCGACGCCGCGCGTGCGAAGCGCATCGGCGAGAACCTGGCGCGTCTGGGTTTCGCGCAGAGCGACGAAGAACACGATGAAGGCGTCGAAGGCCGCAGCGCACGCGTAGTAATTGGCGATGCGGGCGTGCCCGATACGTGGTTCGAGGGCGAGCCTTTCGACCGCATTCTTGCGGACGTGCCGTGTTCCGCTTCGGGCATCGTGCGCCGTCATCCGGATATCCGCTGGCTGCGCCGCGCAAGCGACATCGGCGCGCTCGCGCAGGAACAGCGCCGCATCGTCGATGCGCTGTGGGGACTGCTCAAGCCGGGCGGCGAGTTGCTCTACGTGACCTGCTCGATCTTCCCCGAGGAAGGCGAGGATCAGGTGCGCTGGTTTGAAAGCACCCACGCGGATGCGGTACGATTGGACGCTCCGGGGCAACTGCTGCCTGCCGGGCGTGATGCCGAAGCTGATACAAGCGCTGAAACCCACGCCTGCCCCGTTCCCGATCGCACCGCAGATCACGACGGCTTCTTCTACGCGCGCTTTCAGAAACGGTGACCATCAAACGCTTCTTCCCGCTGCGCTTCGCGGCTCTGATCTGGCTCGCGCTGGCCTTCGGCTTTATCGCCGCCACGCCTGCGCGCGCCGATTCGATCTCGGTGCAGCGCGCGTCGCTGCAGGCCGACGGCACCGGCTGGAGCCTCGACGCCCGCTTCGATTTCGAGCTCAACAGCAGCCTGGAAGACGCGGTCAACAAAGGCATTCCGCTCTACTTCACCACCGACTTCGAACTCACGCGCCCGCGCTGGTACTGGTTCGACGAACAGCCCGTGAGCGTCTCGCAAAGCATCCGTCTGTCGTTCCAGCCGCTTACGCGCGAGTACCGTGTGTCGAGCGGCGGGCTGCAGCTCGGCTTTTCGACGCTCTCGGAAGCGCTTGCCGTCATCAAGCACGTGACCTCGTGGCACGTCATCGAGCGCAATCAGGTGCATACGGGCGAGACGTATAACGCTTCGGTGCGCATGCAGCTCGACGTGGCGCTCATGCCCAAGCCTTTCCAGATCGACGCGGTCAACAACCGCGACTGGAATCTTTCTTCCGACTGGAAGCGCTTTGGATTTACGGTGACCGATCGTGCTAAATAAAGTGCGCCACGCCACCGGAGGCAGCTTCAGCAGCTTTGTCGTCAGGCTGCTGGTGTCGACCGTTGCGCTCACCGCGACGCTGCTGCTCGTGCTGCTCGCCGCCGCGAGCGCCAATACCGAATTCTTCGACCGCTATTACGGCTGGCTCTACGCGGCCAATATCGGCGTGGCGATCATCTTCCTGTCCGTGGTGACGGCGCTCGTGATCGTGATCGCGGTGCGCCTGCGGCGCGGCAAGTTCGGCACGCGATTACTCGCCAAGCTCGCGTTTTTCTTCGCGCTGGTGGGCGTGGTGCCGGGCGGCATCATCTACATCGTCTCGTACCAGTTCGTGTCGCGCTCGATCGAATCGTGGTTCGACGTGAACGTGGAAACCGCGCTCACGGCGGGTCTGAATCTCGGGCGCGGCATGCTCGACGCGTCGTTGTCCGATCTGCAGACCAAGGGCCGACTGATGGCCGAGCAGATCGCCAATGGCGACTCGGCGGGCACGACGCTTACGCTTTTGCGCGCGCGCGACCAGTTCGGCGTGCAGGATGCAACCATCGTCGAGCCGGTGCGCAGTATGTCGGGCGCCGCGCCCGATATGCACGTGGTCGCGCAGGCGTCGAGCAACTTCTCGTCGCTGATGCCGGCCGATCTGCCCACCTCGCTGATGATCGATCAGGCGCGCGGACGTGGCTACGCGGCGATCGAAGGCGAAGTCGATGGCGATCCTCGCCTGCATGGTCCGAAGGGCGCCTTGCGGCTGCGCGTGGTGACGCGCATCCCCGACGGCAACACCACGGATCTCCAGCCCGTCGAGCGCTTCCTGCAACTGGAGCAGCCCGTGCCCGCCGCGCTCGCGCGCAACGCGGACGCCGTGCAGCGCGCCTATCGCGAGTACCAGGAAAAGGCCCTGGGCCGCACGGGCCTGCGCAAGATGTACATCGGCACGCTCACGCTGGCGCTGTTCCTCGCGACCTTCGTGGCGATGATGCTGGCGCTGGCGCTGGGCAACCAGCTGGCGCGGCCGCTATTCCTGCTCGCGCAGGGCACCAAGGAAGTGACCGAGGGCGACTACACGCCCAAGCGCGAAATCAAGTCCCGCGACGAACTGGGCTTTCTCACGCAGTCCTTCAACGCGATGACGCGCCAGCTTTCCGAAGCGCGCCTCGCGGTCGAGAAAAACCGCGTCGCGCTTGAACATTCGAAGGCGTATCTCGAAAGCATCCTCGCCAATCTCACGGCGGGCGTGTTCGTGTTCGACCGGCAGTTCCGCCTGACCACGGCGAACCCCGGCGCGGAACGCATCTTCCGTCATCCGTTCGAGTCGCAACTGGGCTTGCCGATCGATCACGTCAGCGCGCTCGGCGAATTCGCGGCGATGGTGCGCAAGGCCTTCGCCGATCAGGAAGCGTCGCGCAGCCATGGTGAAGGCCACGACGTGGATCGCGGCCACTGGCAGCAGCAGTTCTCGGTGCCGATTGCGGGCGAAGCCGATCCGCTCACGCTGCTCGTGCGCGGCGCGCGCCTCGTCTCCGACACCGGCCGCGACGCGGGCGACATGCAGACTTCGGGCTATGTGGTGGTGTTCGACGATATCTCGGACGTGATTTCGGCGCAGCGGTCGGTGGCGTGGGGCGAAGTCGCGCGGCGTCTTGCGCACGAGATCAAGAATCCGCTCACGCCGATCCAGCTCTCCGCCGAGCGTCTGCAGATGAAGCTCACCGATAAACTCGCGCCCGCCGACGCCGAAGTCCTCAAGCGCGGTGCGACCACCATCGTCAATCAGGTCGCGGCGATGAAGCAGATGGTGGACAACTTCCGCGACTACGCGCGCACGCCGCCGGCGGTGCTCGCAAGCCTGCAGCTGAACGATCTGGTGAGCGAAGTGCTCACGCTCTACGGCGCCGAAGAGCACAAGAGCACGATCCAGGTCGAGCTGTCGAATCTGCCCGTGATACGCGGCGACGCCACGCAATTGCGCCAGGTGATCCACAACCTGCTGCAGAACGCGCAGGACGCGGTGGCCGATATCGCCACGCCTCGTGTGACGCTGGAGACGCGGGCCGTAGAATACGGCGATCCGGATGCGGATGGGCGCACGCGCGTGGCGGTGCGGCTCACGGTGTCGGACAACGGGCCGGGATTCCCCGCGCGGATTCTCACGCGCGCGTTTGAACCCTATGTGACGACCAAGGCCAAAGGAACAGGACTCGGGCTTGCGATGGTCAAGAAGATCGTCGACGAGCACGGCGCGCGCATCGACATTCGCAATCGCATGAAAGCGGGCGATGTGATAGAAGGCGCGCAGATCTCGATTCTCTTTCTCCAGCTGGCGGATGACACCATCCCGGACAGCGCCCCGCATGCCGCGACGAGCGGCAGATCGGGCGACGGCCGGGTGCGCGCGGCGGGAGAGCAAGGAACAAAAGCAACAGTGCAGACAAGGGCAGCGTAAATGGCAACCATCCTGGTGGTAGACGATGAAATGGGCATCCGGGAATTGCTCTCGGAGATCCTCAGCGACGAAGGACACGTTGTGGAGCTTGCGGAAGACGCGCAGCAGGCGCGCGAATTCCGTCAGCGCCAGGTGCCGGACCTGGTGCTGCTCGATATCTGGATGCCGGATACCGATGGCGTCACGCTGCTCAAGGAGTGGGCGGCGCAAGGCCAGCTATCGATGCCGGTCATCATGATGTCGGGGCACGCGACCATCGACACGGCGGTCGAGGCGACCAAGATCGGCGCGCTCAACTTCCTCGAAAAGCCGATCGCGCTGCAGAAGCTGCTCAAGGCCGTCGAGCAGGGTCTCGCGCGCGGCACGGCGGCGCAGGCGCCGGCTGCGGGCGCGCCCGGCGCCAAACCCGCGGCGGGCGGTCCGGCCGTGGTGGCCTCGGCGGCGGCGCTGCCGGTGCTGGGCGGCGACTCGCCGGGCGTGAGCGCGGCGCAAACGGCGTCGATCTCGTTCGACATTCCGTTGCGCGACGCCCGCGACGCGTTCGAGCGCGCTTACTTCGAGTACCACCTCGCGCGCGAGAACGGCAGCATGACGCGCGTGGCCGAAAAGACCGGCCTGGAGCGCACGCACCTGTATCGCAAGCTCAAGCAGCTCGGCGTCGATCTCGGCAAGAGCAAGGGCGAGTGAGGCGGCTGCACGGCGTGACGTGCAAATCATGCAGCCCTTTTTCGCGGAAGTTTTGAGAAAAGGGCTTGCGCAACCCGAAAAAGGCTTATATAATTTGCCTTCTTCGTTGGCCCGGTAGCTCAGTTGGTAGAGCAGCGGATTGAAAATCCGCGTGTCGTTGGTTCGATTCCGACCCAGGCCACCAGAATGCAGAGCCCCAGGAGATCGTTAGATTCCTGGGGCTTTTTCATTGGCGGGCCCCGTTTCATGCGGGTCTGCCGGTCGAGGCGATAGAAGGCATCCGGATATCAGCGGTATAAAGTGGCGCCGATATCGGCCAAAGTGCCGCGGCCTATACTGCTTGGGCCGGCCGGCAACATGCCCGGGCCGGTCCGCCCGGCGGGTTTCGAAGGCTTGCGACCGCGCGGAACCTCTCAACTCGGAGTTTCACGGTGACTCGAACAGAAACCAGAAACGGCGCGCTCGTGCTGTTTTCCGGCGGCCAGGACTCGGCGACGTGCCTCGCCTGGGCGCTCGACCGATACGATACCGTCGAGACGCTCGGCTTCGATTACGGCCAGCGCCATCGCGTCGAACTGGAATGCCGTGACGGCTTTCGCGCCGCCATCGCGCGCGAGTTCCCGGCATGGGCCGAACGACTCGGCGACGATCACATGATCGACCTGTCGGTGCTCGGCTCGATCAGCGATACCGCCATGACGCGCGAAATCGAGATCGAAACGGCCGCAAGTGGCCTGCCGAATACCTTCGTGCCGGGCCGCAACCTGATGTTCATGCAGATCGCCGCAGCCATTGCCTACCGGCGCGGTCTGCGCATACTGGTGGGCGGCATGTGCGAGACCGACTTCTCGGGCTATCCCGACTGCCGCGACGACACCATGAAGGCGCTGCAGGTTGCGCTCAACCTGGGCATGGACACGCGTTTCGTGCTGGAAACGCCGCTCATGTGGCTCGACAAGGGCGACACGTGGCGACTCGCCGAGCAACTCGGCGGCGAGGCGCTGGTCGAACTGGTGCGCGTGGAAACGCATACCTGCTACGTGGGCGAGCGCGCCGAGCTGAACCAATGGGGCTTCGGCTGCGGCGAATGCCCGGCCTGCAAGCTGCGCAAGCGCGGCTACGAAGCGTATCTGGCAGGCGAGCAAGTCACGGAAGCGCCGGTCTGAAGGCGCTCAGCTCCCGGTAACGCCGGGACTGACGCAGGCAGCAAAGCAAAAAACGAAGCGGCGCACGGGCAGCGCCCTTCGTGAACATCGCGACGAAAAATGCGGCCATCAAGCAAAGCCGCCGCAAACACGACACAATAACGCCCGCAAGAACCGGCTCCCCACGAGCTTCTCACTCGACGCCTTGCGATTCGCGGCACACGTGCTGGATCGCGAGCAGGCAGAAACCAGGCAGCAGCATGACTTACGCGGTAAAGGAAATCTTCTACACGTTGCAGGGCGAAGGCGCGAATGCCGGGCGTCCGGCCGTGTTCTGCCGGTTCGCCGGCTGCAATCTGTGGTCGGGCCGCGAGGAAGACCGCGAAAGCGCGCAGTGCCGCTTCTGCGACACCGATTTCGTCGGCACCGATGGCGAAAACGGCGGCAAATTCCGCACGCCCGAGGAACTGGTCGCGAAGATCGCCTCGCTCTGGCCCGAAGGCGAAGCTAACCGCTTCGTGGTCTGCACGGGCGGCGAGCCGATGCTGCAGATCGACCAGCCTTTCGTCGATACGCTGCACGCGGCGGGCTTTGAGATTGCCATTGAAACCAACGGTTCGCTGCCGGTGCTGGAAACCATCGACTGGATCTGCGTGAGCCCGAAGGCCGACGCGCCGCTGGTGGTGACCAAAGGCAACGAACTCAAGGTCGTGGTGCCGCAGGACAACCAGCGTCTGGCCGATTACGCGAAGCTCGACTTCGAGTATTTTCTGGTCCAGCCGATGGACGGTCCCTCGCGCGACCTGAACACGAAGCTCGCCATCGACTGGTGCAAGCGCCATCCGCAATGGCGCCTGTCGATGCAGACGCACAAGTACCTGAACATTCCCTGATTTTGCCTTTTTCCGCTGAAGCAGCCGTGCTGACGATCACCCGAAAACTCGAATTCGATGCGGGCCACCGCATTCCCGACCACCGCAGCCAGTGCAGGAACCTGCACGGCCATCGCTATGTGCTCGAAATCACGCTGCAAGGCGACACCGTCGAGACGGAAGGCGCGCCCGACCGCGGCATGGTGATGGATTTCGCCGACGTGAAGGCGCTGGCGAACCAGCATCTCGTCGATCTGTGGGATCACGCATTCCTCGTCTTCGAAGGCGACAGCCAGGTGCGCGGCTTCCTTGAAACGCTGCCGGGCCACAAGACCGTCGTGATCGACCGCATTCCGACCGTGGAAAATCTCGCGGCGATCGCCTTCGAGATCCTCGCCAACGTCTACGACGCGCACTACGGCGTGAATCTGCAGCTGCACAAGGTGCGCCTGTACGAAACGCCGAACTGCTGGGCCGAAGTCATCCGCGACTGACGCCGGGGCGTTTGCCCTGCATTGCCCTTCTCGAAGCGCCACGCAAGGCCGGGTTTTCCACCCGGCCTGCGTACTTTTGGCGCGGTATGATCGCTCTCGCAAGCCCCGTCACCACTGACGCGGCCCACATACAACGACGCATAACGAAAGCGAGACATGCCGGTGCGAGGCGCTGCCGGGCCGCGCGGCCCGTGCGTGACGCGCGCGTTGCGCAGCCTCGCCGGGAGCACGGCGATGAGCACCTTTACCAATCCCCTCAAGGAACGCCTTCAACTGGCCGAGCCCTTGTTCGGCCTGTGGCTGTCGATGGGCAGCGAAACGGCCGCCGAGGCGCTGGCGCACGCCGGTTTCGACTGGCTCTTGATCGACATGGAGCATGCGCCCAACGATAGCGGCGACGTCTTCGCACAACTGCGCGCCATCGCGGCGGCGCATCTGCCGACCGAGCCCGTCGTGCGCGTGCCGGCCAACGAGTCGTGGCTCGTCAAGCGCGTGCTGGACGCGGGCGTGCGCACGGTGATGTTTCCCAACGTGGCATCCGCCGAGGAAGCCGCCCGCGTGGTGAGCACCACCCAATATCCCGATGCGAAGACGCCGGGCGGCCAGCGCGGTGTCGCGGGCGCGGTGCGCGCCGCCGCTTACGGCATGCGGCGCGACTACCTGCAGGGCGCCAATGCGCAGATCGCTTCGATCGTGCAGATCGAATCGGCGGCGGCGCTGGCCGAAGTCGAAAAGATCGCTGCGGTGCCAGGCGTCGATTGCCTGTTCGTCGGCCCGGCCGATCTGGCCGCGAGTCTCGGCCATCTGGGCGACGCGAAGCACCCCGACGTGATGGCGGCGATGACGCGCATCGTCGCGGCGGCGCGCGCAGCGGGCGTGGCGGCGGGGATCTTCGCAATGGATGCAGCGCAGGCGAAGCAGTATCGCGAAATGGGCTTTTCCTTCATTGCGCTGGCTGCCGACGTGGTCTGGCTCGTGCGCGCCACACGTCAGGCGCTGCAGGAGGCACGGGCATGAAGCGTTTGAAAGCAGTGCACACGTTGGCCATTGCGTCGACGCTGGCGGGCATCAGCGTGGTAAGCGGCGTGGCGAATGCGGCGGGCACGGGCGGCCAGCCATCGGTGAGCGCGGAGTCCGATCCGCTGACGGCCAGCGCCGTCGCCGACTACAACGCGGGCAATCTCACGGTCGCGCGCACGGAGTTCCAGGGCGCCGCGGCACACGGCAACCGTCTCGCGGAATTCAACTACGCGATGATGCTGCTCAACGGCGAGGGCGGCGCGGCGGACGTGAGCGAGGGCCGCAAGTGGCTGCGCAAGGCCGCCGATGCCAACATGTCCCACGCGCAATACGTGTACGGCAAGATGTACGACGATGGCGATTTCGTCGACCGCGATCCCGCCGAAGCGCATCAGTGGTTCCTCAAGGCCGCGAAGCAGGGCCATGTGCAGGCCGAACTGGCGCTGGCGAACCAGTTCCTCGACGGACGCGGCATCGGGCGCGACAACAAGCAGGCGTTCTACTGGTACAAGAAGGCCGCCGAGGGCGGCGACATGACCGCGCAATACGTGACTGGCTCGTTCTACGAGCGCGGCGGCGACGGCGTGCCGAAGAACCTCAATGTCGCGCGCGCCTACTACGCGGCGGCGGCCGCGCAGGGCGATCCGGTTGCGCGCCTCAAATTCCAGCAGTTGAGCGCGCAACTGCAGAAGAACGCACCGGCGCAGCCTCAGTAAGTCCTCCGCCCCAAACGAGAACGCGCCGGTCGAAACCGGCGCGTTTTGTTTTTTCAGCGTGTCCTGGAAGCAATCAGCTCTGCATGAGCCGCTTCTGCCGCCCGACGCTCATGATCAGGCCGATGGCGATGCCTAGCGTCGTCAGCGCCGTGCCGCCATAACTCATGAAGGGCAGCGGCACGCCCACCACGGGCAGAATCCCGCTCACCATGCCGATGTTCACGAACGCGTAGGTGAAGAACGCCATCGTCAGCGACCCGGCCAGTAATCGCCCAAACAGTGTCGCGCCGTTGGCCGCGATATACAGCCCGCGCGCGATCAGACACATATAGAGCGTGAGCAGCACGATGCCGCCCACCATGCCGAATTCCTCCGAAAACACCGCGAAGATGAAGTCGGTGTGTTTCTCGGGGATGAACTCCAGATGCGACTGCGTACCCTTGAGCCAGCCCTTGCCGAGCGGGCCGCCCGAGCCGATCGCGATCACCGCCTGGATCGTGTGGAAGCCCTTGCCGAGCGGATCGGAAGTCGGATCGAGCAGCGTGCAGATACGGTGCTTCTGATAGTCGTGCATGAGCGGCCAGTTCACCTGCGGCTGGCAGATCTTGTCCTGGAACGCGGCGATCGACGCCACGGCGATGATGCCCGCGATCAGCACCGGCACGATCAGCTTGAACGACAGGCCCGCGAAATAGATCACGAAAAAGCCCGAAGCGAACACCAGCACGGCGGTGCCCAGGTCCGGCTGCTTGGCGATCAGGCCGACCGGCACCAGCAGGATCACGAAGCCGACGAGAAAGTCGTACCAGCGCATCACGCCTTCGCGGCGCTGGTAGTACCACGCCAGCATGAGCGGCGTGGCGATCTTGAGAATCTCGGAAGGCTGGATGACGACGCCCACATTGATCCACCGCTTCGCGCCCTTGCGCGTAAGCCCGAAGGCCGCGACCGCAATCAGTAACGCGATGCCGAAGGAGTAGATCGGCACCGCGAAGCGCATCAGCGTATTGGGCGGCACATTGGCGAGCGCCCACATCAGCACGAAGGTGAGCATGATGTTGCGCAACTGGTCCTCTACGCGGCCCGGCACGTCCAGGCTCGCGCTGTACAGCGTGACGATGCCCACGCACAGCAGCAGGAACACGGTCAGTGCGAGCGGGCGGTCGAAGCCGAGGAACATCTTGCGCAGCGCGTCGAGCACGGCGCGCTTGTCGATCTTGTCGAACTGTAGAAGAGGCATGGGAAGTCCTTACTCGTCGATGCCGCCCGTGGCGGGTTTGGGCGGCGGCGCGAGTGTGGCCGCGGCGGGTGCGCTGGCGGGCCGGCGCGGACGATGCGGGCCGAAATGGCGCGGCAAGGAGGCAGCGGCGGGGCGTTGCGCGGTGGCGTCGTCGGTTGCGCCGGTGCCGCCGTTCACTGCATCGGTGGGCGCTGCGGACGTCGTTGCGGCTTTGGCGTTCGAAGCGGCGCTTGCTCCGGATGCACCCGACGCCGCCTGCGCAGCGGAAGCCGCAGCCGCCGCCGAAGCGGCCTCGGCGGCAGATGCCGCGCCCGGAATCGGCAGCGGCGTGAAACCGGCGGCGACCTTGACCGCCTGTGTAACCGGCGCGCCGCCTTCGGACGCAGCCGAAGCCGCGGACGCCGCGGAGCCTGGCACGGCTGCCGACGCGCCCTGTGGCGGCTGGCCAATCACGGGCGCCGAAGCATCCTGCGTCGCCGATGCCGCCGCCGCTACGGCGGCCTGCTCGGCGCCCGGCTTCAGGCGATCGACGAGGTAATAGTCGAGCACGCGGCGCGCGATCGGGCCGGCGGACTGCGCACCCCAACCGCCGTTTTCAACGATCAGCGCGATGGCGATCTGCGGCTTCTCGACCGGCGCGAACGCGATGAACAGCGCGTGGTCGCGCAGATGTTCGGCGACCGCGTGCGCCTGGTACTTCGCGCCCTGCAGCGAGTACACCTGCGCCGTCCCGGTCTTGCCCGCCGACGTGTAGGCCGCGTTCTGGAAGATCTTGAAGGCCGTGCCCGACGGATTCATCGTCACGTTTTCCATGCCGCGCTTCACCACGTCGATATCGGCCTGCTTCACGTCGAGGCGGCCGCTTTCGCTTGGCACGGTCAGATGCTCTTCCTTCGTGATCGGATTTTCGATTTCCTTCACGAGGTGAGGCTTCATGAGCACGCCGTTATCGGCGAGCGTGGCGGTGGCGTGCGCGAGCTGCAGGATCGTGAACGAGTTGTAGCCCTGACCAATGCCCAGACTCACCGTCTCGCCTTCGTACCACTTCTGCTGCTCGGGCTTGCGGTACGCCTTGCGCTTCCATTCGGTCGAGGGCAGGATGCCGCGCGCCTCGCCCGAGATGTCGATGCCGGTCAACTGGCCGAAGCCCAGCGGCTTCATGAAGTTGGCGATGTTGTCCACGCCCAGGTCGTGCGCGAGCATGAAGAAGTAGGTGTCGTTGGACACCATGATCGCGCGGTTCATGTCGACCCAGCCCTGGCCCGAGCGCACGTCGTTGTTGAAGCGGTGACCGCCGAACATGTAGTAGCCGGGGTCCGAGAAGCCCCACTGCGGCGTGCGTTTGTGCAGCGTGAGCGCGGCCAGCGCCATGAACGGCTTGTAGGTCGAGCCCGGCGGATAGGTGCCGTGCAGCGGACGATTGAGCAGCGGGTGATCGGGCGAGTTGTTGAGCTCGTCCCAGGTCTGCTGGTCGATGCCGTCGACGAAGGAATTCGGATCGAAGCTGGGCGCGGAAACAAACGCCAGAATGTCGCCCGTGGAAGGCTCGATCGCCACCAGCGCGCCGCGCTTGCCCGCGAACGCCTGCTCCGCCACCTGCTGCAGGCCGATATCGATCGACAGCACGAGGTTGTTGCCAGGCGTGGCCTGGGTGCGCGAGAGCGTGCGCACGGGACGGCCGCCCGCCGTCACTTCCACTTCCTCGAAGCCGGTCAGGCCGTGCAGCTCGGTTTCGTAACTTTGCTCGACGCCGATCTTGCCGATGTAGTCGGTGCCGTTGTAGTTGTTGGCGTCCAGACGCGGATCGTAGTGCTCGGGATCGTTGTCGTTCTGGTCGCTGGCGTCGTCGATACGTTCCTGGTCGCGCTGCGAAATCCGGCCGATATAGCCGATCACGTGCGCAGCCGTCGGCCCGAGCGGGTACTGGCGGAACAGGCGCGCGCGGACCTCAACGCCGGGGAAACGGAAGCGCTGCGCCGTGAAGCGCGCGACTTCGTCGTCGCTCAGGCGCGTGCGGATCGGCAGGCTCTCGAAGTTCTTGGAATCTTCGAGCAGCTTCTTGAAGCGGCGGCGGTCGCGCGCATCGATCGGGATCACGGTCGAGAGCTGGTCGATCGTGTTGTCGAGCGTATCGGTGAGCTTCGAGGGCGTGATTTCCAGCGTGTACGCGGAGTAATTCTTCGCCAGCACGACGCCGTTGCGGTCGGTGATGATGCCGCGGTTCGGCACGATCGGCGCGACGGAAATGCGGTTTTCGTCGGCTTGCAGCGAGTACTTGCTGTGGTTCCAGACCTGCAGATAGAGGAAGCGGAACGCGATCAGCCCGAAGCAGACGAACACGAACAGTCCCGCCGCGGCGACGCGCAGGCGGTACTTCGTGAGCTGCTGCTGGGTGTCCTTGAATTCGGTCATGCGCTCAAACGCCGAGGCCCGCGCCTCGCGCAAGCGCTGCGGCGGGCCGGTAAGAAGAGGAGATCATCGGTGCGACCTTCGACGGCGAGCGGCGCGCGGCCGCTCAGATGGGCCGCGTATCGTCGGGATCGACGGGGCGGCGCTGCGGCAGCAGCAGCAACAGGCTGGTGACCGGCCACAGCACGGCTTCCACGAAGCCGCTGATCAGATAGCCCCAACCGGGGAAGGATGCGCCCATCAGGAGTCGGATCACGAAGGGCACGACCTGCGCGCCCACGAGCATCGGCATGACGGCAAACATCTGCACGCCGAGCGACATCCACAGCACGCGGCGGTGAATGGTGATCGCGCCGAACGACAGCAGCGTGTAGGCGAGCGCGTGCTCGCCGAGCAGGTTGGCGTTATGCACGTCCATCAGCAGGCCGAGGCAGAACGAGATGCCCATACCCACCTTGCGCGGCTGATGGATGTTCCAGAACAGCAGCACGAGCGCGACAAAGTCGGGCACGCCCGGCAGCTTGCCCCACGGCAGCAGGTTCAGCAGGAACGCCGCAGCCAGGCTGAACGCGATGAAGTACGGGTTGACCGGCTGGAGAATGTATTGCGGACGCGCCATCAGTGGGCCCCTTGTGCGGCGGGCGCTTTAGCGGGTGCCTTGGCGGGTTCTTTCGCCGGTTCCTTCGCCGGTTCTTTGGCGGGTGCGGCTTGCGGCTTCGCAGCGGCGGGCGCCGGCGCGGCGGCCTTCGATTTGTCGTCGGCTTTCTTGTCCGCGCCCTTGGCGGCCTTTTTCTTCGCGTCCTTGGCTTCGGCGGCAGCGGCCGCTGCGGCGGCTTCCGCAGCCTCGACCGGATTCGGCGGCACCTGGCGCACGAAATGCAGCACCAGCACCTGACGCGCGCCGCGCACGGCCGCAAGCGGCGCGCAGATCACGCGCGCAAAGGCGGTGTCGGCTTGCTTGTCGACGCGGATCACCTTAGCCACCGGCAAGCCTTGCGGATACACCCCGTCGAGGCCGCTGGTCACGAGTTCGTCGCCAGTCTGCAAATCGGCGCTGATCGGCACGAAGCGCAGATCGAGCAGATCGCCCTTGGCGGTGCCGTAGATCACGCTGCGCAGACCCGTACGCACGACTTCGACCGGTACGGCCTGGTCTTTGTCGGTGACGAGCGTCACTTCGGACTGCATCGGGAACACACGTGTGACCTGGCCGATTACGCCGTCTTCGCTGAGCACGGGCGCACCGTTTTGCACGCCCTGCTGCGAACCGCCGCCGATCACGACCTTCTGCGTGAACGGATCGCGCGTGTCGTACTGGATTTCGGCGGGCGTGGTCGGCGCGCCGATGCGCTGCGAAAGTTGCAGCAGGGCACGCAGGTGGATGTTTTCGGCGGCGAGCGAGGCCGCCTGGTTGGCCTGCTGCGAAAGCTGGAGGTTGCGCGCGTGAAGCTGCTCATTGTCCTGGCGCAGCGACGCACTGGTGACGGCAAGATCGGCGGCGCCCATGAACAGGTCGCGCGGCACGAGCGCCGCGCGCTGCAGCGGATAGAGGCCAGCGCCGAGCACGCCGCGCACGACTTCCAGCGTCTTGAAGCGCGCGTCGGAGATCAGCAGTGCAATCGACAGCACGACGAAGAAGAGCAGCCGTGCGAGTGCCGAGGGGCCTTGCTTGAACAGAGGCGGCGGACTGTATTCCATGGTCTGCGCCGGGGGCGTATGCGGTTCGGTGAAACTAACGGTGAAACGTGAGGCGCACTGGCAGCGTCAGGGGAGAGATCCCGGGACACCGCGGGCACACCCCGCTGCGCGCGGCGGCATGCTTGCCGCCCCGACCTTCATTGCGCGTCGATAGTAGCGGATTTGCCGGGGGGCCGGCCGGTTCGATTGCAAAACCGCATCGACCGCGCCGCCCACACCCGCTGCAGTGCGCTTACTCGTACGAGAAGATGCTGCCGAGCTTGTCCATGCGCTCGAGCGCCATGCCCGAGCCGCGCACCACGCAGGTGAGCGGGTCTTCGGCGACCAGCACCGGCAGGCCGGTTTCTTCGGCGAGCAGGCGGTCGAGGTCGCGCAGCAGCGCGCCGCCGCCCGTGAGCATCATGCCGCGTTCGGCGATGTCGGCGCCCAGTTCCGGCGGCGTTTGTTCCAGCGCGATCTTCACCGACGAGACGATCTGGTTCAGCGGGTCGGTGAGCGCTTCGAGGATTTCGTTGCTCGAAATCGTGAAGCTGCGCGGAATGCCTTCCGACAGGTTGCGGCCCTTGACTTCCATTTCCTTGACTTCGGAACCCGGGAAGGCCGAACCGATTTCCTTCTTGATGGCTTCGGCGGTTTGTTCGCCGATCAGCATGCCGTAGTTGCGGCGGATGTAGTTGACGATAGCTTCGTCGAACTTGTCGCCGCCCACGCGCACCGAGCCCTTGTACACGATGCCGCCCAGCGAGATCACGCCGACTTCGGTCGTGCCGCCGCCAATGTCGACGACCATCGAGCCGGTAGCTTCCGACACCGGCAGGCCGGCGCCGATTGCAGCGGCCATCGGCTCTTCGATCAGGTAGACCTGCGAAGCGCCCGCGCCGTGCGCGGCTTCCTTGATCGCGCGGCGCTCGACCTGGGTCGAACCGCAGGGCACGCAGATGATGATGCGCGGCGACGGCGAGAACATGCGCGATTCGTGTGCAGTCTTGATGAACTGCTTGATCATCTGTTCCGTGACGGTGAAGTCGGCGATCACGCCGTCTTTCATCGGGCGGATGGCTTCGATGTTGCCCGGCACCTTGCCAAGCATCTGCTTGGCTTCCTTGCCGACTGCCTGAATCGTTTTCTTGCCGTTCGGGCCGCCTTCCTGGCGGATGGACACAACCGACGGCTCGTCAAGGACGATGCCCTTGCCGCGCATGTAGATCAGCGTGTTGGCGGTACCGAGGTCGATCGCGAGATCGTTGGAGAAGTAGCTACGCAGAAAACCGAACATTCAAAAATCCTGTCTCGCTTGTGGCCGACCTACGAGACGAGCGGGTCACGGGCGGCAGCGGAAAAAATAACAGCCTCAGGACGGGCGGAAAGCGCCGCCGCGAGGAGCCTGAAACTGCGGGAATGGTTACCGGAGGCGGCCCCGCTGCGCGCCAACTGAGCGCAAATTGCTGCGTTCAGGGATGAAAGGCAGACGCAAGGCGGTCCGGGTTTGAGTCGAACGCGTAATGATACCTTATAATTTTGCCTGTTTTGCAGGATCCGAAAGCCAGTTTTTGACCTCGTCGAAGCTTTCTTCCACACTCGGATCCGGCGCGATAAACCGCTGTTGCAGCACCGTTTTTTTCGGACTGCTTCAGCTTCAAAATTTTTCCGGTGAACGCATGGCCCTGACCCTGACCGATGTGAAGCGCATCGCGCATCTCGCGCGCCTCGAACTGGCCGACGCCGAGGCCGGCAATACGCTCGAACGCCTGAATAATTTCTTCGGGCTGGTCGAGCAGATGCAGGCCGTGGACACCACGGGCATTGCGCCTCTCGCGCATCCGATCGAACAGATCGAAGACGTCGCGCTGCGACTGCGTGAAGACGCGGTAACCGAAACCGTGGATCGCGACGCCTTCCAGCGCCCCGCACCCGCGGTACAGGACGGACTTTACCTTGTTCCGCGCGTGATTGAATAAAGAGACGCGCATTTAGCGGTGTTTTCGAAGAAGTTCGAGTCTTCTGAGCTTAACTCCCGAAAACGCCGCCACCCCGAATTGGCGGGGCGCAGCCCGCGCGTGCGCGAGGCGCTCCCGGGCGGTGCGGTCGTTGTGACCGCCCCGTTACGATCTTCCAGGAATCACGCAATGCATGACAAAAGTTTGACCGAACTGCGCGCCGCACTGGCCGCGAAGGCGTGCTCCGCAGTCGAACTGGCCCAGCATTTTCTCGGCCGGATTGACGCGCATCAAGACCTGAACGCCTTCGTCGACGTCAATCCCGAATTGACGCTCGCCCAGGCGAAGGCCGCCGACGCGCTGCTGCACACGGGCCACGCGGGCCCGCTCGCCGGCATTCCGCTCGCGCACAAGGACGTGTTCGTCACGCGCGGCTGGCGCTCGACGGCAGGCTCGAAAATGCTTGCAAACTACGTCAGCCCGTTCGACGCCACCGTGGTGCAGCGCCTCGAGCACGCCGGCATGGTGACGCTTGGCAAGACCAATATGGACGAATTCGCGATGGGCTCGTCCAACGAGAACTCGCACTTCGGCGCCGTGAAGAACCCGTGGGACACCAAGGCCGTGCCGGGTGGCTCGTCGGGCGGGTCGGCTGCGGCCGTGGCCGCGCGCCTTGCGCCTGCCGCAACCGGCACCGACACGGGCGGCTCGATCCGTCAGCCGGCGTCGTTTTCGGGCATCACCGGCATCAAGCCGACCTACGGCCGCGTGTCGCGCTACGGCATGATCGCGTTCGCCTCGTCGCTCGACCAGGGCGGCCCGATGGCGCAAAGCGCCGCCGACTGCGCGCTGCTGCTCAACGCCATGGCCGGTTTCGACGAGCGTGATTCCACCAGCCTGCAACGCGAAAACGAAGACTACACGCGCCACCTCGGCCAGCAGTGGACGCCGGACGCGTCCGCCGACAAGCCGCTCGCGGGTCTGCGCATCGGCCTGCCGAAGGAGTACTTCGGCGCGGGTCTGGCCGACGACGTGCGCGCGAGCATCGACGCCGCGCTCAAGACCTACGAGTCGCTCGGCGCCACGCTCGTGGAAGTCACGCTGCCCAAGACCGAACTGTCGATTCCCGTGTATTACGTGATCGCGCCGGCGGAAGCCTCGTCGAACCTGTCGCGTTTCGACGGCGTGCGTTTCGGCCATCGCGCAGCGCAGTACGGCGATCTGCTCGACATGTACAAGAAGTCGCGCGCGGAAGGCTTCGGCCCCGAAGTGAAGCGCCGTATTCTGGTGGGCACCTACGTGCTTTCGCACGGCTACTACGACGCGTACTACCTGCAGGCGCAAAAGATCCGACGCATCATTGCGCAGGACTTCCAGGAAGCGTTCAAGCAGTGCGACGTCATCATGGGGCCGGTGGCGCCCAGCGTGGCGTGGGACATCGGCGCGAAGGGCGACGATCCCCTGCAGATGTACCTCGCGGACATCTACACGCTGTCGACCAGCCTCGCGGGCCTGCCCGGCATGAGCGTGCCGTGCGGCTTCGGCGCGGGCGCGAACGCGCAACGTCCGGTCGGTCTGCAGATCGTCGGCAACTATTTCAACGAGGCCCGCATGCTGCAGGTCGCCGACGCTTTCCAGCGCGCGACCGACTGGCATCGCAAAGCGCCGGCAGGGGTGTGAACATGGCAACACAATGGGAAGTCGTCATCGGTCTTGAAACGCACGCGCAGCTGTCGACGGCGTCGAAGATCTTCTCGGGCGCATCGACGCAGTTCGGCGCGGCCCCCAACACGCAGGCCTGTCCCGTCGATCTCGCGCTGCCGGGCGTGCTGCCGGTGATGAACCGCGGCGCCGTGGAGCGCGCGATCCAGTTCGGTCTGGCGATCGGCTCGACCATCGCGCCGCGCAGCATCTTCGCGCGCAAGAACTACTTCTACCCGGATCTGCCGAAGGGCTATCAGATCAGCCAGTACGAGATTCCAGTCGTGCAGGGCGGTCAGATCACCATCCAGGTGCCCGCCAACGAAAAGGCCGGCAAGGAAGCGTACGAAAAGACCGTCAATCTCACGCGCGCCCACCTGGAAGAAGACGCGGGCAAGTCGCTGCACGAAGACTTCGCGGGCATGACGGGCATCGACCTGAACCGCGCCGGCACGCCGCTGCTCGAAATCGTTACGGAACCTGAAATGCGCAGCGCGGCGGAAGCCGTGGCCTACGCGAAGTCGCTGCACACGCTGGTCGTGTGGCTCGGCATCTGCGACGGCAACATGCAGGAAGGCTCGTTCCGTTGCGACGCGAACGTCTCCGTGCGTCCGGTCGGGCAGAAGGAATTCGGCACGCGCGCCGAAATCAAGAACCTGAACTCGTTCCGCTTCCTCGAAGAAGCGATCCAGTACGAAGTGCGCCGCCAGATCGAGCTGATCGAGGACGGCGGCACGGTGGTGCAGGAAACGCGCCTCTACGATCCGGACAAGCGCGAAACGCGTTCGATGCGCAGCAAGGAAGACGCGCACGATTACCGCTATTTCCCCGACCCCGATCTGATGCCGCTCGTGATCGACGCGGCATGGGTCGAGCGCGTGAAGGGCGAAATGCCCGAGCTGCCCGCGACCATGCAAACGCGTTTCGTCGAGCAGTACGGCGTGACGCCGTACGACGCCAACGTGCTGACGTCGAGCAAGGCGATGGCGGCGTACTTCGAGGCCGTCGTCGCGAAGGCCGGTGCGGCGCAAGCCAAGGCCGCTGCGAACTGGCTGATGGGCGAAGTCTCGTCGCAACTGAACCGCGAAGGTCTGGATATCGGCGCGTCGCCGGTCTCGGCTGCGCAGTTCGCGCTGCTGCTCGCGCGTATCGCGGACGGCACGATCTCGAACAAGATCGCGAAGGAAATCTTCCAGGCGATGTGGGACGAGAAGGCGACCGACGAAGCCGCAGTGGACCGCATCATCGACGCCAAGGGTCTCAAGCAGATCTCGGATACCGGCGCGCTCGAAGCGATCATCGACGAGGTGCTCGCCGCGAACCCGAAGTCGGTCGAGGAATTCCGGGCGGGTAAGGAAAAAGCCTTCAACGCGCTGATCGGCCAGGCCATGAAGGCCACCAAGGGCAAGGCGAACCCGCAGCAGGTCAACGAACTGCTGAAAAAGAAGCTGGGCTGATAGGCTGTTGAGCTGTCGGATTGTTGATCGGCCAGGCTGGCGAGGCGGCGTCGCGCGAGAGTGTGCGGCGCCGCCTCGCCGCTTCAGGCGGCCGGATTCACTTCATGGAGCGCATTAGCGATGGCGAAGTCCCCGAGTCTCGACGATTTCCGCGTGCCGTATTTCGGCGATAAAAAGGCTGAGAAGTTTTCTCCCGAAGCGATCGATCCGTCCGCGAAGCCCTTTTCCACGGGCAGCAAGGACAGCGACCGCGCGCGTCTTGCCGAAATCGGCGAGAAGCTCGACGTGCTGCAGGAACGCCTGCACGCGCAGCGTCATCAGCGCGTGTTGCTGGTGTTGCAGGGCATGGATACGAGCGGCAAGGACGGCACCATTCGCGGCGTGTTCCATGAAGTCGATCCGCTTGGCCTGCGCATCGTGCCGTTTCGCGCGCCCACGCCGATCGAGGCTGCGCACGATTTTCTCTGGCGCGTGCATATGCAGGTGCCAGGCGCGGGCGAGCTGGCGATCTTCAACCGCAGCCACTATGAAGACGTGCTGGTGCCGCGCGTGATGGAACAGATCGACGCAGCCGAATGCGAGCGCCGCTACGCGCAGATTCGCGACTTCGAGCGCATGCTCGCCGAAAACGGCACGACCATCATCAAGTGCTGGCTGCACATCTCGAAGGACGAGCAGCGCAGCCGCATCCAGGCCCGCATCGACGATCCTTCCAAACACTGGAAATTCGATCTCTCCGATCTCGAGGCGCGCAAGCACTGGGATGCGTATCAGGCGGCATACCGCGATGCGCTCGCGGCCACGTCCACCGAACATGCACCCTGGTACGTGATTCCCGCCGATTCCAAGACGCATCGCAACGTGATGGTCGCCGAGCTGCTGCTGCGCCTGATGGAAAGTCTGAAGCTCGAATATCCGCCGGCCAAGCCCGAACTCGAAGGCATGAAGATCGAGTAAGACTCGACGCACTGCCCGACACTGAAACCTGATAAGGACTGAAAAAATGCTGCGTGTGATCACCGCGAACCTCAATGGCATCCGCTCCGCGGCGAAGAAGGGCTTCTTCGAATGGTTCGGCGAACAGAACGCCGACGTGCTCTGCGTGCAGGAAATCAAGTGCTCGCAGGACGACATGACGCCCGAATTCCTCGCGCCGCACGACTTCAAGGGCTATTTCCAGCACGCCGTGAAGAAGGGCTACAGCGGTGCGGGCGTCTACTCGCGCCGCGAACCGGATGAGGTCATCATCGGCTTCGGCAGCGAGGAGTTCGACGCCGAAGGGCGTTATGTGGAACTGCGCTTTGGCGATCTGTCGGTGATCTCGGTGTACGTGCCGTCGGGTTCGAGCGGCGATGAACGCCAGCAGGCCAAGTACCGCTTCATGGACGTGTTCATGCCGCACCTGGCCGAACTCAGGCGCGAGCGCGAAGTGATCGTGTGCGGCGACGTGAACATCGTCCACAAGGAAATCGACATCAAGAACTGGAAGGGCAACCAGAAGAACTCCGGCTGCCTGCCCGAAGAGCGCGCGTGGCTTACGCAACTGTTCGACGAGGTGGGTTATGTCGATGTGTTCCGCACGCTCGATCCGCGTCCCGAGCAGTACACCTGGTGGAGCAATCGCGGCCAGGCGTATGCGAAGAACGTGGGGTGGCGTATCGATTACCAGATCGCTACGCCCGGCGTCGCCGCGACGGCGAAGCGCACGGACGTGTTCCGCGATATCAAGTTCAGCGACCACGCGCCGCTGACGGTCGATTACGACTGGAAGGTCAAGAAGCGCTGATCTTCGCCGCGCGCCCTGACGTCGCGATTCAGGGCGCGGCCACCAGCTTGTGCCGCTGCACCGCCGCAATGCCCTGATAGTCGGGCAAGGTATTGAGCGGCTTGCCGATGGCCTTCGCGTAAAGCGGCATCATGTCCGCGAGACGCTTGGCAATATCCGCGCGCCGCGCCGGCGTGTACGGATGCACGTAGATAAAGCCCTGATCGCGGTCGGCCTTGGTGGCCACCGCGAGCTTGTCCCACAGCGTGAGCGCGGCGCGCGGATCGAAACCCGCACGCGCGGCGATGTCGCTGCCGATCACGTCGGCTTCGGTTTCATCGGCGCGGCCATAATGCATTTCCACCAGGCGCGAGCCGATACCCAGCGGGAACACGCCCAGATCGGCCAGGCCGAATAGCTGCGGCACCACACCCGATTCGATCTGCGCGGCCTGTTGCTCGCCCAGGCGTTCGCGCACGTGCTCGCGCACCGCATGCGCGATCTCATGGCCGAGCAGCATGCCCAGTTCGTTGTCGTTGAGCTTCACGCGATCGAGCAGGCCGCCGTAAACCACGATCTTGCCGCCCGGCAGGCAGTACATGCGGATATCGGGCGAGCGGATCACCGCCACTTCCCACTTCCAGTTCTTCACGCGATCGCTCCATTTGAGCGAATAAGGCGCGAGCCGGTCTACGAACTGGCGCACTCGCTGCGCGTGCGGATCGCTGTCCGGATAAAGCAGCTTCGAATGCGCCGCGCCGCGCACGATCTCGTTGTATTCGGCGGCGGCCTGGGCTTCGAGCGTAGGCGAGGGAATCAGATTGCGGAACACGCCGATATTGCCGAAGCGCACCACGCGGCCGGTATTCGGGCCGCCGTTCTGCGTTGCGTTCGACGCATTGGATGCATTCGACGGATTCGCCAGATTCGAATTGAGCACCGTGGCACTACCCGGCAAGGTCAGATTCGAGGACGCATTCGCCGACGCCGCGCCTGCCGTTTCCGCAGCGCTGGAGAGTGCGGCGGGCGCCGGTGCGCCGGACGTCAAGGCGGTGGAGCTGGCCGAACCGGTTGGATTGGCGGCGGGGTTTTCAGCAGCCTGCGCGAAACCCGCGGTCAGCGTCAACGCCAGTGCACAGAGGGTCGTACGCAGGCGCTCGCGTTGTGGCCCCGCAGCGTGCGCGTTTATCCCTCCCGGACGGCGGCGCGTCGAAAGGGATACACAGGCGGCATGCTGAGGCGGGGTCACTTCCGGATTCTCCACGGGGCGATTCGAATGAGCAGGAGCATACCCGGTAGAGCGAGTAGCGTGCAGGCGACGAAGTAGTCGAACCAGCCGATTTTCGCGACCACGTAACCGCTGGCGGCGGACGCCAGCGTGCGCGGCACCGAGGCGAGACTCGTGAACAGCGCGAACTGCGTGGCCGTGTAGCGCGGGTCGGTCGTGCTGGCAATATAGGCCGTGAAAGCGGCGAGCGTGAGGCCGGTCGCGAAGGTCTCGAAGCCGTACACGAGCGCCAGCGCCACCGCGCGCGGATCGAGCGCGAGCTGCGCATTTGCGCCAAAGAAAGCAGCGATCTGCGAGACGCCGTGGCTCACCGTCACGACCGCGTCGTAGATCACCGCAAGTGAGGGCGAACCCGGTCCAAGCTGCGCCAGCCACGCGAAACCGAGCGTCGAGACCATCTGCAGGAGGCCGAAAATCCACAGGCCGCGCCCGATGCCGATCTTCACCAGTGCGATGCCGCCCAGAATGCCGCCCGCGAGACTCGCGCCGAACGCGGTCATCTTGGCGATCACGCCGATCTCGGTGCGCGAATAGCCGATATCGAGAAAGAACGACGTCGAAAGCGTGGTCGCCATCGTATCGCCGAGCTTGTACAGAAAGATGAACGCCAGCACGAACAGCGCAGCGGCCAGTCCATCGCGGTTCACGAATTCGGCGAAGGGCTGCACGATGGCTTCGCGCAGGTTCTTCGGCGGCGCGCCGTGCACTTCTGGCTCGCTCACCACGAGCGACATGAGCATGCCGGGAATCATGAACGCCGCCGTGACGACGAACACCGTGCTCCACGGCAGGTGATCCGAGAGAATCAGCGCGAGCGAGCCGGGCACCAGCGCCGCGATCTTGTAAGCGTTCACGTGGACCGCGTTGCCCAGGCCCTGTTCGGTGTCCTTGAGCAGTTCGCGCCGGTAGGCGTCGATCGAAATGTCCTGGCTCGCGCCGAAGAAGGCCACCAGCGCCGTGAGCGCCGCCACGGTCCAGATCGATTCTTTGGGCGAAACGAAGCCGAGCGCGGCGATCGCGCCGGCTACGAGAATCTGCGTGACCAGCATCCAGCCGCGCCGGCGGCCCGGCTTCCAGCCCGGCAGGCGCGGCACGTAGCGGTCCATCAGCGGCGCCCAGATGAATTTCCACGTGTAGGGAAACTGGATCAGCGCGAACAGGCCGATTTCCTTGAGATTGACGCCTTCGGAGCGCAGCCAGGCCTGCACCAGGTAGACCAGCGTGAAAAGCGGCAACCCAGAGGTGAAGCCGAGGAACACGCAGATCAGCATGTGCGTGTTCAGGTACGCGCGCCAGCCGGGATGTTCTACGTGTGCGTTGACGTCGTGCGTGCTGTGGGCGTCGGCGGCGGTGGCGTCTTGGTCAGCGGCCTCTTGGGGCGGTATCGGCATGTCGTCGGGTAGCGGCGGCGCGGTGAAACTGTTGGAGGCGGTGGAACGCGCGTCGCCGGTCCCGGCGTCAGCGTTTCTTCACGCGATAGACCGCAAGACTACCACGCCAGTTCACACCCCATCGAACGGTCTGGCCCCCATGGAGCACGGCGCGGTCGAGAATTTCGATGCCCACTTCGGGCGCGAGCGCCTCGAAATCCTTGACCGTGAGCACCCGCACGTTCGGCGTGTTGTGCCACTGGTAGGGCAGCGATTTCGACACCGGCATGCGCCCGCGCAGCACCGACAGCCGGTGCGGCCAGTAGCCGAAATTCGGGAACGACACGATGCATTCCTTGCCCACGCGCGCCGTCTCGCGCAGGATCGCGGCGGTCTGATGGATGGTCTGCAGCGTCTGCGAAAGAATGGCGAAATCGAAACTCGCATCTTCGAACAGGCGCAGACCGTCTTCCAGATTCTGCTGGATCACGTTGATGCCGTTTTTCGTCGAAGCGAGCACGCCCGCGTCGTTGATCTCGATGCCGTAGCCCGAGCACTCCAGCTCCTCGCCGAGCAGCGCGAGCAGCGAGCCGTCGCCGCAACCCAGGTCGAGCACGGTCGAGCGCGGCTCGATCCAGCGCGCGATGGTGCGAAAGTCGGGACGGGCGGAAAGACTGTCGAAAGCGCTCTGGTTCATGCGCCCACCTCAGCAGCAATACGTTCGTAATAGGCGCGCACGACGTTGTGATAGCGCGCGTCGTCGAGCAGGAAGGCGTCGTGGCCGTGCGGCGCGTCGATCTCCGCATAGGTGACCTGACGCTTGTGGTCGAGCAGCGCCTTCACCAGTTCGCGCGAGCGCGCGGGGGCGAAACGCCAGTCGGTTGCGAAGCTCGCCACCAGGTATTTCGCCTTGGTGTGCGCGAGCGCGCGCGTGAGATCGCCGTCGAAGTCCTTGGCGGGATCGAAGTAATCGAGCGCGCGCGTGATCAGCAGATAAGTATTGGCGTCGAAGTAATCGGCGAACTTGTCGCCCTGATAGCGCAGATACGACTCCACTTCGAATTCCACGTCGAAGTTGAAGTTGTACGCGTCTTCGGCGCCTTCCGCGCGGCGCAGCGCACGGCCGAATTTTTCGGCCATGTCGTCGTCGGACAGATAGGTGATGTGGCCGATCATGCGCGCCACGCGCAGGCCGCGCCGGGGCTTCACGTTGTGCGCGTAATAGTCGCCGCCGTGGAAGTCCGGGTCCGAAAGAATCGACGAACGCGCCACTTCGTTAAACGCAATGTTCTGCGCCGAGAGCTTGGGCGTGGAGGCGACCACGATGCAATGGCCCAGGCGCTCCGGATAGCGCAGGCTCCATGCCAGCGCCTGCATGCCGCCGAGGCTGCCGCCCATCACCGCCGCGAATTTTTCGATGCCGAAGCGATCCGCCACGCGCGCCTGGGCGTCCACCCAGTCTTCCACCGTCACGACCGGAAACTTCGCGCCCCACGGCTTGCCGGTGGCGGGATTGATGCTCATCGGGCCGGTCGAGCCGAAGCACGAGCCCAGATTGTTCACGCCGATCACGAAGAAACGGTTGGTGTCGAGCGGCTTGCCCGGACCCACCATGTTGTCCCACCAGCCGACGTCTTTGGGGTTGTCCGCGTAGACGCCCGCGACGTGGTGCGAGGCGTTGAGCGCGTGACAGACGAGCACCGCGTTGCTGCGCGCGGCATTGAGCGTGCCGTAGGTTTCGACCACGAGGTCGTACCCGGCCAGCGCCGTGCCGTTCTGCAGTTGCAGGGGCTCGTCGAAATGCAGTGTTTGAGGAGCGACGATGCCGATCGATTCCATTCGTTCCGCCTGTGTTTTTCGGGCGGCTAAACGGTGTCGGCGAGCGCGGAGTACGAGAGGATTGGCGCGGCTGACGACCTCTTTAGCCGCATTTATATCGAACTCCGCCAGACCCATGTCCAGGGAATTCACGCGCCCGCAATCGAGTCAGCAAATCGGCGCGTGGGGATTGCAAATGTATTGCAAAAGGAACGCAGAGTATATCGGAAAAAGTGCAAAGGAGCCTGGCGCGGGGGCCAGGGCCCGGTTACAGCAGGATCACGCGGATCTGCTCTTCGGCGTGTTCGCCCGGCGAGCGCGTGAAGCCGCTTTGCGCGTAGCGATGCCAGCAGCCGATCACGTAACGCACCACCAGATTCGCGCGCACGGCAGGATCGTAAGCACCCGCTGCAGGCGCGCCCGCGCCGCTTTCGCGGTCTTCCGCGAGTCCCACGCGCAGGCACTGGCGCAGCGACGCCTCGATGCGGTCGAGCATCTGGTTGACGCGCTCGGCCAGGCGTTCGTGCTCGCCCA
>NZ_DASZJJ010000273.1:0-4262 GCF_035948235.1 Paraburkholderia sp. | reverse complement strand
CTGCTTCTGTGGAATTACTTTTCGTTCTGGAATACTATTCCACAAAAGAAGGTTTAGCAAAGACTTTGTGACCTGACGAACGGCAAGGAAAACGACATGGAGACAAAACAATGCGAGTACTGATCACAGGCGGCAGTGGTTTTCTGGGGGCATGGATCATGAAGCGACTGCTCGCGCGCGGCATGGCGTGCGTGGCGTTTGACCTGCGCGCCAACGCGCGCCTGATCGAAGCGTTGGCCCCCGCGCACGCCGCGCGCGTGCAGTGGCGGACCGGCGACATCGCCAGCGCGGCCGACACGGCCCGCGCGCTCGACGGCTGCGACGCCGTCATTCACCTCGCGGGCATCCTCACGCCGGACTGCGCGGCCAATCCGGTGCGCGGCGCGCAGATCAACCTGATCGGCACGCTCAACGTGTTCGAGGCCGCGCGCGCCGCGGGCCTGCGCCGCGTGCTGTACGCGGGCAGCGCGGGCGTATTCGGCCCCGAGGACGGCGCAACGCCCTTGCCGCAAACGCATTACGGCACCTTCAAGCTCGCCTGCGAAGGCTCGGCGCGCGCGTACTGGCACGACCACGGCATTGCGAGCATCGGCTTTCGCCCACTCGTGGTCTACGGCGCGGGCCGCGAATCGGGATCGAGCGCCGGACCTAGCCTCGCGTGCCGCGCGGCCGCGCGCGACGAGCGCTACACGATCCCGTTCAGCGGTTCGACCGGCCTCGTCTACGCCGACGATGTCGCGGCCGCCTACGAAGCAGCCCTGCTACGCGAATTCGCTGGTGCACACGCCTTCACGCTGGCCGGCGACATGACGCCGGTTGGCACGCTGATCGATCGGATAAAAGCGATCGTGCCCGGCGCGCAGATCGACGCAAGCGGTCCGCCGCTGCCCATCGCCACCGAGTTCCCGCACGACCCCGCGCTCGCTGACCTGTTGCCCGGTCTGCCCCACACCTCGCTGGAACACGGTTTGCACGAGACTGTGGCGTTCTATCAGCAGACGCGCCACAGTCCTCAGCAATCCTGATCGTTTAGCCGTTTCCCGCCTGCATGAGTGCAGGCGCGACCGGCACACGCAGCGACGCCGCGCGTGGACCGCCAGCGTCGCCGCCAGTGTGCGCGCGCCATCGTCGGCGGCACATACAGGGGCCTCTTCGCGCGCGATTACCGCCGCAAAATGGCGCAACTGCTCGTGATAAGGATCGCCCGCATGTGGCGTGCTGCGCTCGACGGTCAACGGCTCGTGCCAACCCTTACCGCTGCGGTATTCCCATACGTCGAGTTGCGGCAGCGTCAACGACGCATCCGTGCCGATCAGGAAATGCGTGTTCTCCTGCTGGCGCGGGTAATGCGCGGCCTCGCCCGCCGCGAGATCCCAGTTCCACGGCGCTGCGGCCGTGTCGGAAACCACCAGCGTGCCAAGCGCGCCGCTCTCGAAACGCAGTAGCACCGCCGCCGTGTCTTCCACCGCGAAACCGCGCACGCCGTTCGACGTTTGCGCCTGCACCTCGACGATCTCGCCCAGCAGGAACCGCATGATGTCGATGTCGTGAATCAGGTTGATGAGCACGGGACCGCCGCCCGCCTCGCGACGCCACTGCATGTCGAAGTACGCATCGGGCTTGTAGAAAGTGGCAAGCGCATTGGCCGCCACCGGCTTGCCCAGGCGCCCCGCGCGCACGATCTCGCGCGCCCGACGCAGGATCGGATTGTGACGCCGATGGTGCCCCACCAGTAACGGCACGCCCGCCTCGCGCGCAGCGCGATCGAGCCGCAGCGCCGCTTCTACGTGATCGGCCACTGGCTTTTCGATCAGCGCAGGAATGCCGCGCGCCACGCACGCGAGCCCAACCTCCACGTGAGTCGCATTGGGCGTCGCGACGATCACCCCTTCTGGCCGCATCTCGTCGAGCATCGCTTCGTAACCGGCGAACCAGCGCAGCCCTTCGGCCACAGCGAATTGCTGTGCGGCGGGTGACGGATCGGCAATCGCCGTCACCTGCACCTGCGAATGAAGCCGTGCGCGCTCCACATGCATCCTGCCGATCGCCCCCGCGCCAATTACCGCCAGTTGTCTCCTTGCCATCGTCTGCCCCCTCCTTTTCCTCGGTTGAAAGATTGCGCTCAAGTGCGGCTACGGGTGAATACCCCGATACTCTGAAACTTTCTTTAATTGTGGAATACTATTCCAATTCGAACTATAGTTCACGCATAACTTTCGGCGCAACGCTCTCGGGCGGCGTGCCAGACACAACGAAACAACCCATTCAAACGGGACAGGAGCGGAGACACATGACAAAAAAATATCTTGAGGACAGCCACATTCCGGCCTCCGGCGCATCGGTTGCCAGCACAACCACTTCGACCGGCGCGTCTGCCCTACTCTGGAGATGAAAACAGCATGACTTCCCCAACTTTCACGCCCGACCCGATCGTTGCGACCACACCCATTTCGCTCGACGAGGGCCTGAGCGGCGCCACGCGCATCTACTTCATCGTCGGCGATCCGATCGCCCAGGTGCGCTCGCCCAAAGGCGTGACGGCGGCGCTGCGTGCGGCGGGCCGCGATGCGCTGGTGGTGCCGGCGCACGTCGCGCCTGACGATCTGGCGGCGTTCTTTGCAGGCGTCACGCCGATGCGCAATGTCGATGGCGTGATCATCACGGTGCCGCACAAGTTCAGCGCAGCGGGCTTCTGCACGACCCTGGGCAACGAAGCCGCGTTTCTCGGCGCGGCCAACACGCTGCGGCGCGGCGCCGACGGTGGATGGCATGGCGGCATGTTCGACGGCACCGGCTTCGTCGCCGCGCTCGCCGACTCGGGCTGCGACCTAGCCGGCAAACGCGCCCTGCTAGTAGGCGCGGGCGGCGCGGGATCGGCCATCGCCCAGGCGCTCGTGAACGCGGGCGTCGCCTCGCTCGACATCCGCGATAACGACGGCGCGCGCGTCAATGCGCTCGTCGAGCGGCTCGCGGCGCTCGGGCGCGGTACCGTGCGCGTGGCCGGCAGCGACGTCGCGGCGGAATCGTTCGAGGTGGTCGTGAACGCCTCGCCGATGGGCATGCGCCCCGAAGACCCGTTGCCCATCGATGTCTCGCGCCTGCCCGCGACCACCTTCGTCGGCGACGTCGTCACCAAACCGCCGCTCACGCCCTTTATCGAAGCGGCCCGCGCACGCGGTTGCAAGACCGTGACCGGCACGCAGATGTTCGCGCGCGTGTGCGATCGCATGGTGGAGTTCCTGCTGGCCGACGCCGCATGAACGCGTCAGCGCGGGTCGCAATCGTGACCGGCGGCGCGGGCGGACTGGGGAAGCGGCCCATCTCGTCGCGTGGCTGGCTTCCGACGAGTGCTCGTTTTCGAGTGGCGCGACCTTCGACCTTTCGGGAGGCCGCGCTACCTACTAACGAGGTGGTATGACCGGTTTTTGTTTTTTGAATTCCATTCCACTTTGAGATTTTCTGGAATACTATTCTACAATCATCGAAAACATGGTTCGCCGCGTCCAACAGCATTCAGGCGCGGCCGACAAAACGAAGGAGACACAGACATGGGCGCGGCCAGACAACAGATCAGCAATGAGGACTGGGACGAGCAAGTCGATCTGCTGATATTCGGCGCAGGCGCGGCCGGCATGACAGCGGCGCTGGTCGCGGACCATGAAAAGCTGAAGGTGCTTCTCTGCGAGAAAACCGCCATGGTGGGCGGCATCACATCGACCTCGGGCGGCACCACCTGGGTGCCTGGAACGGCGCTCAGCGCGCAGGCAGGCGTGCCCGACAGCATCGACGATGCGCGGCGCTTCCTGGAGTCGGTCGTCGGCGCACGCGGCTGCGATGCCGCGCGCGAAGCCTTTTTGCAGAGCGGCCCGCAGGCCATCGATGAACTGGCCCGCATCAGCGACGTGCAGTTCGTCGCCGCCACCGCCCACCCAGACTATGTGAGCGGCCCCGGCGCGGCGTTTGGCGGACGGGCGCTGGTGCCCGCACCATTCGACGCGCGCGTGCTTGGTCGCGCCTTCGCGCGCGTGCGGCCACCGCGCAAGGAGTTCATGGGACTCGGCGGCATGATGGTCGCGCGCAACGATCTGACCGCCCTGCTCGCCCCGTTCGCGTCGCTGGCGAACTTCAACCGCACGATTGCGGTCGTGGGCCGCTATGCGCTCGACCGGCTGCGTTACCCGCGCGGCACCCAACTCTTCATGGGCAATGCGCTGGCCGCGCGGCTCTATTACAGCCTGTGCAAGCGCGGCGTCGAAGTCCGC
>NZ_DASZJJ010000272.1:0-12740 GCF_035948235.1 Paraburkholderia sp. | reverse complement strand
GTGAACGGCCGTGGCGTGCTGGCTGCTGTTTCGACCGACGGTCGTACGCGGCAAATCCTGTCCGTTCAGGGCGGCAGCGTACGCGAGCCGTCCTGGGGTCCTTTTATGCAATAACACTTCAGGAGAGCAACAATGATGTCGAACAAAGTCCGCCTGGGCCTGGCCGTCTTGATGATCGGTGCGCTGGCAGCGTGTAAGTCGGCGCCGAAGGCCGACGAAAACGCGAACGCCGGCTCGATGAGCACGCAGCCGAACCCGAACGCAGTCGCACAGGTCAACGTCGATCCGCTGAACGATCCGAACAGCCCGCTCGCCAAGCGTAGCGTGTACTTCGACTTCGACAGCTACGCAGTCAAGGACGACTACCAGAGCGTGATCCAGGCACACGCACAGTACCTGAAGACGCATCCGGAACGTCACGTCCTGATCCAGGGCAACACCGACGAGCGCGGCACGAGCGAGTACAACCTGGCACTCGGCCAGAAGCGTGCTGAAGCCGTCCGTAAGGCTCTGTCGTTGATGGGCGTGCCGGATTCGCAGATGGAAGCCGTCAGCCTCGGCAAGGAAAAGCCGCTGGCGACCGGCCACGACGATGCATCGTGGGCGCAAAACCGCCGTGCCGACCTCGTGTACCAACAGTAATTTGAGCATTGGATGAAGGGGCGTATGTCGCACCGTTTCTCCCCGCTGCGCTTTGCCGCAGCCGCCTGCGTGGCCGGGGTCGCCTTTTCGGCGCTACCGGCCCACGCGGGTCTCTTCGATGACGATCAGGCGCGCCAGGCGATTCTCGACCTGCGCGCCAAGACGGACAATCTGAACAGCCAGTTGTCGGCTGCCCAGCGCACGATCCTCGATCAGTCCAACCGTATCGACCAGCTCAACCAGCAGGTCGCGACGCTGCGTGGACAGAACGAGGACCTCGGCAATGAGCTGACGACGCTCGCGAAGCAGCAGAAGGACTACTACACGGACCTCGATACGCGTCTCAAGAAGTTCGAGCCGCAGCAGGAAACCGTGGACGGCGTGCAGGGCACGGTTCAGCCGGGTGAGATGGATGCGTTCAACTCCGCCTCCACGCAGTTTCGCAACGGCGACTTCAAGCAGGCCGCCGCGTCGTTCCGCAGCTTCATCTCGAAGTTCCCGCAGAGCCCGTATCAGCCGACTGCGCAGTACTGGCTCGGCAATGCGCTCTACGCGCTGAAGGACTACAAGGGATCGACGGCGACCTGGCAAAACGTGGTCAGCAAGTATCCGCAGCATCCGCGTGCGCCTGAGGCGCTGATGGCGATTGCCAACAATCAGATCGAGCAGGGGCAAAAGGCTGCGGCCAAGCGCACGCTCGAGCAGATCGTTGCGCAGTACGGCAGCTCGGATGTGGCGCAGGCCGCGCAAAGCAAGCTCTCGCAGCTGAAGTAAGACGCTGCTGGCGCCAGGCTTGTTACCGCTTGTCTGTCGCCTGCAATGAAGTTCGAAGGGCCCGGAAAACGTCGGCTGGTTTGACGTGTTTCCGGGCTTTTTCTATTTTTCGCACACGGGTTAGTTGACACCCATCGGGTATCTCGCTATAATCCCGCTTCTCTTTTGGGTCGTTAGCTCAGCTGGTAGAGCAGCGGACTTTTAATCCGTTGGTCACAGGTTCGAATCCCGTACGGCCTACCAAAGATACTGTGAAAAGCCCGGTCATCGCGACCGGGCTTTTTGCTTTTCTGCGGCGGTGTTTTCATAACCGCGCCCGTCAGCGCGCGATCGCCCGCGTCATCGCCGCCTCGATGCCCGGTGCGAGATAGCTCACGCCCGCTTCGCTCAGGTGATCGGTGTCGCTGAACAAGGCGCGATCGCCCTTCACCGTGTAGCAGACCTGCCCCGCACACAGCGACTCGAACGGATCAACCACGATCACGCTACCGCCATCGGCGGCCATCGAGGCGATCTCCTGCCCCATGCCGAAGAGCCTCGCCTGCCCATCGCGCGGCACGGTCATTTCACCAATCGCGTGACCCGCCTGAAACTGCGCGCGCGCCCACTGATGCGGCAGATCCCCGCCAGGACTGGGCACCGAGGTCACCAGCACGAGTTTGCCGCCGCGCTGCGCGAGCGTCGCCGCGATCTGGCGAATCACCCCGCCTTCGTAGCCCGGATCGTAGCGCTGCCAGTCGCCGGCGATCACGACATAGCGCAGCGTCGGCGTGCGCATGAAATAGTCGTAGACGAAATTGGCATATCGTTCGCAGCCCGAAAAGACTTCCGCGCCCGATCCCTTGAATACCTTGCCCCTGAACGGCGGGCAACCGCCCTGCGTCGCCACGACGCCGCTCACGCCCAGCTTCGTGGCGATGTCGTCGACGGCGGGCTGCAGGCGGTTGGCGAACGAGTCGCCCCAGAGGATCAACGTCGGCGCGTCGGCATGGAGCGCGCTCGCCGCGCCGATCGTGCAGAAGTCGCCGGGCTGCGTGGTTCGCTTCGAACCATCGACTTCGCGCATGCACCGGTCGGCATCGGGATGCGTGTCGAGCGTCGCGAACGTGACGTTGCGCTGCCACGATGGCAGGCGCTGCGGCCAGCCTTGCGTCGCCGCCATCGCCCCCGAGAACGCGAACGCCGTCGCCACGCAGGCGAGTGAGCTTACGAGCAGTCGCCGATTGCTCGCGCGCCTGCGCGTCGGCACTTCCACGTATCGGTACGAGAGCCATCCCGCCAGCATCGCCGCGACGATCATCGCCACCGTCTGCACGCCGGCTGGATCGTGGCCGGTGCGCTCGCGAAACGCGAGCAGGATCGGCCAGTGCCAGAGATAAACCGAATACGAAATCGTGCCGAGGAACTGAAACGCCCGCGTGCCCAGTACACGCGCGACGAGCCCGCCCTGCGCGTAGATAACCAGTGCGGTGCCCAGCACCGGGAAGAGCGCGCGCCAGCCCGGATAGGGATCGTCCGCGCTGAACGCGACGATGCCCCAGCCGATCAACGCGACGCCAAGCAGGCTTAGCGGCTCGCCGATGGCCGCTCGCGGCGCACGCGCACTCGCATACACGGCCACCACCGATCCCGCCATGAACTCCCACGCGCGGCTCCACAGCAGATAAAACGTCGAGTTGGCATCGGCGCTCGTGTGGACGATGCACCAGAGCAGCGATGCCAGCGCAATCGCCGCGAACAGCGCTGTGCCGAGTCGCTGCCGCAGCGCACCGCGCGTCGGCCAGAACAGCAGGCATAGGAACGCGAAGGCCAGATAGAACTGCGATTCGAGCGACAGCGACCATGTATGCAGGAAGAGATTCTGCCGGGCATCCGGCGCGAAGTAGCCCGTCGCACCGTGAAACACGTAGTTCGAGCGCATCACGAGCACGGAGGCCGCATCGCGCACGAGACGCGTGAAATCGTCGGGCAAGTACGCGTAGGCCGCCCACGTCACAGTCGCGAGCGTCACGACGACAAGCGCCGGGAAGATGCGCCGCACGCGCCGCATCAGGAATTCGCGCACGGAATAGGAGCCGCGCAGAATCTCGCGGTGCGTAATGGAGGTCAGCAGAAAGCCGGAGATGACGAAGAAGATATCGACGCCCACGTAGCCGCCATGCGCGGGCGCGACACCATAGTGATACAGCACGACGGCGGCCACGGCGATCGCGCGCAGACCGTTGACATCTTTTCTGAATTGCATCGACGCTTCCGTGACCCAGGGTTGCGCAGGACTTCGCGGTTCTTTTTTCTGGCGGGCATTATCGTCGATTTCATGCGGCTTCGGCCCGCGCCGTCAGCTTCGCGCACGCCAGGTGCGGCGGCGCATGAAGCGTCAACATGCAGGCCCAGCGTGTATACTCACGCCCTCCCCCGTTGTTCCTCTCCCGCTGCACAGGCCACGTCACCATGAAGTTCCCGACTCTCGCCTGCGCTCTCGTCGCGCTGCTCTGGGTCAGTCTGCGCGTCCAGGCGCAAGTTCAACCCCCGCCCGACGATTACGAGTATCTGCGCCGCATCCGCGTGCCCGACGCCGTAGTGAACTGCGTCGCCGCACTCGACGAATGGGTGCACAAGGCACAACGCTACGATTCGCTGCTCGTGCCGGACCGGCGCGCGCTCACTGCAAACGTCGAAAGCCCCGTGCCCGCCAGCGCGATCGCGACGGTTTCGGCGTCAACGAGTGCGGTGCCGCAGGCTTCGCCCATCGACACGCTCATCCACCTGCGCGCCTTCGCGAAAGTGCGTGGCAAGTACGCGTGGGTTCCGGTGAAGGCGACATGCGGCATCTGGCGCACGCATGTGGTCGACGTGGCGCTTGCGCCGCGCACGATGCACGAAAGCTCGCCGATTCACTGATCGGGCTGGTTCACGCAAGCGCAATCACGCGCTTTCGAAGCGACCGCGCATTACCTGGTTGTACTGTGCATCTCGCCTGAAAAACAAAAAGCCCGTGCGCTTTCACGCACGGGCTTTTTGCAACGAAGAAAGCGACGCTTAGTCCGCCTTCACGCCTTCGACCTGGATCTGCAGCGTCGTGAGCATCTTGAAGCCGTAAGCCTGGCCGTAGTTCACGCCGAAGTCCGAGCGGTCGAACTGGGCGGTCGCGTCGGCGCCGCACACTTCGCGCTTGAGCATCGGGTTCTGGAAGCACTTGAACGAATCGATCTTCAGGTTCAGCGGCTTCGTCACGCCGTGCAGCGTGAACGTGCCGATCACTTCAACAGGCTTGTCGCCGTCGAACTTGATCGACGTGCCCTTGTACTCCGCCGTCGGGTACTTGGCCGCGTCGAGCATTTCCGCCGAGCTGACGTGCTTGTCGAGCGCCTTGTTACCCGTGTCGATCGACGATGCGTCGATGGTCACGTCGACCGTACCGGTCTTCGCCGCGGTGTCGAGCACGACGGTGCCCGAGCTCTTCGTGAACTTGCCGCGCCAGACCGAGACGCCGCCGAAGTGGTCGGTCTCGAAGCTCGGGTACGTGTGCGTCGGGTCGAGGTTGTAGGTCGTGGCGGCAGCGAAAGCAGGCGTAGCGATGGCGGCGGCCAGGGCGGCGGCGGCGAAAATCGTGGTCTTCATGAAAGCGTGGGTCCTGTTGCGGAAAAAGCGAAGGAATGAACGAATAAAACGAGTAGCCAGCGCGCGTCAGTGCGCGGCGGCCACGATGTGAAACTTGATCTGCACGTCGTCGGCGACGACCGAGGTGTCTTTCCACTCGCCCGTGCCGATGTTGTAAGCGAGGCGCTTGATGGGCAACGCGCCGTCGAACACCTGGTTCGCGCCGTCCTTGTGGTACTGCACGGGCACGACCACATCGGTCGTCTTGCCCTTGATCGTGAGCTTGCCTGCCACGCTGTAGGCGCCATTCGCGCCCGGCTTGATCTGCGTGGACACGAAGGTCGCATGCGGGAATTTACCGGCGTCGAACCATTCGTCGCCGGCGACTTCCTTGTTGTAGTCCGGCGAGCCGAGGTCGAAGCTCGCGACATCGACGTCGAGTTTGGCGCTCGATGCGGCAGCGTTGGCCGGATCGAAATGCACATCGGCGCTGAACTTGTTGAACTTGCCTTCGACCGGCACGTTCATCTGCTTGAAGACGGCCGAAACCGTGCTCTTCGCATTGTCGGCGGCATCCGCGTTCAGCGCGAAGGAAGCCGTGAAGGCCGCGCCGGCGGCAAGCGCCGCGCCGAGCGCGACGACGGAGACTTTAGAGGCGAGACGTTGGATCATGTTCGTTCGGTTCGCGTTGAGCGGTGAAGAGAGTTCGAAAGCAAAATCAATCGCGCGGCGTGCCGAACGGCAGCATGCGCGCAAGGATATTCTGACGGTCCAGCACTTGATGCTTGATGACGGCGAGCACATGCAGCACCACCACGGCAAGCAGCGCATAGTCGAGCGTCACATGCACGGTGCGCAGCACGCCCTTGAGCGCGGTGTCAGGGCCAATCAGCGTGGGCAGCGGCCAGATGCCGAGATACACCACCTGGATGCCCGCCGCGGAACTGTAGAGATAACCGCTCACGGGAATCGCCACCATCAGCAGATAGAGCGCGAAGTGTCCCAGATGTGAAGCGCCCTTCTCCCAGCCATGCATCGAGCGCGGCAGCTTAGGCGCAGCGTGCGTCGCGCGCCAGAGAATACGCACCAGCACAAGCGCGAGCACGGTCACGCCGATCCACTTGTGCCACGAGAAGTAGCGCAGCTTGGTGGGCGTGAAACCGGGGATATCGGTCATGACCCAGCCGAGCGCGAAACCCCACACGATCAGCGCGGCAATCAGCCAGTGCAGCAGCATGGCGACGCCGCTATAGCGGCCGGCGGGCTTGACGGAACGATTCATCGGCATGGACATCCTCGATAGGGAACGCGCACTTTAACCCGACGTTAGCTATACAAACAATCGTCTAAAATGGATCGTTATCATCCATTTTTTCGATAGATCGATCATGGACCGCTCGCCGAGCCTCGAACAACTGCGTGCACTGATCGCTGTGGCCGAAACCGGCAGTTTCTCGGCGGCGGCGCGTCAGCTCGACCGCGCGCAGTCGGTGGTGAGCTACACGATCGCCAATCTGGAGGCGCTGCTGGGCGTGTCGCTGTTCGAGCGCGGCAAGCGCAAGCCGGAACTCACCGCAGCGGGCCGCGCGATTCTCGCCGATGCACGCCGGCTCGATCTGCTGATGGGCCAGCTTAACGCCAAGGCGGCGGGCCTGCAGCGCGGGCTGGAAGGCGAGGTGTCGGTAGCGGTCGACGTCATGTTTCCCTCGCAGCGGCTCGTGGAGGCCTTGCAGGCGTTCGCGCTGGCGTTTCCCACCGTGGCGCTCAATCTCACCATGGAGGCGCTGGGCGGCGTGCTTAAGCTGGTGCTGGACGGCGACTGCGCCATCGGCATCAGCGGGCCGAACCAGAACTGGCCGCATGTGATCGAGGCGCAGTCGATCGGCACCGTCGAACTCGTGCTGGTAGCGGCGCCCTGTCATCCGCTTGCGCAGATGCCGCAGCCGGTGCGCATTTCGGACGCGCGCGAGCACACCCAGCTCGTGCTGACCGACCGCAGCCGCCTGACCTTCGGGCAGAGTTTCGGTGTGTATAGCAACCGGGCGTGGAAGCTGGGCGATCTGGGCGCCAAGCACCGGCTGCTGCTTGCGGGGCTCGGCTGGGGGTCGATGCCGCGCCATCTCGTCGAAGCCGATCTCGAAACCGGCCGCCTCGCGCGCATCGTGCTCGCCGACCGTGGATCGGTGAACTACAACGTCTCGCTGATCCACCGCACCGACGCCGTCACGGGCCCCGCCTGTCAGTGGCTCGGCGACTTCCTCAGGAACGGCACGCCGCCCGACATGCCGCTGCCCGATGCGCGCTGAGCCTGCTCTGCGTTGCGCGCTTACCACCCCGCGCGAGGCCTGACAAAAGTTGACAAAGCCGCGGCAGCCGCGCCGCACGGCGCGCTGGCGTTTCGAGACGCATTGGCGAGCGTGTGAACGCGCTTAGCGGTGATTTTTCGAGATGTGCTGACGTGCCATGATCGCGCCGCGCCCGGCTTCCCGACCGGGTCACCGCCTGGGTTACAGCCCGGGTCATAGCCTGGGTCATAGCCCGATAACGAGCCGTCTCATGTACAACTTCGTCTGCTGCCTGCTCTCGAATCTCGCCCTGCTTGCCGCCGTGCATCTGGTGTGCTGGTTTATCCGCGCGATGCGGCCGGACCTGACCATCCACAGCGAGCGCATCTTCATCGGCATGATGGCCCTGGCCTTCGTGTTCGACGCCGCGCTCACCTTCCTCGTGTTCGCCGAAGCCTCCGGGCCGTGGCAGCGCTATCACCCGGTCAGCGCGTTTTTCGCGCGGGCGCTCGCCTATGTGCTCGCGGTGGTCGTCGCGCTGGTGCTCGCCCGACGTGCGGCGCGTGCGGCTGCCCAGCGCGACGCAGGCGAGAATCGCAAGGACGGCGCGCTCGAGATCGAAACGTCGCCGTACAGCAAGTCCACGCTGCCGATGTGAGCGCGCGGGCTTCTGCTTCTACTTCTTTTTGGCCTTGGCCTTTCCCTTGACTGCGGCGTCCGAGGCCGCGGCGGCTTGCGCCACCGCCCCGCCCGATCCATTGGCAAGCGCCGCCTGCGGCACCACACCCGACCAGCCAGGCAGATAGCGCGCATCGGCGTCGTGAGCGTGACTGAGCGCATCGGCCAGCGCCTTGTCGAAGTCCTTCGACACCGATGCGGCGCTGACCTTCTGGCGCAGATAGTCGGCCCAGAGGAATTCGCTGAAGGGCGTCGTGTCCTTCGCATAGCCGCCCGCCACGCGCAACTCGCCAGCGAGGCTGCGATACGGATCGTCGGCGAGGCCGGAAAGCTGTTTGGGCAGCGCGCCGTAGTCGCAGCGCTCGCCCGCCGCATCGAACGGATGCACCCACTGGTTGTGCTCCATCATGCGCCAGAAGATCGTCGGCTCCAGCCACGACAGATCCTTGATGACGGTCACGCGCACGCTCGGCACGCCTTCGTGCAGCCACGCGAGGCCCAGGTGGTGATGATCGACCACGTAGTAGCGCCCCTTCGGGCCCAGGACGGCCGGAAACCAGTGATTGTCGATCGCCGCGGCGCGGCCTTTCTTGTCGAGCGTTTTCCAGTGGGTGCGCTTGAGCTCCACCTCACGGTAGCCGACCGTGAGCTGCGTCGGGCGCAGCGCTTCGAGATCGACGGTAATGAGGTGAAGATCGGAATTCGACAGGTTCATGAAGCCTCCTTGTAGGTGTACTGATCGCTCGGTGCGCTGAAAACCGCTGCACAGGGTAACCCGCAACGATAGCGCCGAATGCGTATCCGATGCGCATCAACTGTAGGTCAAAGGCCACCGTGCGATGCGCGCGTTGCCTGGGGTCAACCCCGAAGCACCTGGGCACGCAGGATGCACGCGATCGCCGCTTCGCCTATAAATGCACAAACGCGATGCGGATACGGGCCGCGCTCGACGCCCGTCAGAACCTCCATGCCTCGCTCCACGGTTGCACAGTCGTCGTTTCAGTCGCTTCAACATGCAGTCTCCTGCGGTTCAACGCGTCTTTCCGGCTCAATCACCGATCAAGCGAGGGCATCTTGGATCTCGAAACCATCCGCGTATTCATCATGACCCGGGGCATCGACTTCGGGACCAAGGTCGTGGCGGCCATCGTCCTGTGGATCATCGGCCGCTGGGCGATCAATCTCGTCGCCGGCTTCCTGCGCAAGGTTCTCCAGCGCAACGAACGCGTCGATCCCACGCTCGCGCATTACCTGAGTTCGATCCTCGCCGCGGTGCTGAACCTGATCCTGGTGCTGGCGATCTTGCAGGTATTCGGCGTGCAGACGACCTCGTTCGCGGCGCTGCTCGCGGGTCTGGGTCTGGCCATCGGCACGGCGTGGGGCGGGCTGCTGGCGCACTTCGCGGCGGGCGTGTTCATGCAGGTGCTGCGCCCGTTCAAGGTGGGCGACTTCGTGACGGCGGGCGGCGTGACAGGCACGGTCAAGGAGTTGGGCATCTTCGGCACGACCATCATCTCGCCCGACAACGTCGTGAATATCATCGGCAACAACAAGATCTTTTCGGACACGATCTCGAACTACAGCGCCACGCCCGTGCGCCGCGTCGAGCTGACCGCCAAGATCGCCAACGGCGTCGATCCCGTCGATGCGGCCAACCGCCTGCGCGCGGCGCTGGTGAAGATTCCAAACGTTGCCTCGGACCCCGCGCCGGACGTCGAGATTCTCTCGTTCACGCCCGAAGGACCGCTGCTAGCCGTGCGCCCCTATACGGCCAACGACACCTACTGGCAGGTGTATTTCGACACCAACCGCGCGATCGTCGAAACCTTCCGGGAAGCGGGCTATCCGACGCCGGAAACGCCGTCGCAGATCCGGCGCGTGGGCACCTAGTCACGCACAGCGCGCAAAGAAAAACGGCATCGTCCTGGCGGGCGATGCCGTTTTTTCATGAAGCGCCGCGACGGCTATTCAATTGCCATCAGTTTGCTTCAGTTCCCTTCAGTTTCCGTCAGTTCCCATTAGGCCCGCGCACGGCATTGCCGTCGCTGTTCTTGCGCATCATCTTCCAGAGACCGCCGAGCACCACCGGCACGATCGCCGCGCCAATCCCCACCAGCACGATGATGTTCAGGTATTGGCGGATGAACGGAATATTGCCGAAGAAGAAACCGAGCAGCACCAGCAACAGCACCCAGAACAGCGCGCCCGCGATATTGAAGAGCTGGAAGCGCTGCATGCTCATCTGCGAGACACCCGCAACAAACGGGGCGAACGTGCGCACGACCGGAATGAAACGCGCGAGCACGATGGTCTTGCCGCCGTGGCGCTCGTAGAAATCGTGGGTCTTTTGGAGCGCGGCGCGGTCGAGGAAGCGCTCAAGGCCTGGAATGCGCGTGTTGAACACCTTCGGCCCGATGGCGCGGCCGATCAGATAGTTGAGCGTGTTGCCCGTGACCGCCGCGACGATCAGCAGCGTGAGCAGCGCGCCCAGATTCATCTCGTGCGTAGCCGCGAATGCGCCGCCGATAAAGAGCAGCGAGTCGCCCGGCAGGAACGGCAGCACGACCAGGCCGGTCTCGCAGAACACGATCAGGAACAGCACCGCATAGACCCAGGCGCCGTACTGTTGAATGAAGACCCCGAGAAACTTGTCGATGTGCAAGACAAGGTTGACGAACTGCAGCAGCGTATCCAAAAGTGTCCCTTATTGGTCATGGCTCCGACGCCCGCTTCCGTGCTGATCCGTGCGGAGAAAGGCGTGCGAAACCGGTGTTGCGCGAGAAGCAAAATTGACCGCGCCATGATACCGAAAGTGCCCGTCGTCACGAAAAATTCCCATGAAAAAGCGCAAAAATGCGTGCAACGGGCCACCAAAGCGCGGAGAAAACCAGGGCCGCAAGGCCGCCCGCCCGACTCGTTATAATTGCGCGCATGTCTGCGAATCTCGATCCCAACGGCGCCGCCGCGCCCGACGCAGCCTCGCCTGCGACCACCACTCCCGCTCCCGCCACCGACTCCGCCAACGATCGCGAGCCTGTTGCCGCGCCGCAGGAAGCACGCGCCGCACGGCCCGCGCGCGCGATCCAGGCACTGCCCGATCAGCTCATCAGCCAGATCGCCGCAGGCGAAGTGGTCGAGCGGCCCGCCTCGGTGGTGAAGGAACTGCTCGAAAACGCGCTCGACGCGGGCGCGAGCACCCTGCGCATCCTGCTCGACGAAGGCGGCGTGAAGCGGATCTCGATCGCCGATGACGGCTGCGGCATTCCCGAAGCCGAACTGCCGCTCGCGCTGATGCGCCATGCGACCAGCAAGATCCGCTCGCTGGCCGAACTCGAAAGCGTGGCGACGCTCGGATTTCGCGGCGAAGCGCTGGCCTCGATCGCCTCGGTCGCCGAGATGTCGATCACGAGCCGCCCCGCCAGCGCCGCGCACGCGGTCAAGATCGACGCGCACACCGGCGCACTCTCGCCCGCAGCGGGCGGCCAGGGCACCACGATCGAAGTGCGCGAGCTTTACTTCAACACCCCCGCGCGCCGCAAATTCCTCAAGAGCGAACAGACCGAACTCGGCCACTGCCTGGAGATGATCCGCCGCAGCGCGCTGGCGCGCCCCGACGTGGCGATTTCGGTGCTGCACAATGGCCGCGCGGTCGAGCACTGGAACGCCAGCGATCCGTCCACGCGCGTGTCGAAGATTCTCGGCGAGGTGTTCGCAACCGCCCACCTGCCGCTCGACGAGCGCGCGGGGCCGCTGGCCGTCTATGGCTGCGCGGGCCTGCCCACGGCAAGCCGCAATCGCGCCGATCAGCAGTACTTCTTCGTCAATGGCCGCTTCGTGCGCGACAAGCTGCTCACGCACGCGGTGCGTGCCGCGTACGAGGACGTGCTGCACGGCGACCGTTACCCGTCCTATGTGCTGTTTCTCGACCTGCCGCCCGAGGCCGTCGATGTGAACGTGCATCCGTCGAAGATCGAGGTGCGTTTTCGCGACTCGCGCTCGATTCACCAGTTCGTGTTCCATGCCGTGCAGCGTGCGCTTGCGCGGCACGCCGGCGCATCGCCTGAAACCACCTCGGGCGGCCACTCGGCGATGATCGAGCCGCGTCCCGCGCCGGGCGCGGGTTTGCTCGGCGGATCGGTTGGCTTGTCTTCGGGGGCGTCCAGTCCTGCGGGAGCGCCGGGCGGCGCAGCTTCGGGACGGTTTGGCACGGCCAGTGTGGCGAGCAGTTTCGGTGGCTCGGGAAGCAGCTTCGGCGCGGGTGGCTCTAGCGCGCGCGCATCCGGTTTCGGCTCGGGTAACTCTGGTGGCTCGGGTGGCACGGGCGGTTCCGCCAGCGGCAACACCTGGCTGCGCCAGTCGCGCATGCAGCAAGGTTCGCTGCCGGTCGCGCAGCCGCTTGCGCTCTATGACGCACTGTTCGGCCGTAAAGACGTCGGCGCCGGGGCGGCCGACGGCGCGACCGTCCCGCAAGCCGCGGAAGGCGGTGCGCTGTTCGACGCCCCCGCAAGCGCGACAGACGCTGCGTTCGACGCTCGCGACGATCATCCGCTCGGCTTCGCGCTCGGCCAGGTGCACGGCATCTACGTGCTCGCGCAGAACGCACGCGGCCTCGTGATCGTCGACATGCACGCCGCGCACGAACGCATCCTCTACGAGCAGTTCAAGAACGCGCTCGCCGAACGCTCGCTCGCGGTCCAGCCGCTGCTGATCCCGATCTCGATGACGGCGGACCCCATCGAAACCGGCACCGTCGAAGAAGAA
>NZ_DASZJJ010000271.1:0-10056 GCF_035948235.1 Paraburkholderia sp. | reverse complement strand
AATTTCAACCGATTTGCCGATGCGCGGCGTGACGACCCAGTCGCCCGCCTTCGCGTCCATCCAGGTGAGTTGCACGCCGGGCACGCCCGCGCGCAGCAATCCGTCGCGCTCATCGGCGGCGATCTGAAAACGCGTGCCGCGCACGTAGCCGTCGAGAATCGCGTCGACCGCGCCTTGCAGCACAAGCCGTGTTTGCGCAGGCACATCGCCCGCCGCAAAAAAATCGTGCACTGCCACGACGAACCACAGCGACGCATCGACCGAGTTGTATTCGGGCGAGCCGCCCGCGTCGGGGAAGCGGTTTGGCAGCATGCCTTCGGAAACCGTGCCGGCCCATTCGAGCAGGATCGCGCCGGCTTCCTCGCGGCCCAACGCGGCTTTGTCCAGCAGCAGGCCGCGCATGGCGATAAAGGTGTCGCGCCCCCAATCCGTGAACCATGGGTAGCCCGCGACGATGGTGCGGCCGTCGCCGCGCGCCACCCGATAAACATCGGCCGAGCGGTGCAGGCGCGTGCCGCGCGCCACCCTGCGCAAAGCCTCCAGACCGGCCAGGCGCAGCGCGCGGTTCGACGCGCTTTCGACAGAATCAGCGGCGCCCGGGCCGCTGTGCGCGCGCAGTAACAAGACGGCGTCGCCTTCGCTCAAATCGAACGAGAACACACCGGGCGTCGCCAGATCCTCGATGCAGTCGAGCCCCCGCTCCGCTTCGTGCACATAGTAAAAATGGCGGTACCAGTCAGGCGCGTGCGCATAAGTGCCGTTCGATTGCGCGACTATCGCAGGCAGGTCGCCGTAGGGTTGCCAGCGCACGCGCTCGCCGTCGATTTGCGCAGCGAATGCGAAAGCCGGGTTCTCGCGATGAAGCGCGTGATAATCGCGGCCCGAGATCAACGGGCGCACTTTGAGCGTGAATGCCGTACTTTCTGGCGCTTCAAGACGCCAGCGCAACACGGTTTCACGGCTCGCTCTGGCGACGAACACCTCGGCGACGAGCACCGCGCCATCGTTCAACGCGTACCGCCAGGTCGGCCACGGCGAGGTGTCGAAACTCGCGAGCCGGTTCGATGTATCGGAAGAGAGCAGATCGGGCCCATAGCGCTGCATGCTGAGCGCTATCTTCCCGCCATCGTGTTCGAGCCACGCTTCAATGCCATTCACGAGCACCACGCGGCCCGTGGGTGGTTGAGTCGCCGTCAGCAGCAGTGCGTGATAGCGCCGCGTGCGTGCGGTGCCCACCGTCCCCGACGCGAATCCGCCCGCGCCATCGGCTTCCAGCCATTCGGCGTCCAGACACTGTGCATCGAAGGGAGGGACAAGACGCGTCATCGGGTGGCCTCGCTGCGGAGGTTGGCAGATGACGCCGAGTGTAATGCAAGCGTGGAAACGCCCGCGCAGCGGGCGCTTCCAGCGCTTCAGATGCGAATTACCGGCAGGTTATCAGCGCGTTATTGGCCGATACCAAGCAATTCGATTTCGAACGTGAGCACGCTGTTCGGCGGGATCGGGCCAACTGCGCGGTCGCCGTAGGCCGTATCGGCCGGGCAGGTCAGCTTCGCCTTGCCGCCGACCTTCATCTTCTGCACGCCTTGCGTCCAGCACGGGATCACGCGGTTGAGCGGGAAGCTCGCCGGGCCGCCGTGCTTGGCCGAAGCGTCGAACTCCGTGCCGTTCGCGAGCGTGCCGCGATAGTTCACGCGCACGACGTCTTCTGCGGCCGGCGACGGGCCGGTGCCTTGCTTGAGCGTTTCCACGACGACGCCCGAGGGCAGCTTTTCGACGGGATTGGCGGCAAAGGCGCTCGATGCGACGGTCGCAGCGGCGATCAAGGCAATCAGGGATTTCATGCGAGTTCCTCGTTGAATAGAACGGCGATTATATCGGCAGGCTCGTCCGGCCCCGCAACTGCGTGGCTGCGGGCCGGATTCGGCGCAATTCGGCACGATTCGACGAATTGCGCAGGATTGGCGACAATGCTCCCCGCCCAAGTCTGTCAAACGCCTGAAATCTGGAAATCCCGATGAAACGACTTTTACACCGCCTCTTGATCGCGGGAATTTCTGCCTGCGCGGTTGCGACGCTCACGACGCCCGCCCATGCGCAAGTCAACGCGCCAGGGCCGTTCAACACGCCCGCCGGCACGCTGCAGTTCGTGCGTGACGACCACGATTTCGTGGCCATGCTCGACCGCGACATCATCGATCGCTTCGACGCGAAGACGCTCACGCACTTCGACGAAACCGGCGGCCAGGGCGACAATATCTCGCGCGTGCTGGTGCAGAGCGCTTACGGCCCGGTGCTGTACGACCTGCGCCGCCAGCCGCCCGTGGTGCAGCACATGCGCAGCTTCATGACCGTCAAGCGCGTGTTCTGGCAACCCGACGAAGTCGTGATGCAAGGCCCCGAAGGCTGGTTCCGCTTCAAGAACGGCACGCTCACCAAGCTGACTTCGTCGAAGATGACGTATCACTAAAGCTTCACGTCGAGGCGGGCGGCGCACCGCTCGCCTCGCTTGTCTGGAGCAACGCTTCGGCCACCTCTTCCGAAAACCACACCGGCCGCCCTTCGATCAGCACACGCCCGGAATCTTCGGGATGCGCGGGATCGCGTTCGATCGCGGGCAGGCCATGGGCGACCAACGCACGCGCGCACGCCGGCCAGTCGGGCTGTGCGAAGCCAGTTGGCTCGTTGACGCTCGCCCATGACAGCGTGCCGAGCGCGTCGCTGCCGTAGCCGTGCGGCTCGCGCCAGTTCGCGCCGTGTTCGAGCAGGAAGGCCGTCAACGCCGCGTCGCCACGAAACACAGCGTGGTTGAGTGCCGATGCGTCCCAATCGCCGCCGCGCGCCTCGACCGGCCAGCCCAGTTCGACCATCAGCCTGACTGCATCGTCCGATCCCCACGCGGCGGCGTCGGGCAACAGACGCAATGGATCGCCAGCAAGCGAGCGCGGCAGTTGCGGATGCTGCGCCTGGAGCCGGCGCGCTTCGTGCGCGTCGGCGCGGGCGCATGCGGCGATGAAGCGGTCCTCGTCGCTCAAGCGCTCCTGCGCGCCGGCTGCGCGTAGGCGTTCGGCTACATCGGGCAAACCGTTGCGCATGGCGAGCCTGTACGCACTCACGCCCGTTTCGGTCTGCGCGTGTGGGTCGGCGCCACCATTGAGCAAGGCGTCGATATGCTGTACCGGGCAGCGTACCGCGATGGCGCGCAGCAGCGGCGCGCCCCATGTTTTGGTCGGCCCTTCGCCGGCGGGTTCGTTCGGATCGCCGCCGTGGGCGAGCAGCAATTCAAGCGCCGCCGATTCCGGCATATCGAGCGCCCGGCGCAATGCATTCGTGCCGCTCACGCGCGCGCCGCGATCGAGCAGCAGGCGCGTGCAGGCCGGGTTCTCGAGCGAGTGATAAAGCGATTCGCCATCGTTGGGATTCGCGCCCGCATCCAGCAGCATCGCCGTAAGCGCCGGATCGCGATTGACGCCCGCCGCACCATACAGCGCGCTGAGCGGCCCGTTCTGGTCGGGCGCGGCGAGCGAGGCGGGCGGGTAGCGATTGCCGATGTGCTGATTGGGATCGGCACCCGCTTCGAGCAGCAATCTCGCGCAATCGCGCAAACAGTTGGCGTATTCCGGTATCTGCCCGAGCCGCGAATGCGTAACGGCGACGAGCGGTGCCAGCGCAAGCGGGCCGCCTGCGCGATTGACCCACGCGGAATCCGTTTTGATGGCGCGCTGCAAGGCTTCAGCGTGCCCTGCCGCGCACGCCACCCAGAGATCGGCGAGAACCAGTTCTGGATGGTCTCGCAGCAGTCGCGCTGCAACACGCGGGCGCGCGGCGTCGTAGCTGCCGGTCACGTCGCCGCCGTAAGCGAGATCGAGCCAGCGGCGAGCGAGCGTGGCCTGCGGCTGTTGCGCCAGCACGCCCGCTTGCACGAAAGCATTGAGTTCCGCCCATGAAATGAAGCCATATTCGCGCGCAATACAGGACTGCGCATCGTGCAGGCGCAGTCGCAGCGCGATCACTTCGGCAGGCGTGCAATGGGCGGCGGCGGGAAGCGCCTGGATAAAGCGCACAAGCGCCTGCGAGTCGCCCGCGCGGTACAGGCGCAAGAGATCTTTGGCCTGCTTTTTCAGATGATCGGGATGGGGCCTGGAAGGCAATGTTTGCATGACATCCTCGTGCAGTCTTGCCGAAGGTCCGCAGTACCGGCAGCACAAAGGATGGGGCAATCCTGGCCTGATGGCGACAGGTGGGTTCAACCCTTTCCGCGGACCCGGAAGCGGCCTGCTCCGCTCTCAGGCAGATCGTATGGGAGGGCCGCCGACACAGTCAAGGCCGCCGGGAGCCGGGGAAGGATCATAAACCGTATATACTGTTTTTTCGTCTGATATTCGAGAATCCAGCATGACCACCGTAATCGCCCGCAAGCCCACGAAGAAAGCGTTCTACTTCCCGACGTCGGGGGATGTGAAAAGAGCGCAACGTAAGGCCGCAGCGAAAGCCGAAGCCGCCGAAACCATCGTCACGCCCCCGGTACAGGCAGAAGAGCTTGAATCGGCGAAAACCGCGAAAGCCGTTAAGGCCGTGAAGGCGACGAAGAAAGCCGCCAAGTCGACCAAGGCGACGCGCGCGCAGGAAGCCGCCCGCTCGAAAGCCAAAAACGCGAAGAAAGAGAAGGTCGTCCGCGACAGCTTCACGATGCCGAAGGCTGACCACGAGCGCATCGCTACGCTCAAGCGCAAGTGCCTCGATGCGGGCATCACCGTCAAGAAGAGCGAACTGTTGCGCGCCGGCATCCAGTTGCTGGACTCGGCCTCGAGCAAACGCCTGCTGGCCGCCATTTCGGCGCTCGAAACCGTCAAGACCGGGCGTCCGGCCAAGGGCGAATAAGGTTGCGGGTCATTGCCGCCGGTGGCCGCAATGACCCCGTTCTTGCGTTACATGGTGCTGAACGAACTGCACCAGCCTCCCGCAGCCACCCGCTTGCCGCTAAACAGCAGGCAATCGCCCCACTTGTCGTCCGAACCCGCCTGAAACAGCGAGCAACTACGGCAATCCTGGCCGGGCTTCCAGGCGGGGAACTGCTTCGGGTCCACGGTCGTGGCGTCGGCCTTGTAGCCGACACGGCGTGCCTGCTCGTCGGATTCGGCCAGTACGGGCTCATCGGCCAGGACTTCGCCGGCCAGCGTGAGCGACGTGGCCGAACACAGGCTCAAAACCAGAAACTTTCGACGCGAGGTATTCATCGTTGGGAGACACGTTTTTGTATGGGTGGGGTTTGAGCGCGCTGCGCTTGCGGGAGCGACTGCACCGCGCCACAGCGCCATAGTGTCTCAGGCTGCTTGATTTTGTGCAGCGCGACGCGCGCTAGCCCGTCGCGCCTGCGCCGTGCAGATCGTTGTCGTCGCCTCGCGCGGCCTCCTGGGTGTAAAGCGCCAGCACGCGGCCGACATCGCGCACAAACTCTTCCATGGCCTCGATGCAATCGGGATCGTCCGGGTCGTAGTCTTCCGGATTCCTTTTGCCCTGGGCCCGGCGGATCGCACGGATGCTGGCTTCCAGGGCGCGTGCCTCGGCCCAGATCGGGTCGTTTTCGGGGAGTTTGGGTTGTTCGTGCGCCATGCCCGGATTTTCGGCAGGCGGCGAATAAACTTTAGGAGGGCGGACTCAGGTTTTCGCCTGTAGACACCGCCTTTTTTCAGCGACGCCTGCCCCTCATTTCCCCAGCCCAATCAGCCCCATCAGGAATAGCACCGGCCGGAACGATATCGGCTGTGCATCGGCATTCAGGCCCAGCCGCACGCGATAAACCGCCAGCGCGGGCACCTCGCGCCAACTCGAATACAGGTCCATGAAGCGGAACGCGCGCGGGTACGCGCCATAGACCTGCGGCGCGCCCGCCTGCTCGAAGGCAAAACGCGCACGCGGCAGATGGTAGTACTGCGAGACCAGCAGCACGCTAGACAGTCCTTGCGCGCGCATCCAGGCCACGGCGTTGCGCGCCGTCGCCAGCGTGTTGTCGCCGGCGCGATCGACCACGATGCGATCGTCGGGCACGCCGTGCGCGAGCAGATACGTGCGCATCGCCGCCGCCTCGTCCAGACCCGGACCGTCGATACTGCCGCTCACGAACAGGCGCGGACATGCGCCCGCCCGAAAGCATTGCAACGCTACGTCCAGGCGCGCGGCAAGAATGGGCTTGGGCGTGCCATCGTCTTCGAGCGCATTGCCGAACACCACGGCGAGATCGGCGCGCTCATAGGGCGTGCGCAGCCCTTTCACGCAGACATAGACCGCGGCGGCTACCCACGCCGCGACAGCGGCCACGGCGATCGCGACGACAGTACGGGCAGCGGTGCTGCGAAAAAGACGTTGGACGAACATGCGGGGGAACGGGCGAACCAGGGCTCGTGAATATAGCATCGCCCTTCTGTGCCGGTGTCCGCGTTGTCGCTCACGCCTGCGCCACCGCCAGGCGTATCGCTTTCTCGCGCCCCGCGAGGTGGTCAATGCGCGCGACATGCTCGCCTAGCTTGTGCGCATACCAGTTCGTGAAGTTGGTCAGCATGAACTCCGAAGGCGCATAGGGCCCCGGCGTATAAGCCTTCGAATTCACGCCGCGCTGGTTGTGCGCCACGAGCGTTGCGTCCTGCGCGTTGGTGGCGCGCCAGACCTCGATCAGCGTATCGATGTCGTAATCGACGCCTTCCACCGCATCTTCATGCACCAGCCAGGTGGTCTTGAGCGCGGTTTGCGTCGCCGATATCGGCAGCACGCGAAAGTGAATGAGATGGTCGGAGAGAAAGTGATTCCAGTTGTTCGGAACCCTGAACATTCGCACCGATCCCAGATCGCGTTCGGTGAAGTCGCCCAGCAGCTTGTTGCACGCGGGCCGACCATCGGAGGTGAACGACACAGCACCGCGATGGAACGGCAAACGGATGCAGCGGAATTCGGTGCCGCCATCGGCAGGCTGATGCGGCAAGCCCAGGCTATCCCACAACGCGGTCTTTTCCTCCATCAGCAGCTGGAAATCGCGGTTTGCGCGCGGATCGTCGGGCAAGGCGAATTCGATCAGCGTGGCCAGCAGTTCCGGATGACTGCCAATGCAGTGATAGCACTCGCGATTGTTTTCGATCACAAGCTTCCAGTTGGCGTCCTCGACGATCGTCATCGAAAACGCCACCTTGGTGCGCTCCGGGTGATGCGGTGCGATGTATGGCGTGACCGCCGCCTTGAAGCGCGCGATATCGGGCGGCGTATCGGCGATGCAGATATAAACCATGCCGCAAATCACTTCGACGTGGACGGGGCGCAGACCATGCTCGCCGCGATCGAAATCCGCAGGCATCTGGCGCGCGCTTTTGAGCGTGCCGTCGAGTTCATACACCCACTGGTGATACGGGCACACGAGTCGCTTCGCGTGCCCCGACGCTTCGGTGCAGATCAGCGAGCCGCGATGACGGCAGGTGTTGAAAAACGCGCCGATTTCGCCATGCTTGCCGCGCAGCACGACCACAGACGTATCGCCGATATCGAGCGTGATGTAGTCGCCCTCGCGCGCAATCTCCGCCACATTGCAGGCGAACAGCCATTCGTTGGAGAACACCGCTTCGATATCGAGGTCGTGAAACGCGGGGTCGGTATAGAAGGGGCGTTCGAGACTGTAGCCTTCGCGGCGTGAGGCCAGCAGGCTGCGCAGATTGGCGGAATCGATCACTGGGGTTTCCTCTTTCGGTTTCCTTATTACTCGGATTCAAACAGCGGCTGCGGCGTGCGTGTTTCGCCTGGCGCGAATGCGTCAAGCGCCGCTGGATCGCCAATTCCAGCCAACGCAAAAGCCTCGGCAAGAAATTCGGCACACGCCTTGACCTTGGCCGATTGCGCGAGCCGCTCGGGAAACACGGCCCAGACGTTGGCGGGCTGTGTGACGTCGGGCAACACGCGCACGAGCCGCCCTTCGTCCAGCAGCGGCTGCACGTCCCAGATCGAGCGCAGCACGACGCCGCGCCCGGCCAGCGCCCATTGCACGGCCGCCTCGCCGTGATTGGTCGAGAGCGGCCCGCTCACCTTCACGCAGACCGGTTTACCGCCCGCATCGAGACGCCACACGCCGAACGGGTGATCGCGCTCCTTGATCGCGAGACACGCATGCGCATCGAGATCCGCAATCGTGCGCGGCGCGCCATGCAGCGCGAGATACGCGGGCGAAGCGCAGAGCACGCGGTAATTTGTGGCCAGGCGCTTTGCGATCAAGTGGCCCGCGATCTCGTCGCCGATGCGTACGTCAAGGTCGAAGCCCTCGCCCGCCACATCCACCACGCGATCGAACAGATCGAGCCGCACATTCAACTGTGGATAGCGGTCCGACATCGCCGCCAGCGCTGGCGCGACGAACTTGCGCCCAAAGCCGAAGCTGCTCGATACGCGCAGCGTGCCGCGCGGAATGCGCTGCGTGCTGGAGACGTCTTCGACCAGTTGATCCACATCGTCGAGAATCTTTTCGGCCCACGCCAGCACGCGCTCGCCCGCCGCCGTGATCGCCACGCGGCGCGTCGAGCGATGCAGCAGGCGCGTGCCGAGGCTCGCTTCAAGAATGCCCACGCGCTTGCTCACGTAAGCGGCGGACGCGCCCAGCGCCTCGGCCGCGCCGCTGAAACTCGACTTGCGCGCGACCGTGCAAAACACGCGCAGGTCGTCCAGTTCGGGAGTGCCAGGCAAATTCAGCATCGAGTCGGCATCAGAAAGAATGGCGCATGCCGATACGCACATCGGCCTGGGTAGTGGTGGTCGACGGCGTGAAGCTATAGCCGATCACCGCATCGACGCCTTGCGACGCCTTGAGCCAGTCGCCGGAGAGATACACGTCGGTGCGCTTCGAAAGCAGATAGTGCACGCCCGCCGACAACTGATTCCAGTGATGCGCATCGAAATGCGTGTACTGGTAGCCGCCCACCAGACTCAGGGCGGGCGTGACCTGCCAGTTTGCGCCGCCTTCGCCCACCTGCATGTGCTGGCTCTGGCCCAACGCCTTGATCTGCGTGTAGGTGAAGTCGCCCATCAGCGTGACATTGCCGATCGCATAGCTCGCGCCCACGGCAAACGCGCCCTGCTTGTCCACCGGGAACGGCGTATTCGCGTAGAGATCGTTGACGGCGCCCGTGCCCGGGTCAACGCTCACGGTCGGCTGCCCGAAGAACGAATGCACGCCGATCATCGCGTAGGGGTCGAACGCGTAAATGCCCGAGGGGTTGTTCAACTGCGTATAAGCCGTGCCCATGGAAAACGCGCCACGCTGATACTGCGCGCCCACGCTCCACGCGCTGCCGTTGTGGAAGCTGCCCGGCGTATTGCTGAACGAATACATGCCGCCGAACTGAAACCCGCCGAAGGTGTTCGACATGAACTTCACCGCATTCGGCAGATGATCGCCGTTCATGCGGTCGAAGTCGCCCTGGTTGATGGCATAGCCACTCGCCCACGCGGACACGTTATACAGATAGACCATCTCCTGGGTCATGTCGATCTGGTTGCCGAGGGTCAGCGTTCCCCAGTCGTTCTGCAATCCTACGTAAGCGGCGCGGCCAAACAGCGAACCGCCGTTCGAGATCTGTCCGTTGCCCACATGAAAGCCGCTCTCCAGCTTGAACACGGCCTTCAGGCCGCCGCCCAGGTCCTCGGTGCCTTTGATGCCCCAGCGGTTTGCATACGAAATGCCGTCGTCGAACTTCACCTGATGCGCGCCGCCCGCGTTGCTCACATAAGTGACGCCCGCATCGAGCACGCCGTAAAACGTCACGCTGCTTTGCGCGTGCGCCGCGAGGGGCAACGCAGCCAGCATCAGTACCGCCGCGTACAGCGCGCTCGGGCGCATTGTCTTCATCGAATTCATGTGCTCTGTCTTGTCGTTGTTATCGTGAGGGATCAGTTCAGGCCGCGATCGGCTTCGCGCACGAGCTGGCGTTCCTGTTCGATGTCGAGCGAGCGGCAAGTCCACAGATAGACCAGCGCGGCCACGGGCAGACCCACGAGCATCGCCACATCGGTGCCGCCCAGCATGCGGGC
>NZ_DASZJJ010000270.1:0-63902 GCF_035948235.1 Paraburkholderia sp. | reverse complement strand
GCGGGCGGCTCGCCCGAATACAACTCGGTCGATGCGTCGCTGTGGTTTGTCGTGGCGGTGCATGATTTTTTCGCGGCGGGCGATGTGCCTGCGCAAACACGGCTCGTGCTGCAAGGCGCGGTCGATGCGATTCTCGACGGCTACGTGCGCGGTACGCGTTTTCAGATCGCCGCCGATGAGCGCGACGGATTGCTGCGCGCTGGCGTGCCCGGCGTGCAACTGACCTGGATGGACGCGAAGGCGGGCGACTGGGTCGTCACGCCGCGCATCGGCAAACCGGTTGAAATTCAGGCGCTGTGGATCAACGCGCTGCGTGTCGCAGGCGCATGGAACACGCGCTGGCGCGAACTGGAAACGCGCGCGAGCACGGCATTTGCGCAGCGTTTCGTCGATCCGGCGTCGGGCGCGCTTTTCGATGTGATCGACGCCGATCATATCGACGGCCAGATCGATCGCTCGATCCGGCCCAATCAGATCTTCGCCGTGGGAGGTTTGCCGTTCGCGCTGCTGGAGGGTGAGACCGCGCGCGCGGTCGTCGCGCAGGTCGAAACGCATCTGCTCACGCCGATGGGTTTGCGCACGCTATCGCCGCTCGACCCCGCGTATCGCGGACGCTACGCGGGCGGCGTGCTGGAGCGCGACGGCGCGTATCACCAGGGGACCGTCTGGCCGTGGCTGCTCGGTCCCTTCGTGGGCGCCTGGCTGCGCGTGCATGGCGATGACGCGGCGCAGCGTGCGAGCGCGTACGCGCGCTTCATCGCGCCATTGCTCGCGCATCTCGACCGCGCCGGGCTCGATCACATCAGCGAAGTCGCCGATGGCGATGCGCCGCACCATCCGGGCGGCACGCCTTTCCAGGCGTGGTCGCTCGGCGAGTTGTTGCGCATTCTCGACTGGCTCGGGCCGCCCGGCGATGACCAAACCGCGCTAGCATGAGCATCCCGGCGCCTCTCGCGCCGACCAATGAGAAGGGGATGCCATGCTGCAACGCGCCGCCGGTCTCGACCTCACCGCCGAAGGCCAACGCCTCTATTCGAGCGACTACGCCCGCTGGCAGCGCTGGGGCCCGTACCTGAGCGAGCGCCAGTGGGGCACGGTGCGCGAGGACTACAGCGAGCACGGCACTGCATGGGACTACTTTCCGCACGATCACGCGCGCATGCGCGCCTATCGCTGGGGCGAGGATGGTCTGGGCGGATTCGCCGACGAAAGGCTGGGCTGGTGCGTCGCGCTGGCGCTGTGGAACGGCCGCGATCCCATCCTCAAGGAGCGCCTGTTTGGCCTCACGAACGAGCAGGGCAATCATGGCGAGGACGTGAAGGAGCTGTACTTCTACCTCGACGGCACGCCGACGCATTCGTACATGCGCATGCTCTACAAGTATCCGCAGGCCGCGTTTCCATATCAGGATCTGATCGACGAGAACGCGCGGCGCAGCACCTCGGTGCCCGAATACGAAATACTCGATACCGGCGTATTCGACGACGAAAATTATTTCGATGTCCATATCGAATATGCGAAGCACACGCCTGAAGATATGGTGATGCGCGTGACCGTGGAAAACCGCGCGGGACGGCATGCGTCGATCGACGTGCTGCCACAGATCTGGGCGCGCAACACATGGTCGTGGAAGCCGGTAAGCGGCAAGCCGTCTCTCACGTTCGCATCGTCGGCAGAGGGCGATCATGTGCTGGCGCGCGGCGACCGGCACGAGCCGCTGATCGTGACAGCCGCATCGAAGGATGCGATGAGCGTCGAGTGGCTGTTCTGCGAGAACGACACCAACGTGCAGCGCCTGTTCGGCATGGAGGGCGCAGGGCCGTTCAAGGACGGCTTTAACGACTACATCGTGCACGGCAACGAAGCGGCGATCCGCCGCGACGCCGGCACGAAGGCCGCCGCGCGCGTGCATCTCGAACTGGCCGCGCACGCGCGCGCCGTTGTGACGTTTCGCTGGCGGCCCGTGTCCGCGCCGAAGGAGGACGTGCCGCTCGATACCGACGCGCTGTTCGCGCGCCGTATCGCCGAAGCGGATGCCTTCTACGAGGCGCTCCAGCGCGATATCGAAAGCGCCGACGCGCGCCTCGTGCAGCGCCAGGCGCTCGCGGGCCTGTTGTGGTCGAAGCAATACTACGAGTACGACGTGCATCGCTGGATGGAGGGCGATCCGCTGCAGCCCACGCCGCCTGCCAGCCGCCGGCGCGGGCGCAATGCGGACTGGCAGCATCTGTGCAACGCGGACATTCTGTCGATGCCGGACAAATGGGAGTACCCGTGGTACGCCTCGTGGGATCTGGCCTTCCAGGCGGTGGCCTTTGCGCTGATCGATCCCATGTTCGCGAAGAAGCAGATGCTGCTGCTCGTCAAGGATCGCTATCAGCACCCGAACGGTCAGCTTCCCGCCTACGAATGGGCCTTTGGTGATGCGAATCCGCCTGTGCATGCGTGGGCGGCATGGCGCGTCTACGAGATCGACCGCACGATCACCGGCCACGGCGACCGCGAGTTTCTCGAACGCGTCTTTCACAAGCTGCTGCTCAATTTTTCGTGGTGGGTCAACCGCAAGGACGCGGACGGCCACAATATTTTCCAGGGCGGTTTTCTTGGCCTGGACAACGTAGGCATCTTCGATCGATCGTCTCCGTTGCCCACGGGCGGGCGTCTCGATCAGGCCGACGGCACTGCCTGGATGGCCGCGTACGCGCTGGACCTGATGCGTATCGCGCTCGAACTGGCGTTCGACAATCATGTGTTCGTCGATATCGGCGTGAAGTTCTTCGAGCACTTCCTGTATATCGCGGGCGCGGTGAGTTGCGACGACGGCTGCGATACGGGCCTGTGGGATAGTGTCGACGAGTTCTTCTACGACAAACTGCGCTTGCCCGATGGCACCAGCGAGCCGCTGCGCATGCGCTCGATCGTCGGCCTGATTCCGTTTTTCGCGGTGCGCGTGCTGGAAGAGCAGGTGCATGGCGGCCTGCCCGGTTTGCGCGACCGGCTGGTCTGGTTTCTCGAACACCGGCCCGATCTGGCGAGGCTCGTGTCGCGCTGGAATCAGCCGGGCAAGGGCAATTCGCTTTTGCTGTCGCTATTGCGCGGGCATCGTATGAAGGCGCTGCTCAAGCGCGTGCTCGACGAAGCCGAATTTCTCTCCGCGCATGGCGTGCGTGCGCTCTCGCGCTCGCATCTGGACGAGCCATTTGTGTATCGCTACAACGGTTGCAGGTTCGGCGTGCAATATCTGCCGGGAGAGTCGGATTCGCGCGTATTCGGTGGTAACTCGAACTGGCGCGGGCCAATCTGGATGCCGGTCAATTATCTGCTGATCGAATCGTTGTACGAATTCCACCGCTATTACGGCGACGATTTTCTCGTTGAATATCCCACGGGATCGGGCAAGAAGCTGTCGCTCGCGCAGATTGCCGACGAACTCGCGCAGCGCGTGACGACGCTATTTTTGCTGGATCGCAAGAACGAGCGCCCGGTGATGGGCGCGTACCCGCAATTGCAGGCCGACCCGCGTTGCCGCGATCTCGTGCTGTTTCACGAGTATTTTCATGGCGACAACGGGCGCGGCATTGGCGCTTCGCATCAGACCGGCTGGACGGCACTGGTGGCGCTGATGCTTCAGCCGCGCGCGATGAGCGTGTCCGGCAACGTGCCGGTGGCGGCGGAAATCGGCGCCGTGTAATACACGCCAGGGTTCACGGCGATTTGCGCGGCGCACTGGCGTGCCGGGCCAGGAATCGATCGAGCTGGCTGGCGAAGGTATTGCTGTCGCGCGTGGAAAAGGGCGCGGGGCCGCCCGTTTCAATGCCCGTGCTGCGCAATTGATCCATCACGTCGCGCATCGTCAGGCGCTCCTTGATGGTGTCGGGCGTGAACCAGTTGCCGCGCGGATCGAGCGCATGCGCGCCCTTGTCGAGCACCGCGGCGGCAAGCGGAATGTCCGCCGTGATGACGAGGTCGCCGGCTGCGGCGAGTTCGACGATGCGGTTGTCGGCCACGTCGAAGCCCGCCGGAACCTGGATGGACTTGATGAACGGCGACGGCGGGGTGCGCAGGTACTGGTTGGCAACCAGCGTGACGCAGACCTCGACGCGACGCGCGGCCCGAAACAACATGTCTTTGATGACGGACGGACAAGCGTCGGCGTCGACGAGGATCTGCACGGGGCAATCTTCCGAAAAATCAAACGGCGATCATATAGCAAAAGCGGGCGGAAGCACCCGGCCCGCACTCACGCCCCGCTATGCGCCCATCAGTGATGGCAGCGCGTCTCCCAATGATGATGCACCTTCACCTTATGGCAGTCGTGGTGATCGTAGGCGAAAGCCGGCTGAATGGCGGTGAGCGAAATAAGTGTCGTAGCGGCGATCAGAAGCAGCTTTTTCATTACGGATTCTCCCTGTGGTGAGGCGGCCGGAAGAGGGGTTGCGTGGCCGCGCCCTGCATCAGCAATTTGCTTGCCTGACAGGAAAAATGCGGGCGTGGGGGCGTCGTCACCTGCGCCGTCGGCACCTGAATGTTCTGGTTTGACCGCAGGCACATTGGCGTTTGTACGGTGCGTTACCGGTCCGAGGATCGAAGGCGACACCACGTATATCCGGGTCGCCGGCCCGCCCGTCGCGGTAACATGCCGATGCTGCGCGGTCTGGCCTTTTAAATGATTCGGCTGATCTGGCCTGACCGTCGGCGTTTTTCGCATTCCCATCGGCGGACCATGGACAATCTCGGTGATATACGGCTTTTTGTCGAAGCAGCCAGCCAGGGCAGCCTTTCGGCGGCGGGCAGGAAGCTCGGCCTGTCGCCGGCTGCCGCCAGTGCGCGCCTCGTCAAGCTCGAAGGCGTGTTGCACACGCAACTGTTCGAGCGCTCCACGCGCAGGCTGAGGCTGACCGACGAAGGCCGCGTCTATCTCGCGCACTGCCAGCACGCGCTACAAACGCTGGACGACGCCCGCGCGGCGTTGCAGGCGGGCCGCGCGACGGTGAGCGGGGCGTTGCGCGTTTCGGCCACGTCGGACTTCGGGCGCGCCGTGTTGCGCCACTGGCTCGACGAATTCAACGAGCGGCATCCGCAGGTCACGCTCACGCTGGTGCTCTCCGACTCGCTCTCGCATCTGTTGCAGGACGATATCGACATGGCGATCCGCTTTGGCGTGCCTGCCGATAGCGCGATGGTCGCAAGGCGCCTGGCCGACAATCGCCGGGCCCTGTGCGCCTCGCCCGCTTATCTTGCGGCGCATGGCACGCCCACCCATCCGGACGAACTGGGCCAGCTCGATTTCATCCTGCTCGGGTCCGCTGCGGGCGTGGCGAACAACTGGCGCTTCTCGCGCGGCGACGAAACGGCGCTGTTTACGGCGCCGCCCGAGCGGTCGCGGCAAACGAATGACGGCGCGCTCGCGCGCGAATGGGCGGTCGAAGGGCGTGGCGTGGTGATGAAGTCGATCTGGGACATCGGCGAGGATCTGCAGGCGGGGCGTCTGAAACTGCTGTTGCCGGACTGGCGCGGCCCCGATGCGCCCGTGAACGCGCTGTTCCAGCGCACGCCCTATATGGCGCCACGCGTGCGCACGCTGCTTGATTTTCTGGAGCGGAAATTCGATCAGGCGTCCGAAGTATTGAAACCTTATCTGGCGTAACGGGACCGTCCCCGCAAGCTCATGATCCGACTCGAAGACCTCGTGATTTTTGTTTCCGCGGCGGCCAACGGCAGCCTATCGGCCGCCGCGCGCCAGCTCGATCTCACGCCTGCCGTGGCAAGCGCGGGCCTCAAGCGGCTGGAGGCGGAACTCGGCGCGCGCCTCTTCGCGCGCTCGACCCGCAGCCTGCGGCTTACCGCCGATGGCGAGCGCTACCTGGCGTTCGCGCGCAACGCCATCGAGCAACTGGAGGCGGGGCAGAACGCCGTTGCGCACGGACGCAAGATGATTGGCGGCACGGTGTCGCTGTCGATGCCTTCGGATCTGGGGCGCAACGTGCTGGTGGGCTGGCTCGACGATTTTCAGGCGCAATACCCGGCGGTTTCGCTGCAGGTGCGCATTGGCGACCAGATCGCGGACATGTACCGCGCGCCAATTGCGCTGGCGATCCGCTACGGCGTGCCCGAGGATTCGAGCCTCGTGGCGCTGCCGCTTGTGCCCGACAATCGCCGTGTACTGTGCGCGACGCCCGCTTACTTTGCGCGTCACGGCAAGCCCGCCACGCCCGCCGATCTGGCGCGCCACAACTGCTTGCGCTTCGCCTTGAGCGATACGCTGCACGACCGCTGGACCTTCTTTAGCGACGATGAGCCCATCGTCGTGAACGTACACGGCAACCGCAGCAGCGACGACGGCGAACTCGTGCGTAAATGGGCGCTGGCGGGTGTGGGACTCGCCTATAAATCGCGCCTGGACGTGCACGCCGATCTCAAGGCCGGCCTGCTGGAGCCGGCGATGCAGCACTTTGGCACCGAGCCTGCGCCGCTCAATCTCGTCTGCGCCCACCGCGCGATGCTCTCGCCCACAGTCAGCGCGCTGCGCGACTTCCTGCAGCAGCGCTTCGCCGCCTACCTGGGCTGAGCCGTATTTTCAATCGTGCTTTGAAACTGCTTGCGCGCGTACCCTCTAGGTCGATCGCGCCAATTCGGCCATCATCCCTCCCATGACGAACAGCGAACGCAATTGAACGCAATCGCACGAGATTGAACGCAACAGGAGGCGCACCATGCTGATCGCAATCGCGCGTTTTCATCTGCGGCCCCAGAAAGCAGCGGCGTTCGAAGCAGTGTGGGGCACGGCAAGCGGTTTGCTGACGAACAAGCAAGGCTATCGCGGCCACCGGCTCGGTCCACAATGTGAAGACGATGGCTGCTATGTGCTGGAGATCGAGTGGGACAGTCTGGATGCGCAGAGCGCCTTTATGGCGCACGCCGATTTCGCGCCGTTTCTGCAGATGCTCTGGCCGTATTTCGCGGCGGACCCTGAACTGATTCATTTCGAGCCGCTGTCAGTACGTTGATGTTTCGCTGTCTCACCTTCAAAGCAATTCAATTCGTTTCAACTGGAGAAGCATGATGAAAGCGATTGGCTACCACCGCAGCCTGCCGATTACCGAACCCGAATCGTTGATCGACCTCGAACTGCCCGATCCGGCACCGGGCGCGCACGATCTGCTGGTCGAAGTGCGCGCCGTGTCGGTCAATCCGGTGGATGCGAAGGTACGTGTTCGCGTGACGCCCGAGGACGGCCAGCCGAAGGTGCTGGGTTGGGACGCGAGCGGCGTGGTGCGTGCGGTCGGCAAGGACGTAACGCTTTTTAAGCCGGGCGATAAGGTCTGGTACGCAGGCTCGCTCACGCGGCCCGGCACCAATAGCGAACTCCATGTGGTGGACGAGCGCATCGTCGGCCACATGCCTGCGAAGCTGGACTTCGCGCAGGCGGCGGCGTTGCCGCTCACGACCATCACGGCCTGGGAGTTGCTGTTCGACCGCCTGGGCGTGCCCGAAGGCCGCGAGGCCAGCGGCCAGGCTTTGCTGGTGATCGGCGCGGCGGGCGGCGTTGGCTCGATCCTCGTGCAGCTTGCGCGGCAATTGACGGGGCTCACGGTGATCGGCACGGCCTCGCGCGCCGAGACGGCGCAATGGGTCACGGAGCTGGGCGCGCATCATGTGATCGACCACACCAAGCCGCTTTCGCAGGAACTCAAGCGCATCGGCTTCGACGGTGTCGAATACATCGCGAGCCTGAACCAGACCGATCACCACTTCGACGAGATCGTGGCGTCGATCAAGCCGCAAGGCCGTCTGGGTCTGATCGACGATCCCGACATCATCGACTTCCGCAAGCTCAAGACGAAGTCCGTGTCGCTGCATTGGGAGTTCATGTTTACGCGCTCGATGTTTGGCACGGCGGATCAGATTCGCCAGCATGAACTGCTCGATCGCGTTGCACGCCTGATCGACGATGGCGTGTTGCGCACGACGCTCAACGAGCGCTTTGGCAGCATCAATGCCGCGAATCTGCGCCGTGCTCACGAGCTGATCGAAACCAATCGCGCGCGCGGCAAGATCGTACTCGAAGGCTTCTGATCGTTCCAAAGGCCTGTATGTGGCGCGTAGGCGCCGGGATATACTTCGCTTCGTCATCTGACACCGACAAATGCACGCGCGTGCACGCAGCAACGGCGCGTGCGTTTGTTGATCCTTCATACGAAGCAACGATATTTCCGGCGGTGATTCATGGACCTGGTCCAAAGCATGCGGGTCTTCATACGCGTCGTGGACGCGGGCAACTTTACCGCGGCGGCCAACGCGCTCAACACGACCACGGCCTATACCTCGCGTGCGGTGTCCGATCTCGAAGCGCATCTGCAAACGCGTCTGTTCAACCGCACGACACGCAAGATCATCCTCACCGAAGCCGGCGAGCGCTTTCTCGCGCGCTGCCGCCTGATTCTCGACGATCTGGATCAGGCCGAATCCGAGGCGCGCAATGCCACCGTGGTGCCCTCGGGACGTCTGCGCATTCATTCGATGAGCGGTTTCGGCACGCGTTATGTGGTGCCGCTCGTGTCGCGCTACATGGAGCAGCAGCCGCTTGTCGAGGTCGACCTCACGCTGCATCAGCGCATCCCCGATCTGCTCGAGGAAGGGCTCGACATCTCCCTCGTGCTCGCGCAATCGCTCAAGGAGTCGAACTATATTTCTCGCTCGCTCGGCAGTTTCTATAGCGTGATGTGCGCTGCGCCAGGTTATCTGGAACGCCACGGCACGCCGCAGACGCTCGCCGATCTCGACCAGCATGCGTGCCTGAAACTCGTGATGCCATCGGGCGAATCGGAATCATGGGTGTTCGAGAGCGATGCGGGCGAAGAGATTTTCGCGCCGCAGAAGCTGCCGTTCTCGGTCAATCTGCCGGAGGCGCTGGCGGAAGCCCTCGCATCCGGCATGGGTGTGGGCGTGTTGCCGGCTTCGACATTCGCGCGCGAACATGCGGAAGGACGTCTCGTTCGCGTGTTGCCCAATTACAGGCTCGACGTGCGCAACATCTACGCGATCTATCCTTCGCGCAAGTATCTGGATGCGAAGGTGCGCACCTGGGTCGAGTTCGTGGGCGAACATCTGCCGGCGTTGCTGGCAAGCGACAAGGCCGCGATCGGCTAGCAAGTCATTGCGCGCGCAACCTTCCTGCGTTCACGCACGGGTATTGTGCAAGCGCGGGGCGCCCATTTTGAACCAGGCCTTCGCGATCTTGCCGTCGACGACTTCGTAGACGGCGAGCACATCGACTTCGCCCACGCCTTCTGGGAAGTCGCGCGTGACGCGCTCCTGATCGATAACCGTATTGCCCACCACGCCGCGATGCACCAGATGGCCGTACAGATGCGGCTCTTCGAATCGTGTGAGATGACGCGCGCGAATCTGTCCGGCGCCGCTGGCAAGCAGGCGCGAGGGGAACTCGTAGTATTCGGCGTCGTCAGCCCAGCAGGCCATGAAGGCGTCGATATCGCGCGCGTTGTAGGCGTCGAGTTGCCTTTCGACAGGCAGCACGATATCGGCGTGAAGGGAGTCGGTGGTGGCTGCATCGATCGTGTCGGACATCGCTATTCCCCGTATGAAAGCGTGCCGACGATTCTAGCTTGCCAGGCCTACAAAAGAGAACGGGATCGATGCGTTAGCAACGATCCCGCTCAAGAGATGAGGCCAGCGACAGGTATGTCGCGTGGCCTTAAGAGGGTATTACTTCGTCGCGAGTTCGCCTTCGGCGTTTGCGGCTTGATCGGCTTGCTGCTGGTGGGCGCGCGAAAGGCGGCCCATCAGCGGCAGCAGCAGGATCGCGAGCAGGGCGCCTGCCGCGGCGAGCCAGCCAAGGCCGTCAAACAGCTTGGTGTAAAGCGGCAGCGATTCGAGCGGCGAGAGGTTGCCTTGCGGCATCTTCGCAAACGTGGCGACCACGCTACCCAGGTATTGCGACACGCCGGTGGCCACGAAGTACGCGCCCATCATGAAGCCGCTCATGCGGGCCGGCACGTAACGCGCGATCATCGCGAGACCGAGGCCGCTCACGAGCAGTTCGCCCAGCGAGTAGAGACCGTAGCCCGCCACCATGAACCACGACGACACGCGGCCATCGACGGCGTAGCGCGCGCTCAGCGCATAGACGAAGAAGCCCGCGGACACCACCACGAAGCCAAGCGCGTACTTGGCCGCGACCGGCACGTCGCCGCCACGGCTGGCGAGGCGCGAATAGAGCGTCGCGAGCACCGGGCTCATGATCATGATCCAGATGGGGTTGAGCGCCTGGAATTGCGCTGCGCTCCAGCTGAACAGCGTCGTGCCGAACAGGCGGAAGGCCGGATCGACGTTATGCACCGCGAACAGCGTGAGCGAGGTGGACATCTGCTGGTAGAACACGAAGAACAGGATCACCTGCAGCACGAGAATCAACGCGGCCACGAGACCCGCGCGTTCCTGACGCTCACACGTCATCAGCATCCAGCCGAAGATCGCGAGAATCGCCACGCCTGCCGTGTAGACGCACGTCACGGCCAGCTTCTTGTCCTGCAGCACGAACATGGTCGCGACGCCCAGCACGACGCCGCCGGCGAGGACCCACGCCAGACGGCGCCACTGGATCGGTTCCGCATCCGGAATCGAGCCGATCTGCGCGAGCGTGCGCTGCATCAGGAAGAAGTTGGCGATACCGAGCAGCATGCCGCCGCAGCAGACCGCGAAGGCCGCGTGCCACCCCCAGTGGTCCTTGATCCAGGGCGTGAGCAGCATCGACACCGTCGAGCCGATATTGACCGCCATGTAGTAGATCGTGAAGGCCGCGTCGATGCGCGATTCGTCCCCTTCATAGATGCGGCGCACGAGGTTGGCGGCGTTCGATTTGAACAGACCATTGCCCACCACGATCACGCCGAGCGACGCGTACATGTGACCCAGATGATCGTTGGGCAGGGCGAGCATGAAATAGCCCGCGAACAGGATGGCGGCGCCCAGCACCATCGAACGGCGCGAACCCAGCACGCGGTCGCCGATCCAGCCCCCAATCGAGGGCGATGCGTAGACGAGCGCGGCGAACGCGCCCCAGGTGAGGGTGGCATGCTCTTCGCTGAAACCCAGCCGCTCGACCATGAAAAGAACGAGCAGCGCCGCCATGCCGTAGTAGCCGAAGCGCTCCCACATCTCGATGAGGAAAACCGTCGAGAACGACCTCGTCCGTGAAACCGATGAATTCATTGTGACCTCAATTTGCTGCAAATCTGCTGCCGAAGTTGCTGGTGAAGCTGCGGAGATGGCGAAGGCACGCGGGTCGCGTGCGAAGCGGGCCCCCACTCACGCCGGGAGTGGTGCCGCTGGCAAAGACGGCGCTTATGGCGCCAGTTGATTTCATATCTCCTCCTCGGTTGGACTGCGGATCGCGCAGGCACCGCGTTTACAATTTCGTTTTTGTCTGATTCTCCGTCACAGTGTTGGCGCGGATCTCGCTGACGCACTGTTTTGGTGCCGGTTCATATAAGTGAAAATCCGGCAACCCGCAAGGGTATCAAACGATATTTACTTATATCAAACAATTTTTGACGATAATTTACGTTCCTGATATGGTTTCTACAAGTGGAAAGCAGGACCCGGCTGCGTTGGCGCTCGGTGAAAAGATCCGCGCACTGCGCCAGCGGCTGAATCAGACGCTCGATCAGACGGCAACGGCGGCCGGTATTTCGAAGCCGTTTCTGTCCCAGGTGGAGCGTGGTCTGGCTTCGCCGTCGCTGACTTCGCTCTCGGGCATTGCGCGGGCGTTGGGCGTGACGATGCAGTACTTCGTCGAAACGCCATCAGAGGAACGTTCGGTCAAACGCGGCGATCAACTGGAGTTTTTCGGCTTCGCGGATTCGTCGAATCTGTTCGCGCGGCTTACGAATACGGCGGGGGGGCGTCAGCTCGAGTCGATTCTCGTGCGTCTGCCCACCGGCAAGAAGCGCTCGGAAGTCACCACGCACGCGGGGGAGGAATTCCTCTACGTGCTCGAAGGTGAACTCTCGCTTGAGCTGGAAGGTAAGGAGTTTGTGCTCCAGACAGGAGACTCGGCGCATTATCAGTCCACGGTGCCGCATAGCTGGAGCAACAACGGAAGTAAGGAAGCGGTTGTCGTCTGGGTAGGGACGCCGCGCCTGTTTTGATCGAGGAGGTACCGGGGAGGTCGAAATATCCGGTGCTTTCTTGTATGAAATTGTAAGGATGTCGAAGTGAATGACCTTCATCTGCTTCCGGCGCGAATATGACGCTGGATGTCGCGGTATAGGATGACGCGCGCGGGCCGTGCGTCGTCACCTTCGCTTGAATAAAAAGACCACACTGATCTTCAGCCTGCCAGGCGTAGTCAAACGATCAGGATTCCTTTCTATTGCTCACCCGCGTACGTCGTCGCGGCTGGCAGTGCCGATGTTCCTTCTCCTGTGTGCAGGAAACAAACAATAAAACGTGGCGCAGGCAAACGTCTGCGTCGCAGCAGTATTTCGCTGCGTGGCTGACCGCCATGTCGCGGAATTGGGCTTGCCGCGCTACCGCCGGCGGCCAGGAGGATCGCACGGGCCACCACCCGACGATTCAGGTTATAACGACGTGAAGATAAAAACGATGAAAACAGATCGCAGAAAATCCAAGGCGACATCGAAGATCATGTTCGTCGCATTGGGTTTGCCGCTCGGCGTGAGCGCGCAGGCCTGGGCCGACGACACCCCACAGGCAGCCAGCGCGCCGCAGACGGTTGCACAAACGGCCGCACAAGCCAAAGCTCCTGAAAAGAAGGCGCAAAACGGCACCATCGTGGTCGCGCAGGCGAATGTTCCTGCGGCGCAGGGTCAAACGCAGAGCGGTACGACGTTGCTGGCCGCAGGCTCGCCCGATCGCACCGAAGATCGCGTCACCGTGGCCGACAATCCGAAGCAGCCGTCGTCAAGCCAGGCGCGCAGCAATGGCTTTATCGGCGACAGTCATCTGACCATCGATCTGCGCAACTACGCCGACCAGCTCGACGTGCAAGGCGGTCCGCATCGCCATGCGTGGATCCAGGCCGCGCAGGTCAACTATGAATCGGGCTTCACGCAGGGGTTGATTGGTTTTGGCGTGGACGCGTCGCTGTTTGGCGCGTTCAAGCTCGACGGTGGCGCGGGCGGGGGCAATATGGTGCACGTCGGCAAGGATGGCGGCGGCTCGAACCAGCTCGCGTGGGCCTATCCCGGCATGTACGACGTGAAGGCGCGCATCTCGGATACGGTCGTCAAATACGGTCTGCAGCAGATCGTCAATCCGTTCATGGAACCGCACGACAATCGCGCGCTGCCGCCGACTTTCCTTGGTGTGTCGGTCGTGAGCAACGACGTGGCGAATATGTCGCTCGAAGGCGGCAGTTTCACGAAGGCGGACGATCGCGGCCACACCAATCTGAGCAACCTCACCAGCTCCTATGGCGGCGTGCGTATCGACCGCCTGAGCTATGTGGGCGGTTCGTGGGATTACGCCAAGGGCGGCTCGCTTTCGCTCTACGCCGATCAGGCAGATAACGTCTGGAACCAGTATTACGCTTCGGTGCAGCAGAGCTTTGGCGATCCGTCGACGATCAAGTGGACTGGCTTTGGCAACGTCTATTCGACGCACAATACCGGCGACGCGCTGGAAGGCCACATCAACAACAACGCGATCAGCTTTTCGGTCGCGGCGCAGCACGGCCCGCACTCGATCCTGTTCGGCTACCAGCACATCCTGGGCGACCAGTTCTTCGACTACGTGAACGAGACCAACGGCATTTATCTCGTGAACTCGATGGACGTGGACTACAACGCACCGCACGAACAGTCGTTCCAGGCGCGTTATACGTTCGACGGCAAGTACGCCGGCCTGCCCGGCGCAAAGGCGATGTTCTGGTATCTGACCGGCTGGGGCGCGGACGGCTCGGCGGAGGCGCAGATCAATGCGTCGGAAGGCAGCGCGCTGCACGGCCTTTATTGGAAGAACGGCGAGCCGGTGCACGGCACGCATCACGAATTTGGTTTCGTGCCGTCGTATACGCTGCAAAGCGGGCGCTTCAAGGACACGAAGGTGACCTTCATCGCCATGTGGCACCACGGCTCGAAGTACTATTCGGATTCGAGCAACATGGAATATCGTCTCGTGATCGACATGCCGATCAAGGTGTTCTGATTACCGGATGAGCCATTAAAAAAGGGCGATGCGCATCACAACGCGCATCGCCCTTTTGCATTCAAGAGTGCGGATTAACGCACCGGAATGATCAGTTGCTCACCCACCAGAATCAGATTCGGATTGGGCAGGTTATTGCGGCGCTGGATATCGCGGTAACGCGCGCCCGCACCCAGTTGCGCGGCAGCGATGGTATTGAGCGTGTCGCCGCGCTTTACCGCATAGCTGTGCTCACCATTTCCCGCTGCGATCACATCGGCCTGATCGCTGCGGAAATACTTGCGCAGCAGGTCCAGATAAGCCGGCGACTGCTTGACGCGGCCGATCGCGCTGTTCAGGTACACGAGCAGATTCTGGTCGTTCGCGCGCACGCCGACCTTGTAGCTGATCGACGATCCGTCGAGCTTGGTTTGCGCGAATTTAAGATCGCTGCCCTTGATCGATTCCACGGCGAACGGGTAGTCGTAGATGAACGCGTCCACCTGATGCTCGTCGATGGCCTTGGTGATGAACTGGTCGTCGGCGTCGTTGACTTCGACGAATTGCGTGCCGGGGAACTGGCGCGTGACAAAGGCTTTCACGTCCGGGTCGCCCTGCAGGATACCCACGGTCTTGCCCGCGAGATCGGCCGCCGAATGCACCGCCGAACCCTTCTGTACGATCAGCGCGTAGCCGAAGTCGTCCAGATACGGATTCGTGTAGATCACGCCGGAGGGCGTGTTGTCGGGGAAGGTGAGCCCGTCCATGGCGATGTCGACGGCGGGCACGCCGTTGTCCGAAGCCAGCAACTGGCGCGGCACGTCCTTGTACGCGCTTACCTCGTGATGCGTGTCGATCTTGATCGGGCCGTTCGCGTTGAATTCCGGCTGGCCGAACAGCAGCCTGGCGAATTCGTAATTGAAGCCGTGCGGCGTGCCGTTGGTCTCGCCATAGATCGGCTCGCTGGGGTTTTCAACCGAAATACGCACGAGGTGATTCTGCAGAATCTGTTGCCGTGTGTCTGCGTTGGGCGTGAAGCTGGCGGGCATCGCCTGCGGTTGCTGCGTCTGCTGCGGCGTGGCGGCCTGTGTTGTGCTTTGCTCCGTTGGCTGCGTGACGGGCGCGGGTGTCGAATTATTGCCGACGTCGAGCGCCGAAGGCTGCGTATCGCCATGCTTGCCGATCAAGCCGTGCTGCCAGGCGTAGTACGCGCCGTAGACGATCGCGACACTCGCGACGAGGCCGAGGAAGCGCTTCGCACCAGTGGTCAACTGCATGAGGAGACTCCTTAGTCTTAGTTTTTGTAGCGGGTATAGTCGATCGGGCCGGGCGTGGGCGCCGGCGTTTTGCCCGATGCGGAAGAGGCGCCATGCGCGGCGTCGGTCAGGCGCGCGGCGGGCGTGAAGTCGATCTGCCGACTGTTGAGGTCAGCGAGCAGTTGCAGGCCGCGTTCGGTATCGGCGTCGTCGCGAATCTGCACCGCGTCGATTACCTTTACGCTGTCCTGCACATAGGCGCGCATTTCGCCCATTTTCGCGGCGGTGTCGTCGTTGATGTAGTCGATCAGCATGTCGCGCAACTCGTTGACCGTGGTCGTGCGGCTGAACGCACGCTTGAAGCCGCGCCATGCTTCGGTCATCGAATTCACCGCCTCGTATTCCTTGACCTTGAGGCGGATCTGGAATTCGGCTTCATCGTGCATGCGCCGGAAGGCGTTTTCGGCCTCGACGAGATTGTTGTAGGTCGCGCTCAATTCGTCGTAGACCTTGCCGGTGCGCTGGATCGCGGCGTCGAGCTGGCCAATGCGACGCGCGTGCGAATTGATCTCTTCCTGCGGGCGATTCTTGCGCGCCATCGCCACCGCTTCGCGCTTGAGCTGTTCCTCTTCCTGCTTGAAGTCGTCGATGGTCCTGCGCACGGCTTCGACGCGGCCTCCGCCTTTCACGCGTGCATCGGAGGCCTCGTCGATCATCTTCGTGATCTCTTTGGAGAGAATGCGCTCCGTGGCCGCCGGGTCGTACTTGATGATCGAATAGGTTAGCCCTTTCATGAGGAGCTGATACGCAAGCCACAGGCGGCTGCGCAGCGTGGAATCGAATACCAGCACATAGACGAGGCCCACGGCGATCGCGCCGAAGAACACCGCCGCCGCCGTGTTTTCCATCAGCCGGGCGATGAACGGCATCACCTTGCCCGCGCCCCAGACCAGGCCGCCGAGAGCCGCAACGCCCACCACCATGCCGACGCCGCCTTCCTTGGTGTCCCAGAACGAGCGCACGCGCCGCTTGAGCTCTGACTTTGCGATGTCATTAGCCATGTGCCGATTCTCCAAGATAGCCCTGAAGCTTCTTCACGATGCCGTCATACTTCTGCACGAGCGTCGAGCGCACCGATTCGAAATCGATCTTCGCCTTTGCAAGTCCTGCTGTCTTGCTGGTGATGGACTTGCTGACCTCGTCTTTTTTCGCGTTCTTTTCCGCGAGCTGGCGCGCGAGTATGCCGATCTCTTCGTTCAAGTGCGTTTCCTGTTCGCGCAGCGAGGCGATTTCCGCCTCTGAATGTGTGACGAACGCCGCCGCAAAGTTTTGCTGCTCTTTCGCCAGCACATCGGCATGCGAATTGACGGCGCCGAGCAAGGTGTCGAGATTGGTTTTCACGCCGAGCAGCGCGGCGCGATAGCGCTGCTGTTCATCCGGTACGGCTGCTGCAATCGACTGGCTCATTTCGGCGAAGGCGCGATAGGGCGCATAAGCCGGATTGTCCTGGATGAGTGTGTCGATACGCTTTTCGAGGTCGGCGACATCGAGTCCGCTGGACACGCCGGGCTGTCCCGCCGATGCCGATTGAGTGCTTTGCGCCGCGCCCGATGCATTGGATGCACCTGACGCAGTGGCTGACGAATCGCTTTCGGTCTCGGGGGTGGCCGCAGCGGACTCGTCCACGATGACCAGATTCACCACCTTCTTGAGACCTTCTGGAATTTTCATTCAGTCCTCTCTGGGTGTTTGCTGACAACGCAACGACTAATGCGCGCTCATTGTGCGCCGCCCACAACGAAAATCAAGAGGCTCTTGAGGTGTGGAGCTTAGGCTCTATGCACACGGCATCATCTTGAAAATATGCGCTCTGAATGAATACGAAATGCGCACAAAAGTGCAGGAGGAAACGGTTTGAAAAATGAATCGAAATGCCGTGATAAGTCATTCGGAATGCGAAATATATTGAATGTGTGATGACTGGGGAGTCCACACGACTCGTCAAGCTTCGCCCAGCCGAAGGCGTGTTGACGGCGGATAAAGTCTGGCGATAGGTAGCCGGGATCGGTACGGGTATGTCCCAACCTGGGCGGATGACGAAGCCGTGGGGCAACGCGCTACGATAGCCAGGCGGCATTGAAAAAAACACCCATCGTCCGTACAAACAGTGTGCGGGCACTCATTTTGCTACATAAAATAATTTGCGGTGCCCAGAACCGCCAGCGAAGGCCATGGCATTCCAGTACCATGGCAGGAGTCGCGCCGATTTGCCCACAAGGCCGGCGCGCCCGACGGCGGCTGGTGCCCGGTTCTGCAAGGAGACATCACGCATGCGTGCAATGCCTTATCTAGACGGCTCCACGAGCGAGGCCCCGGTGCGCGATCTTCGCCGCGTGCCCATTCATCCCGATCACTGGTATCCGCTCGCCTGGTCGCGGGAAGTCAAGGCGGGCAAGGCGCTGGGCGTGCATTTCGCGGGCGATCCCATCGTGCTGTTCCGCACGGAATCCGGCAAGGTGTTCGCGCTGGAAGATCGCTGCGCGCATCGCCAGGTGCCGCTGCACAAGGGCGTGGTCGACGGCGAGTCGCTGCGCTGCGGCTACCACGGCTGGACCTACGATTGCTCGGGCCAGTGTGTGGACGTGCCGTACCTCGGGCGCGAGCGCCTGCCCAACGGCGTGCGTGCCTATCCGTGCCACGAGGCGCATGGCATGATCTTCGTGTTTCCGGGCGACGCTACGCTCGCCAACGAGCGCCCGGTACCGACGCTCGCCTCGGCGGAGGACAAGGCGTATAAGACACGCCGCTTCGGCCGTCCGGTCAAGTGTCATTACTCGTTCATGCACGAGAACCTGATGGACATGAACCATCAGTTCCTGCACCGTCGCCAGATGGGTCAGATGCGCGCTCGCTCGCTGGGGCGCAGGCGCGGCGAAGGCTGGATCGAGGTCGACTACACCTTCGTTCGCATGGAGGGCAAGCAGCCCGCGGGCGAGGCGCTGGTGTTTGGCGGCAGCAAGAAGCGCGAAGACCAGAGCGATCAAAGCGTCATGACGATCCGCACGGAGTACCCGTTCCAGACGCTGCAGATCCATTCGAGCGACGGCACGCTCGTCATGGACCTGTGGATCAACTATGTGCCGCTTGACGCGCAGCAACGCACGAACCGCACCTTCGGCATGCTGTCGATCCGTCGTCCTTCGATCCCGTTCCTGCTCGACCTGGGCTGGCCGCTGCTGGTGTGGTTCACGGAACGCATCTTTGCGGAGGACCGCACCATCGTCGAGCTGGAGCAGGCCGCACACGACATGCAGGGCGCCGACTGGAACCACGAGGTTTTCCCGGTCATCAACGAACTGCGCGAGCTGCTGCGCACCTGCGGCGCACGCACGGTCATCCCGATCCGCGAAGTGACCGATCTGGCGTGAAGGACTTCAGGCGTCCGCTTTTCTGGTTGATCCAGCGGGCGCTTTCTTTGTCTTTGCCGCTTTCCTGGACTGATTGAATTCGATGGCAGCGCGGATCAGCGCCTTGAGCGCCCGCGCGTTGATTTTGTCGCCCTCGAAGAAGTCGATCGCGCGCCGCGCGTTGCCTTTCAGCCCCGCGTTGAACAGGCCTTCCGGGTCCGGCAGGCTCGCGCCGTACTGGAAGGTCAGTTTCACCTTGCCCTTGTGCGCGTTTGCGACCGCGATGATGCCGTCGCGCTCCCAGACCGGGCTGCCCATCCACTTCCATTCTTCGACGATCGCCTTGTCGGCCGCGAGTATCGTCTTGCGGAGGTTGGCAAACGTTTCGGCGCGCCAGTCGGGGATGCTGGCGATCAGGGCGTCGATCTGTTCGGATGGCGTCATGGTGTCTCCCTGCGTGTAAGAACTACACGATGCGGCGTGGCTTAACGCACCCGACGTGCTCAACGAGTGCCCAACGCATGCTCAGCGCACGTTGCGCGCCGCCGCCCACATATCCTGAGCGCCGATACTCGCATGCCATGCATCGAACTGCGCGCGCCACTGCTCGAAGGGCTCCGTGAGCGGATGGCGCGGATCGCCGCTCAGCGAATAGGCCATGCCTTCGATGAGCCACTTCGGCTGGGTAGCGACCGCGAGATTGCCGAGCATTTCGGCCTGCCGATAGTGAATCAGTTCGTGGGCGAGATAGAAGGACTTCCAGCCGCGCGGCGCGACGATCACGCCGAAGTCGCCCACCGTCTGCGCCGCCTGCGCGCCGATGCCGAACGCTTGCGCGCAGGCCGCCGTCGAGCAGAACACCACGCGTGGCGCATCGCGGAACGGGCCCACCGCCTCGCGCGCCTTCGCGTAGCCTTCGCGATAAAGCGTGCGCGCGGCGTCGAAGTGGGCCGGATCGTCGGTGCAGAGCGTGTCCTTGATGCAGATGATGCCGGGCACGAGCGTTGGCGCGACGACGCGCAACGGTTTGACGAGGGCGAAAGCCGCGACCGGCACGGCGACCAGCGCCGCAACGGCCATGCACAACACACGCTTGACGGTCATGGCAGGCAGCGGCGAGTCCAGGGTGGCGGCAAGCTTAGCATCGCTCCCTGTAACGCCGCTGCGAGCGTGTCTACAGCAGCCCGGCGCGGCCTTGATGCGCTTAGTGCACCGTGAAGCGGTAGTGCCCCGTGGTGCGATGCCCGTCCGCCGCGACCGCGACCCAGGTGACCGTGTACTGGCCCGCGCTCAGCGCGTTGAGCGGCACCGACATGCGCTTCTTGTTGGACGCATCGACGGCGGCCTTGTCGCGGATCACCGACTTGCCCGCCGAATCGGCGACCTGGATCGAGCTGAAGGCGGGTTCTAGCGCGTCGTCGAAATCGATCGTCACCGCGCTTTGCGCGGTCGTCACGGTCGCACCGGCGCCTGGTTCCTGGTGCGTCGGATAGGCATGCGCCCAGGCGAGTTGTGCGGCGCCGAGCGCGAGTGCAGCAGCGGCAAGACGAAAAGCAGCAAATTTCATGGCGTGATTCTCCTGATAATCGATTACTGGAACAACGGTTTGCCGATCGAATTCGGCGCCACGTCGTCGAAGAAAATGTGCGTTTGCACGAGGATGCCCACATGCGAGCCGCTCGCGCGATTGACCGGAATCTGCGCCTCGATGCCAAGCTGGCCGTAACGGTTCATCCAGATAAAGCCCGGATTGATCGTGCCGGTCGTTTGCCCCTGGCTGCGCGAAAGCGGCACTTCCACCAGCGGGATGAGGTTCGAGAACGGTTGCGGCAGGCCCAGATCGTGGACGTGCTGTTGCAGGTACGGCAGGCTGTACTGAAACGTGAAACCGTAGTTGAAGGCGTTGGGCTGGCCCGCGCCGGTGGTGAAGGACGGACCCAGCTCGCCGGTGATGGCGATCGGGCGCAGCCACGCGAGCGAATCGGGCAGGTCGCCCATGCCCTTACCCGCATAGAGGTTGGGCGAGATGGTCGAGAAGTTGTCGGCGATGGCGCGGCTGCCGGTGCCGCCCAGATCGGCGTCCACGCCGATCGAGGTCATGAACTCGTGCGCGTCGTTCACGTAGAGCTGGTACTTGAGGCCGACGCCGAAGTTGTCGAAGCCGCGCGCTGTAGGGTTGTTCTGCATGACGTAGCCGCCGCTCACGGAGAGCGCCAGGCGCGGCGTAAGCAGTTTGTCGTATTCGAAGTCGAACGAGTTGATGCTCTGGTCGCCCGAGTCGCCGGGCACGCGAACGTGGCCGAACTGGAGATCGGCTTCGTCGCCTACGCCGGGATCGTCCACCGCCATCGTCGCCGGAAAAACGCGGTCGCCCGCGATGGCATGGGCGTGCGCTGCCTGCGGCGCGATGACGAGCAAGCCGAGCGCGCCGAGCATCGCGCAGGCGAGCGCGGCGGCCGTGCGCGGGAAATGATCAGACATGATGGTCCTGGTGCAATGAAAGTGTGCGCGTGCGTTGCTGATAACGCATGACGCGCGTGCGAACACGCGGCGACACGCGCGGGCGTATCGCCGCAAGGGCGGGCACGATCAGGTCAGACCAGGGGCGGGGCGCGCGCAAGCGCGAAGGTCAGCGGCTCGACGCGCGCGAGGCGCTCGAAGCGTGCGGCAACGCGCGCATGCACGAGGCGCGTGGCCAGCGCCAGCGGCAGGGGCACGCCGGGCATCACCGGCAGGTGGGCGAGCAGGTTGCAGTAGCCGCAGTCCTGCAGGTCGGCGTTGGGTGTCTGCGCGTGGCTATTTGCGCCGCTTTTGCTGCCGTCAATTCCGCTAACGCCTTGCATATGACGCATCGACGGCATGTCGCAATGCGCCGACATCGCGAGCGGTTGAGCCGCGAGCAGATGCGAAATCACCGGGGCGAGCGTCGTCATGAGGATCGCAAGCGTCCCCAATAGACTGACCAGCCTGAGATGAAAACGACGCACGGCGCAGAGAAAAAGCGGCAGTGAAGGAGAGGGAATTATGCCATGCGCGCTGCGGCCATTGATCTGCACCATGCTTGCACAGCGTCGTGCACACATTTCGTCATTTAGCTAAACTTCAAAATGACACAGGAGATTGCATCGATGGACGACATCAGCCGTATCAGCGCGCTCGCCAATGAAAGCCGCCTTGCCATCATGCGCTGGCTGAAAGCGCCGCGCCGCCATTTTCCGGTGCAACCGCACGGCGATATCGACGAGCTGGGGGTGTGCTGCACCTTTATCACGGACAAGCTCGGCATCGCGCCAGCGACGACCACGCGCCACATGCGCATCCTCGCGGATGCCGGTCTTGTGCGTGCCACACGGGTCGGCAAGTTCACTTACTACAAACGTATCGACGCAGAGCTGAAGAAGCTCAGCCGCGAACTTTCACAACTCTGAATCCACACGAAAGGTCCAGCATGGATGAACTCGCACTACTCGGGGACGCGGACCAACGCGCCCACCGTTATCTGGCGACGGTTGCACAGCGCCGTGTGTTTCCCGATGCCGCCGCGCTAGCGGGTCTGGCGGCGTTCGACGAGCCGCTACCCGAGGAGGGCGCCGCACCCGCCGATACGTTGCGCCTGCTGGACGAGGCGGGTTCGCCTGCCACTGCTGTCTCGAATGGACCGAACTACTACGGTTTCGTCATCGGCGCGGCGCTGCCTGCGGCTGCCGCCGCCGAACGTCTGATGCTGGCGTGGGATCAGTGCGCCTCCACCTTCGATAACTCGCCGGCCGCGGCGACCATCGAACGGATCGCCGGGCGCTGGGTGGTCGAGGCGCTGGACCTGCCGCGCGGGAGCGCCGTGGGCTTTGGCACCAGCGCGACGGCCTGCACGCTGGTCGCGATCGCCGCTGCGCGGCGCGCGCTGCTTGCGCGCAAGGGCTGGGACTTCGACAGCGACGGGTTGATCGGCGCGCCCGAAGTCAGGGTTGTAATTTCGGAACTCGCGCATATCACGGTTAAAAAGGCGTTGCGCGTGCTTGGCTTCGGCATCAAGCGGCTGATTATCGCGCCGGTAGATAGTTGCGGACGCATCGATCAGGAGCGTTTGCCTGCGCTGGACGACATGACGATTCTTTGCTTGCAGGCGGGCGAAGTGAACACCGGCGAATTCGATCCGTTCGCCGCGCTGATTCCGCGCGCGAAAGCGGCGGGTGCGTGGGTTCACGTCGATGGCGCATTCGGTCTGTGGGCGCGCGCATCGGCGAAATCGGCCTTGACCGATGGCGTCGAACTGGCGGACAGCTGGACCGCCGATGCGCACAAGTGGCTCAACACGCCCTATGACGGCGCGATGGCAATCTGTCGCGACGCCGCCGCGCTGGCCGCTGCGATGAACGCCGATGCCGTGTATTCGACGGCCTCAGCAGATGCGCAGAAGAATCTGAACCTGGAGTTCTCGCGACGCCCGCGCGGTCTGCCTGTGTGGGCCGCGTTGCGCAGTCTGGGCCGCACGGGCGTAGCGGAAATGGTGGAGCGGCACTGCGCGCTGGCGGCGCGCATCGGCGAGGGGCTACGCGAAGCCGGCTACGAAGTGCTCAACCGCGTCGTGCTCAATCAGGTGCTGGTGCGTGCGCAGACCGACGCGCAAACCGTCGCGATTCGTGAAGCGGCGCAGGCATCTGGCGAGGTGTGGTTTGGCGCGACGCTCTGGCAGGGGCGGCCCGCGTTTCGCATCAGCGTTTCGTCGTGGCGTACGCAAGAGGTACATGTGGAGCGGCTGATTGCGTTGCTGGCCGAGTTGCGGGAACGGTATCCAGACTGACTGCTCTCGCACCACAACTGAGTAAATGACCGGGCTTGACTACGCCTGGTCCTTATCCTTCCGCGCGATTAGCCCAATTTCAGGAAAGGTACTTTCGCGCGCGTCGTCTTAATTCTGCTCCTGCTTGCATCGACAATCGCGACCTTGCGTGCGCACGGTCCGTGCGCGCCCCGCCTTTACCAACAACAAAACGGGTACACGGTGCATCGCGTGGTGTCTGCGCGCGGCCCGAACGCCTGCAAGACCGCCACATGATGAACAGGAAAGTCCTCACCACCTGTGCCGCGAGCCTCTGCGGCCTGAGCGCGGGTGTCGCTCACGCGCAAAGCAGTGTCACGCTCTATGGCCTTGTTGATACTTCGATATCCTATGTAAATAATCAACGTACCAACGGCGCGGGTTCATCAGGCAGCGGCAACGTGTCGATGAATAGCGGCAATCTCAGCGCGTCGCGCTGGGGACTGCGTGGCAGCGAAGATCTGGGCGGCGGTGCGTCGGCCATTTTCATGCTGGAAAGCGGCTTTTCGTCGGTCAATGGCAAGACCAGCAACGGCGGCAATCTGTTTGGCCGTCAAGCCTACGTGGGTTTGCGCGCGAACGGCTACGGCACGTTCACGATGGGCCGCCAGTACGACTTCATCCTCACCTTTGTTACGCCGCTGGGCGCAGCGGGTTCGGGATGGGGCGGCAATCTGGCGATGCATCCCTACGACAACGACGATTCGATCCAGAACATCCGCATCAACAACGCCGTGCGCTACACGAGCGAGACGTATCGCGGCTTCACAGCGGGCGCGATGTACGGCTTCTCGAACACGCCGGGCAGTTTCGGCAACAACGCGGCATACAGCGCGGGTCTTTCCTACGCGAATGGCCCATTCAAGGCCGGAGCCGCTTTCCTCAAGATCAATCGCGATCGTCACGTCGCCAACCCGGACGGCGCGGTGAGCACGACCGACGGCTCTGCGACCGTCACGGGCGGCGATCAACTGATCGTGGCCGTGGGCGCGCGCTACGCGTTTGGCCCGCATTCGGTTGGCGTGAGCTGGACCCATTCGGCCACCGACGACGTCACGGGTCTTTATCAGGGCGGTAAGATTGCCTCGCTCAAGGGCAATTCGCTGATCTTCGACAATTCCTCGATCGATGGCCGCTACGCCGTCACGCCCTCGCTGTACGTGTCGGCAGCCTACACGTACACGCAGGCGCGTTTCGATGCGGGCGCGGGTTCCGCACGACCCAAATGGAACCAGGTGGTCGCGCAGGTCGACAAGCAGGTCACGCCGCGCACCGACCTCTATCTGGAAGGCGTGTATCAAAGCGTGAGCGGCGGGCGTAATGCCGCCGCATTCGATGCGTCGGTCTATACGCTCACGCCGTCGTCGAACAGCAATCAGGTGGTGGTGGCGCTGGGCATGCGGCATCGCTTCTGATTGACGCCCTCCCTCAAGCCCCCTTCGCCGACTCCAGCAGCCACTGCGCGAGCCGCTGCGCGCCGTCGGGCATTTCCGCGTCGGCGCGCCAGCAGAGATAGTAGTGACGCCCATCGTCCAGCTCGTGGTCGAACAGCTTGCGCAACGCACCCGAGGCCAGTTCGCGCGAGATCAGCGGCGCGCGCAGCAGGGCCGCGCCCAGATCGGCCATGGCAGCGCTCAAGGTCAACTGGCCGTCTTCGAAGAGCGGGCCTTCGGTGCGCGTGACGTGGCGCACGCCCGCGCTTTGCAGCCAGTTCGCCCATGTGCTGCGATCCTCGTCGTGCACGAGCGGCACGCCCGCGAGATCGGCGGGCTTGCGCAGCGGACCATGGCGCCGTTCGAAGCGCGGCGTGCACACGGGCACCATCGCGCCCGAAAGCAGCGGCGTGCTCGTATAACCGACCCAGTCGCCGGTGCCGAAGCGGATCGACAGATCGGCGGCGTCGCTGCGGTAATTGCGGTGATTCGCGTAGAGCACCGTCACGTCCACATCGTCGTTGTCCGCCAGGAAGTCGTGCAGGCGCGGAATGAACCAGCCGATGCCGAACAGCGGAATCAGACTGACTGTGATCTGGCGGCGCGACGATCGCTCGCGCACAAAGCCCGTCGCGCTGCGCAACACCGAAAACGCCGCGCTGATCGAGCGATAGTAATCGCGTCCCTCGTCAGTGAGCACCAGCGAGCGGCCGCTGCGCACGGTCAGCGGCGTTTGCACGAACGATTCGAGCAGTTGCAACTGATGACTCACGGCCGAAGGCGTGATCTCCAGTTCGCGCGCTGCCGCGACGACCGAGCCGTGTCGCGCGAAAGCCTCGAAGGCGCGCACCGCGCGCAACGGCGGATCGTCGGCGATATGCTGAATTTTATTCATGTGTCGAATTATATCGAACGTCGTCTATCCTGAGTTGGTCACCATTTAATACGATAAATCAACGATTTGCAGAGTATTGTGGTGTCCGGGAATAATGATCGAACTAAAGATAATTTAGGCGGTTTGGCATCAAACCGTAATCTTTTTCATTATTCGAAGGCGGTACGTTATGCGCCTTCACAGTCCCCACATCGCACGCGTAACCACACATGAAAAAGAAAACCCTGTTGTTGCCGATCGCCGCGCTGGCCGCGACGCTCTTCGCGGGCGCCGCGCGCGCACAGAATGAACAGGTCGTCCTGATTGGCCTGGCCGCGCCGCTCACCGGCGGTTCCGCGCGTATCGGCAAGGATCTGGAAAACGGCGCGCAGCTCGCCATCGACGATGCCAATGCGAAGCATCCGCTCATCGGCGGCAAGCCTGTGCTCTACAAGCTCGCGAGCGCCGACGATCAATCGGACCCGCGCACGGCGGTGACGGTGGCGCAGCAACTCGTCGACCGACATGTGGTGGGGGTGGTGGGGCACTGGAACACCGGTTGCAGCGTGCCGGCCGCGCGTGTCTATCACGACGCGGGCATCGCGCAGATCGCGCCGGCCTCGACCGGGCATCAATACACGCTGCAGGGTTTCGACACGTCGTTTCGCATCATGGGCCATGACGACGACGGCGGCGCCTACACGGGCGCCTATGCGGTGAAGACGCTCAAGGCGCAGCGCATCGTGGTGATCGACGATCAGACCGCGTTTGGCGCGGGACTGGCGAACCAGTTCATCAAGGGCGTGCAGGCCAACGGCGGCGCGGTGATCGATCATCAATACGTGAGCGACAAGACCATCGACTTCAGCGGCGTGCTCACCGAAATCAAGGGCAAGCGGCCCGATCTGGTTTTCCTCGGCGGCATTGATGTTGAAGCGGCACCGCTCGTGCGCCGCATGCGTCAATTGCACATTCAGGCGCCGTTGATGGGCGCGGGTGGTTTCGTCAGCCAGACTTTCCTGACGCTCGCGGGACCGGCGGGTGAGGGCGTGACGGCACTCGAACCGGGCCGTCCGCTCGATCGCATGCCGGGTGGTCCCGCGTTCGACGCGCAGTATCGCGCGCGCTGGCATGCGCCCATCGAGTTGCATGCGCCGTTCGCATACGATGCGGCCGCAACCATTATTGCCGCCACGCAGCAGGCCAATTCGACCGATCCGAAGAAGATCGTTGCTACGTTGCATGCGATTCGCCGCGACGGCGTGACGGGCACCATCGCCTTCGATGCGCAGGGCAATCTCAAGGACCCGGCCTACACGATCTATCAGGTGCGAGGCGGCAAGTGGGCCGTGGTGGATGTGCTCGGCGGCGGCGCGAAAGCCGCTGTGAAATGAGGATTGAGGAGTTGACCATGACACAGCATGATAAGCAATCCCAGGAAAATGAAGGCGTGAACGGTGTGACGCTCGGCATCCTGGAGCGCCGCCGTATCGAAGCCGAAATCATCAAGCCGATCTATGAGATCTTGAAACGCGATTTCGGCGCGGAGCGCGCCCAGGCCGTGATCGCCGAGGCCGTGCGCGGCGCGGCCGTCGAAGCGGGACGCGAATTCGCGGCGCGCGAGCCCAACGGCACGAGCATCGCCTCGTTCGTAGCGCTCCAGGTGCTTTGGGAAAAGGACGATGCGCTCGACGTCGAGACGCTGCGCGCCGACGCCGATGGCTACGACTACAACGTGCATCGCTGCAGTTACGCCGAGATGTATCACGCGATGGGGCTGGGCGAGATCGGCCATTTGCTGAGTTGCGCGCGCGACAGCGAGTTCATTGCGGGATACGATCCGCGCGTCGAACTCACGCGTACCAGCACGATCATGCAGGGCGGCAAGCGCTGCGATTTCCGCTATCGGATGCGTGACGAACGTGCGGAGAAAGCCAATGGCTGAACAAGACCTCAAGCGTCTCGCGGCGTTGCGCGTGAATGGCGCGCGCCTGTGGGATTCGCTCGAACGCATGGCGCAGATCGGCGCGACGGAAAAAGGCGGCGTTTGCCGGCTCGCGCTGACTGAACTTGATCGGCAAGGGCGCGATCTGTTCGTGCAGTGGGCGCGCGAAGCGGGTTGTACGATCCGCGTCGATCGCATGGGCAACATCTTCGCGCGGCGCGCAGGCACCAACCCGGACGCCGCGCCCGTGCTGACCGGCTCGCATGCCGATACGCAGCCCACGGGCGGCCGCTACGACGGCATTTACGGCGTGCTGGGCGGTCTCGAAGTCGTACGCGCGCTCAACGACGCGGGCATCGAGACCGGGCATCCGGTCGAAGTGGTGATCTGGACCAACGAGGAAGGCTCGCGCTTCGCACCGGCGATGATCGCCTCGGGTGTCTATGCGGGCGTGTATCCGCTCGAATACGGCTTGTCGCGCACCGATGCGTCGGGCACGACTATCGGCGAAGCGCTGGCGCACATCGGCTATGCAGGCGACGAACCGGTGGGCGGCACGCCCATCCACGCGGCCTACGAATTGCATATCGAGCAGGGCGCGATTCTGGAGCGCAGCGGCAAGACGATTGGCGTCGTCACGGCGGGGCAGGGACAGCGCTGGTACGAAATCGAACTCGAAGGCGTGGACGCACACGCGGGCACGACGCCGATGGACTTGCGTCGCGATGCGCTGGTGGGCGCGGCACGCATGATCGCGTTCGTGGAAGCGCTCGGGCGCAGTTATGCGCCGCATGGGCGCGCCACGGTCGGCATGATAGAAGCAAGGCCGAACTCGCGCAACACCGTGCCGGGACGCTGCTTTTTCACGGTCGAATTCCGTCATCCGGAGTCCGAAGTGTTGGCGCAGATGGATGCGCAGCTTCGTGCCGAACTGGCGCGCGTGGCGCAGGACGCGCAGCTTGGCCACAAGATCGAGCAGATTTTCAATTACGCGCCGGTGCCGTTCGCGCCGGAGTGTATTGAAGCGGTGCGCCGCGCCGCGGACGATCTCGGCCTGCCGAATGCCGAAATCGTCTCGGGCGCGGGTCACGATGCCTGCTATCTCGCGCGCGTCGCGCCCACGGGCATGATTTTCATTCCGTGCGTCGATGGCCTGAGCCACAACGAAGGCGAAGCGATCACGCCCGAATGGGCCGAAGCGGGTGCGAACGTGCTGCTGCATGCGATGCTGGCAAGCAGCCTTTGAAACCACGGCTAAAGATCGAGCACGAGCAACGGCGTGAGCGAGCGCGAGCAGCAGGGCAGGAACTGATCGCCAGCGGCTTTTTCCTCTTCGGTTAGATAGGCGTCGCGATGATCGGGCTGGCCCTCTATCACGCGCGTGAGGCAGGTGCCGCACACGCCTTGCTCGCAGGAGGTCAGCACCTCCACACCATTGGACGCGAGCGCTTCGATGACGGTGCAGCCCGCCGGGACGTCGATGGTCGCGCCGCTGCTGGCGATGCGGACTTTAAATGCCGCATCGGCAGCCGACTTTTGGACTGCTGCGCCAAAAAACTCGTAGTGAAGGCGATCTTCGTCCCACTGTTGCCGGCGTGCTTCGGCAAGCACGGCATCCATGAAGCCGCGCGGCCCGCAGACATATAAATGGCTACCGGACGGCGCATTCGCCAGCGTGGCCGCGATATCGAAATGCTGCGCCGGCGCTTCGTCGTCGAAATGGAACGTGGTGCGCTCGCTGAATGGCGACGCAGCAATGCGCGAGACGAAGGCCGTACGCTCGCGGGATCGCGTGCAATAGTGAAGGTCGAAAGCTTCACCGGCGTGATATAGGCGCTCCGCCATGCACAAAACAGGCGTAATGCCGATGCCGCCCGCGATCAGTAGATGGTGAGGCGCGCCGTGCGCCAGCGGAAAGTGATTGCGCGGCGCACTGATCTTCAGCACGTCGCCTTGTTCGACCTCATCGTGAATTGCGCGCGAGCCGCCCCGGCCGTTTCCATCGCGTAGCACCGCGATGTGATAGCGCTGTGTGCTGGCGGGATCGTTGCACAGCGAGTATTGACGAATCAGGCCGCCGGGCAGATGCACATCGATATGCGCTCCCGCGCTGAACGCTGGCAACGCGCTTCCGTCCGCACTGACGAATTCAAATGCATAGATATCCTGAGCTTCCTGCCACTTGCGGGAAACCGTTGCTTTGAGGAGAGCGTCAGACATCATGCCTCCACGTTCTCAGCGGCAAGCAGCCGGTCGATGACCTTACGCGACAGCACACCGCCGGCATCGATATTCAGCTTGAGCAGTTTGCGCTGCGGCCACGCTTCCAGATTGCGCTGCTGGCGCTCCAGCATTTCCAGATCTTCTGAGAAAATCTTGCCCTGGCCTTCGCGAATCTGCGCGGTAAGCGCCGCATTGTCAGGCTGGAAATTACGCGCCATGCCCCAGAAATACCAGATCGACGACTCCGTTTCCGGCGTGATGAAATCTACCACGATCGACGAAGCCTTGTATTGCGCGGGTGCGTGATAGCCGCCGTGTCCCGCGTGCGCCACGCCCACTTCGATCATGACGTGGCTCGGCGGCGAGAAGCGGCAGATCTGCCAGCGGTCGACCGGCACGTCGTCGGCCAGACCGTTGCCGCGCAGCGCCATGCGCCAGAACGGCGGTGCCATGACGTTCTCCATGAAGCGGCTCGTCACGACTTCGTCGCCTTCGCTGGTGGTTTTGGGCGGCGCTTCGTCGATTTCCTTCTGGCCGATGCTGCTCGCGTGCACGTAGGTTTCGTGCGTGAGGTCCATCAGGTTATCGATCATGAGGCGGTAGTCGCAGCCGATGTGATAGAGGCCGCCGCCATACGCCCACGCGGGATCTTCGGCCCACGGCAGCGGATGCAATGCGGCGGGGTCGGCTGCGGCTGCGTCGCCCGGCCAGACCCAGATGAAGCCGTAGCGCTCGATCACGGGAAAGCTGCGCACCGCCGGAAAGCCGTTCACGCGCTGGCCGGGCATGCCCGTGGCCTTGCCGTGACAGCCCATTTCCAGGCCGTGGTAGCCGCATACGAGCGTGCCGTCGCGCACGAAGCCCAGAGAGAGTGGTGCGCCGCGATGCGGGCAGAAGTCCTCCAGCGCCGCGACCTTGCCTTCGGCAGCGCGATAAAAGACCATCGCTTCGCCGCAGATTGTGCGGCCCAGCGGCTTCTGCGCAATTTCATCGGGCGTGCACGCCACGTACCATGCGTTCTTGAGAAACACCTTGCGTCTCCTTGGGGATGAGTTTGTCTTCGCGCCGTGAATGGTCAATCGATCATTCCGTACACTGAATGACATTCAGTGTACTTACCGATTTACTCTCCGACAAGCGCTGCGGTATGCTGGTTTTCCCCTAACGAATTCGCAGGACGCTTTTTTCATGGCAACAATTGAGGCAGGCCGCGCGCACACGCTCGATCTGTACGACGACGCGGGCCACCTGATCCGCCGCGCGCATCAGATTGCGGTGGCGCTGTTCCTGGAGAAGATGGGGCGCGACGTGACGCCTGTGCAGTACGCCGTGCTGCGCATGCTGCACGAGGCGCCGGGCCTCGACCAGGTGACGTTGGCGCAGCGCGTGGCGCTCGATACGTCGACGACTGCGGAACTGGCCGCGCGTCTGGAAGCGAAAGGCTGGATCGTGCGCGAAATGCTGGCGCGGCGTCAGCGGCGACTTTCGCTCACGCCGGCAGGTGAAGCGTTGCTGATGGAACTGACGCCATCGGTGCAGTCGATGCACGCGGGTCTGTTCGAAGGCATGGACGACGCCGAGGCGAGCCAGTTGATTCGCCTCCTGCGCAAGTTCGTCGATCTCAACAACGAGCAGAGCCACGCGCCATTACGGCGGCATGGCGAGGCCGCCATGCAACGTCGTCCGGATTAGCCCGGCGGCGCAGTCAGACCAGCGATAATGCGCCGCGCGCGATTCGCACCGACATCGACATGAATGTCGATTTGCGGACCTGCGCCAAAACGCAGTTGATTGCGATACTGAGCCTCGATCACCACCTTGTCCTCTTCGAAAGTCAGCGCTGTTTGCTCGAATACCTGATCCATGTTGCTGCCACCGTCGGGGCGCCGGTTGGTCGACATGGTCCAGAAGTAGTGCGTCGTCGTATCCGTTTCCGGCGTCACGCCATGCAGCCCGCGCATATGGAAGCCACCGCGCGCGGGGTCGTCGAGCGATTCGGTATCGGCGTCCACTGCGCCAGTCCAGATGCGCAGATGGTTCACTTCGAATTCGATTTCCTGCCAGCGGTCGATGCGGTCCGCAAAGGGCCACGCGGCGGCGTAGGTTGCGGGCGGCTTCGACTGACGCATATGGCGCACGACGCGTACGCTATGGTCTGCGCTTTCGACGCGCATTTGCGCCTGCATATGCGTCGAAGGATCGCCGCCGATCGTGCGCAGATGCACATAGCCCAGGTGGCTCAAATCGAGCAGATTGTCGTGAATGAGCTGCCAGGGCGCGTCGTAGTGATAGACATCGCCGCGGAATTCGTAGCGCGCGTCGGCATGCCAGGGGTAGTCCGGCGGGGCCTGCAGCGGCTCGGGATGATCGGCATCGCCGAACCAGACCCAGAGAATCTGATCTTTTTCGACCAGCGTATACGCCGGCACGCGGCATTTGCCGGGAATCCTGTCTTGCCCTGGAATCTCCACGCAGGCACCGTCAGGGCCGAACAGCAGGCCGTGATAACCGCAACGCAACCCGCGCGCCTCGATTGTGCCGAACGATAACGGCAGCGAGCGATGGCAGCAGCGGTCCTCGAGCGCCGCCGCCTTTCCGTCAGTTGTGCGAAATAGTACGAGAGGACGATTCAACAGCGTTCGGGCAATCGGTCTGGCTTGATCGAGTTCCCAGCCGAACCCGGCGATATACCACTGGTTGAGCGCAAACATGGTGTCTCCCTGTTCTGGGCGATGCGAGGCATCGATATATTCAGCATGCTTAACATCTAACGTTCAGTGTACATAACATATGGGCGACGTGTTTTCAGTGACTTCCCTGGGTTGATCCGTCCAATCGGATTGAATTGGCGGCACATCTGCAGGACATAAACGTCACGGTCGATGCGTTAAAATCCTCCGATCGAGAAACGGATCGCGACGCAGCGCCGTTTGAACAGAGGACATCACATGAGCAGTACGGCATCGCGGCCAGCGACACGGGCGCGCAAGAAGAAAAAAGACGAGTTGTCCACCGACCTCTATGAGCAGCCGGGCCACCTGATTCGCCGTGCCCATCAGATCGCGGTGTCGATGTTCCATACCGTGCTCGGACCTGACATCACGCCGGTGCAGTACGCCGCGCTGCGCATTCTGCAGGACCATGCGGATATCGATCAGGTGACGCTCGCGCGTTACTGTGCGCTAGACAACTCGACCACGGCGACGCTCGCGGTGCGGCTTGAAGAGAAGGGGCTGATCGAGCGTTTCACGCCGCCCGAGGACAAGCGCGTGCGTCTGCTGCGCCTGAGCGATGGGGGCGCGGCGCTGCTAGAGAGTCTGGTGCCGTCGGTGCATGAGTTGCGCCGCCGCATGATGCAGACGCTCTCCGACGAAGAGCAGGAGACTTTTCTCGCGCTGCTCGCCAAGTTCGTCCACATCAACAACGAGAAGAGCCGCGCGCCGCTGCGCCGCGGCGATACGGACTGACGCGCGCAGCGTGCGTGCGCTTTGATCCGTGACGGCGCCTGGCAGCGGGCGCCGTTTTTTAGTTCTATATCTGCAACTAACAGCCAACTCTGGCAAACCCTCTCAGACGCTGTTTCACGGCGCAGTCCGCTTGCTTGGGCAGGTCAACGCGCGCGCCTCACACCTCTTTGCATTCTTTAAGGATGTCTGACGTCGTATCTAATCTCGATCACCTCTATTTTCGTTTCTGTTCGTTTGTCGGTCTATTTCCTATTGACTGCGTTCGAAAGCGAACATAGCATCGGTCTTCACGCAGCAGACGTACAGCGATGCTTAACGCATTTACGCCAGACGAGTCGATGATTTTTATTGAAAGTCATACGACAACGTAACAGATCAAAACAAGAAGGAGACAGGCGGTATGGAGGCAGTCTCGCAAGGCATCAAAGGATTGCGCTGGTGGATCATCGCGCTGGTTTGCATCGGCACGATCATGAATTACCTCACGCGCAATTCGCTCGGTGTGCTGGCGCCCGAGCTTAAGGGCGAACTCAACATGTCCACGCAGCAGTACTCGTACGTGGTGGGCGCGTTTCAGGTGGGCTATACGATCATGCAGCCGGTGTGCGGCATCATCGTGGATCTGATCGGGCTGCGGCTCGGCTTCGCGCTGTTCGCGGCGCTCTGGTCCGCGACCGGCGTGTTGCACGGATTCGCCACGGGATGGACTTCGCTTGGCATGATGCGTGGGCTGCTCGGCGTGTTCGAGGCAGCGGCCATTCCCTCTGGCATGAAGGCGGTGGCCGAATGGTTTCCCGACCGGCAGAAGTCCGTCGCTGTAGGGTATTTCAACGCAGGCACGTCGCTGGGTGCCTTGCTCGCGCCGCCGCTAGTGGTCTTTCTCTCGCTGCGCTATGGCTGGCAGTCGGCGTTCGTGGCGACGGGCGCGCTCGGTTTCGTCTGGGCTGCCGTCTGGTACGTGCTCTATCGCTCGCCGTCACAGCATCCGCGTATTTCCGCGCAGGAATTGCATCTGATCGAAAGCGGTCAGGCGCGCGCCGCGCCGGTGAGCCGCCGCCCGATACTCGATATTCTCGGTTCGCGGCGTTTCTGGGCTATCGCGCTGCCGCGCTTTTTTGCTGAGCCGGCGTGGCAAACCTTCAGCTTCTGGATTCCGCTCTATCTTGCCACCGAGCGTCATATGGATCTCAAGCAGATCGCGCTTTTTGCGTGGCTGCCGTTCCTTGCGGCCGATATGGGCGGGATTCTAGGCGGCTATCTTTCGCCCTTTCTCATGCGCTATTTCCGCATGCCCTTGCTTTGGTCGCGCGTCGCGGGCGTGGTACTTGGCGCGTTCATGATGACCGGTCCTGCGTGTATCGGTCTGGTTGCGTCGCCGTATATGGCCATTGCACTGTTTTGCCTCGGCGGCTTTGCGCATCAGATGTTGTCCACGCTCGTCAACACGCTTTCCGCCGATGTCTTCGATCCCGACGAAGTTGCAACGGCCAGTGGCTTTGGCGGCATGGCGGCATGGATCGGAGGGCTGAGCTTTTCGCTGGTGGTGGGGGCGCTGGCCGACAAGGTGGGATTCGGTCCGCTGTTTGCGTGTCTGGGGGCATTTGATTTGATCGGCGCTGGTCTGTTGATTTTGCTGATACGCGGACAGACAAGAGAAGCGCGACGTGCATTGCTCGCTTGATATATATCGGACTCCATATAAATATAAATACTCCAGAACAGATGAAAAATTCACACTTCTCGTATCGCACACATAGCAGCAAGGCGCTCAAAACCCTGATCGTTGCAGGCGCATCAATGGGCGCGCTCGGCGCGCACGCGCAATCTAGCGTCACGCTCTACGGCGTGCTCGACGATTCAATCGCCTACGTCAACAACCAGAAGGGCCATTCCAACGTCTATCTGCGCCAGGGGAATCTGTACGCCTCCAAATTCGGCTTCAAGGGCGCGGAGGACCTGGGCGGCGGCACCAGCGCGATTTTCGACCTTCAGGCAGGCTTCGATCCGAACAACGGAACCGCATCCTCCTCGGGGCTGCTGTTCAATCGTCAGGCTTACGTGGGCCTGCAAAACAAGACGTGGGGCACGCTCACGATGGGCCGCCAGTACACGCCGTACTTCCTGCTGGTCGGCCCGCTCGCCTCCAGCACGTATCTGACGGGTGCAACGGGCGCGCATCCCGGCGATATCGACAGCCTGGATACGACAGTGCGCATCAACAACTCGGTGACGTGGACTTCGCCCACCTGGCAGGGCTTCAGCGCTAGCGCGCTGTATGGCCTGAGCGGCATTCCGGGCAGCGTCGGCGCGGGGCAGACGTGGAGCGGGGCGGTGCGTTACGCGATCGGCGGCGTCAATCTCGCGGCGGGCTTTCTGCGGATGAACAATACCGGCCGTACCGCGGGTTTCGATTCGGGCGCAACCGGCTCGTTCGCGACATCGGCGCTCAATGCGGGTTATCTGTCGGCACGCGCGGTGCAAAACGCAGCGATCGCCGGAACGTGGACGACGGGCGCGCTGACGCTCGGCCTCACCTACACCAACGTCGAATATCTGTCAGGTGGTTATTCGGCGTTTCGCGATACCGCTGTGTTCAACACGTACGCGGCGCTCGCGTCCTGGCGTTTCACGCCGGCGTTCGATGTGGCCGCCGGCTATGCGTGGACGCTGGCCTCGAAGGCCAACGGCGTCTCGAACGCCGCGCGCTATCAGCAGGTCTCGCTCAAACAGGCCTATCACCTCTCCAAACGCACGACGCTTTACGCCTTGCAGGCATGGCAGCACGCCAGCGGGCAGACGCTCGGCTCAAACGGCGCGATTGTCGACGCCGTGCCCGATGTGGGCGACTCGCAGAACTCGACGCCTTCGTCCACACGCTCGCAATTCGTCGGGATGCTGGGCATCGCGACGGTGTTCTAAAAACTACCAGGTAATCCCAAGGAATCGCCAGATGGCATCGCTACTAGATCGTCCATTCTTCTCGCTGGTTGCTGAAGCGGGCAACCGCCTGACGCTACAAAGCGCGCAAGGCGCCACCATTGAAGTCTTCGTGCTCGAAGAGGACATCGTGCGCTTGCGCGTGCTCCCCGACGGCAAGCCGCATGGCCCGTGCACCTGGGCAATCGCGCCCGGCATGGACGATGTGCCGCTGGAAGGCCGCGAGCGGCTCGATCTTTCGGGTTTCGCGCTGCCTCGCTACGTCAGCGAGATTGCTGACGATTGTGTACGCGTAAGCACGTCGAAAATTCGCTTGACGGTGAGGCTCGATGGCGGCTTCTGCTCATGGCAGATTAATAAGGATGGCGAATGGAATGTGGCGCTGGAAGATCGTCCGACCCAGGCCTATAACTTCGGCTGGTGGGACGAGCGCGTCTATCATTACGTGCGGCGCCTGCCTGGCGAGATGTATCTGGGGTTGGGCGAACGCGCAGGCGCGCTCGATCGCGCCAACCAGTCTTTCCGCATGACCAATGTCGATGCGATGGGGTATAGCGCGAAGAGCACGGACCCGCTGTACAAGCACATTCCGTTCTACCTGACGTGGCGTGCGCAGACGCAAACGGGCTTCGGCCTCTTCTACGACACGCTCGCCGACTGCACCTTCGACATGGGTCGCGAGCTGGACAATTATCACGGCCATTATCGTCATTTCGTGGCCGATCACGGCGATCTCGACTATTACTTCATCGCGTCGGCAGGCACGCCGCTCGACGCTGTGCGTCGCTTTACGTGGATGACGGGACGCCCCGCGTTGATGCCGAAGTGGGGCCTAGGCTATTCCGGTTCGACGATGACGTACACCGACGCACCAGACGCGCAAGCTCGCATGAACGAGTTCACCGATCGCTGCGCCGAACACGACATTCTGTGCGATTCGTTTCATCTGTCGTCGGGTTATACGTCGATTGGCGCGAAGCGTTATGTATTCAACTGGAATCGCGAGAAGTTTCCGGATGTCGAAGGCTTCGTTCAGCGCTATCTGGATCACGGCGTCAAGTTGTGCGCCAACATCAAGCCGTGTCTGCTGCGCGATCATCCCGAATTCGAACACGCGCAGCGCGAAGGTCTGCTGATTCGCTCCGCCGACGGCGAACCGGCCTGGGTGCAGTTCTGGGACGAAGTGGGCGCGTATCTGGACTTCACGAATCCGGCGACGGTGACGTGGTGGAAGGCGCGCGTGACCGACGCGCTGCTGCGCCACGGCATTGCATCGACGTGGAACGACAACAACGAATTCGAAATCTGGACGCCTGATGCACTTGCGCACGGCTTCGGCAAGCCGTTCCCCGCGCGCGAGGCGAAGGTATTGCAGACCTTGCTGATGATGCGTGCGTCACGCGATGCCCAGCGCGCCTATGCACCTGAAAAAAGGCCGTTTCTGGTGTCGCGCTCGGGTTGCGTCGGCATGCATCGATACGTGCAGACGTGGTCGGGCGATAACGCCACCTCGTGGGAGACGCTGCGCTACAACCTCAAGATGGGGCTGGGACTGGCACTTTCGGGCGTCTCGAACATCGGCCACGATATCGGCGGCTTTGCGGGGCCTGCGCCTGCGCCGGAGCTGTTTATCCGCTGGGTGCAGTTCGGCGTGTTCATGCCGCGCTTCAGCATTCACTCGTGGAACGACGACGGCACGGTCAACGAGCCGTGGATGTACCCCGAACTCACGCCGCGCATCGCCAGCCTCGTGAAGCTGCGCTATCGGCTGATTCCTTACCTCTATCAATTGCTGCACGACTCCAGCGCGCGTTACGAACCGGTGCTGCGTCCCACCTTCGCGGAGTTTCCGGCGGACCCGCAATGCTATGCCGAATGCGACGACATGATGCTGGGCGCGTCGCTACTCGTGGCACCGGTGGTGGAGGCGGGGCAGATCGAGCGGCAGGTGTATCTGCCAGCGGGTGCGCGCTGGTTCGATTACTGGAGCGGCGAAGTATTCGACGGTGGACAGATCGTGACGCTGCCCGCGCCGTGGGATGCGCCTGTCATGCTGATCCGCGAAGGCGGCGTGATCGCGCTCAACGTCGCGGATCAGCATTTCGCCCAACGCGCCGATCGCCGCGCGTTCATCGTCGCGCCGATGGCAGGTGAGGGCCACGCGAGCGTGCGATACGTCGAGGACGACGGCGAGAGCCAGGCGTGGCGCGATGGCGCTTGCGGCACGTGGCGCATCGCGGTGCATGGCGCAGTGAAAACGCTTTCGATTACGGTTGATCGCGAAGGCGACAAGGCGTTTCTCGCCGATACGATCGAACTGCATCTCCCCGCGCACGAATCGCGGGCGATCGTGCTGGGCGTGGGCCGCATCGTTGCCGATACGCGCAACGGCGGCTGGCGCACGCTGACGGTGGATCTGGGCGGCTGAGCGTGTTTTAGATCGTCATCGCGCGCACGTCGATGCGCGCCAGCCGCTTGACGTGGCGCGGCGCGGGCACGAGGTCCGCGCCCGAAAACAGCAGGGGTGCGCCGTCGGCTTCGGTCAGCGGCGTGCCACCGCATTCGTAGACGACGATCGCCTGCGCGCCCACGGGCGTGTTGAACAGCTCGTGCCAGGTGAAGGGCACGGCGTAACCGTCATGCCCGATCGCGAGAAAGATCATCCGTTTGAACTCGCCGTGGACCTCGCAATGCAGCCCGGCGTGCTCGATCAGATCGGTGAGGCGCACGCCCCGATACGGCTCGACGGTGCGAATAAAGCGCTGCGTCGTGTAACAGCGGAGGTCGAAGGGCGCACAGCTCACCGAGGGGAAGGCGCGCAGCGCGTCGAGCGTGAGCGACTGCGGACGCAGCAGGCGGCCCGTGAGCAGCAGCGCGGGCGCCGCAGCGGTTGAAACGTCCGGAGCGGTCTCGGGGGCGGTGGTCTGCGCGATATCCATCGTCGGGTCTCCGGGCTGGCGTGGCCGGTCTGTGAATCGGAAAACGGAGCGTTATGATCGCATGTATATTACGCACGGCGCGACCGATTCTTCAATGCAGCTTGCTGCATGGGCGTTATGTCGATGCGATTATTTGAGCAGTGGGGTCGGAACGTTCGTTTGCTGTATCTAGTCCCCCTCCCACGCCTCCTCGTCCATCCCCCGCAACCAGTCCAGCCTCCCGGCGATTCGCGCTTCCAGGCCGCGCGGCACGGGCTGGTACCAATGCGGCTGCCTCACGCCGTCCGGAAAATAGCGTTGCCCGGTTGCAAATCCGTGCGTCTCGTCATGCGGATTCCGATAAGCGGCGCCATCGCCGCCCGCGAGCCCCAGCGCCGGCGCCGCCACACTCAAATGCGCGGGCACCGGCCGCGCGCCATCGTGCGCAACAAACCCGCGCGCGTGCATCAGCGCGACACCGCCCGCGTTGCTCTTCGCCGCGCAGGCCAGCAGAAGAACGGCTTGCGCGAGCGCCAGATCGCCTTCCTCGCCGCCGAGCATCTCGCTCGCCTTCACGGCATCGCTCGCGTAGCGCAGCGCGCGCGGATCGGCGAGACCAATATCGTCCCAGCCGATCGCGATGATGCGCCGCGCGAGATAGCTGCGCTTCACGCCGCCGTCCAGCATGCGCGTGAGCCAGTACAGCGCGGCATCGGGGTTCGAGCCGCGCACCGACTTATGCAGCGCCGAGATCTGGTCGTAGAACTGCTCGCCGCCCTTGTCGAAACGCCGTGCGCCGCGCGTGAGCAGGCTTGAAACGAAGGCTTCGTCGATACGGCGGGCGCTTGTGGCCGCCGCCAGCGTGCGGATCTGTTCGAGCAGGTTGAGCAAGCGGCGCGCGTCGCCATCGGCGTAATCCAGCAGCGCGTCGGCCGCGCCTGCATCGAAGTCGAGATCGGCCAGTGCCCGCTCGCGCGCACGCTCGAACAACTGGCGCAATTCGCCCGCATCGAGCGGATAAAGCACATGCACGCGTACACACGCGAGCAGCGCGCGGCTGACTTCGAAGCTCGGGTTTTCCGTGGTCGCGCCAATCAGGATCACCTGCCCTGCGCGCACGAAGGGCAGCAGGGCGTCCTGCTGACTGGTGTTGAGACGATGGATTTCGTCGATGAAGAGAATGGTGCGGCGCCCCGTGCGAGCGAGGCTGTCCTGCACATCCGCAAGCGTGGCGCGAATCGCCTTGATGCCGTCGAGCACCGCCGACAACGCGACGAATTCGCCGTCGAACGCCTGCGCGGCGAGCCGTCCAAGCGTGGTCTTGCCGACGCCAGGTGGCCCCCAGAGGATCATCGAATGCGCTTCGCCCGACGCGAACGCGCGTTGCAGCGGTTTGCCCGCGCCCAGCAGATGCGCCTGGCCGATCACGTCGTCAAAGCGCGTAGGGCGCAGGGATTCCGCGAGCGGCGTACGTGAGCCCGGCGGCTGCGCGTGCGATGCGAACAAATCGGCCATGAAGCGCGAACCTCTCCCGTACCCTGAAGCGCCAAGCGGAGCCTGGATTATGCCGCGACTTTCATCTCATTGGGCCTCATTGCCCTTCACTCCACCTCGCCGCCGCGCGCCTTATGCTGGGCCGCGAGTTTGTCCTGCTGCGCAGGCGGCACGGGGTCGTAATGGCTCAACTGGATGCTGTAATTGCCATTGCCGCCCGCCATTGCGTTCAGGCGCGACTGATAGTCGTTAAGCTCCGCAAGCGGCACCTTGCCCGCAATCACCATGGCGTTGCCGCTTACGGTGCGCGTGCCGTGTACCTGGCCGCGCCGTGACGACAGATCGCCGATCACATCGCCCATCGCGCCTTCGGGCGTCATGACCTCGATATCGACGATGGGTTCGAGCACCATCGGCTGAGCCTTGAGCACGGCATCGATAAAGGCCTTGCGCCCCGCCGTGACAAACGCCACTTCCTTTGAATCGACTGGATGGCTCTTGCCGTCGAACACCGTCACGCGCACGTCCTGCATCGGAAAGCCCGCGAGCGGGCCGCTCTCGATGACCTGCTGGATGCCTTTTTCCACGGCGGGAATGAACTGCGTGGGAATCGCGCCGCCCTTGACCGCATCGACGAATTCGAATCCCGCGCCGCGCGGCAGCGGCTCCACGCGCAGCATCACCTCGCCGAACTGGCCCGCGCCGCCGGTCTGCTTTTTGTGTCGGCAGTGGCCTTCGGCATGGCCGCCGATGGTCTCGCGCCACGCGATGGTCGGCGGTCTGGTGATCACTTCAAGCTTGTGCTGGTCGGTAAGCCGCTCCAGCAGATAACGCAGATGCAATTCGCCCAGCCCGCGCACCACGGTTTCGTTGGTGCCCGCCGGATGGCTGATGACGAGACACGGGTCTTCGGCGGCAAGCTTTTGCAGCACGTCCCAGAGGCGCTGTTCGTTGCCGCGCCGCGAGGGCTCGATCGCCAGACCGTAGATCGGATTCGGAAAATCAGGCGGCGTGAGATGGATGTTGCCGTCCTCGGGCGCGTCGTGCAGCACGTCGCCGAACGCGATGTCATCGGCTTTCGCCACGGCGCAGATGTGGCCTGGGCCCGCGCGCGCGATCTCGGTGTGATCCTTGCCTTGCAGCATCAGCAGATGCGCGACCTTGAACGGCTGGCGGCCATTGCCGATATAAAGCTGGCTATCGCGCGTCACCGTGCCCTGATGAATGCGGAACAGCGCCACCCGGCCGATATACGGGTCCACCACCACCTTGAAGACGTGCGCGAGCACGTGTTTATCCGCGCGCGGCTCGGCGCGCACGGGCTCGGTTTTATCGGCGCTTTCACGGTAGAAAAGCGGCGGATTGCCTTCGGTTACGTTGGGCAGCAGGCGCACGAATACATCGAGCAGTTGCGCGATGCCCGCGCCCGTCGCCGCCGATGTGAAGCACACCGGCACCAGATGACCCTCGCGCAAGGCGCGCTCGAATGGCTCGTGCAGTTGTTCCGGACGAATCGCTTCGCCCTGTTCCAGATAAAGCTCCATCAATTCGGCGTCGAGTTCGATCACCTGATCGACGAGCGCATTGTGCGCCGCTTCCACAGAATAAAAATCCGCCTCGCCGGACGGATTGAAGAAGCAGTCGACCACATCGGTCGCGCCTTTTGCAGGCAGGTTGATGGGCAGGCACTGTTTGCCGTAGGTCTCCTGAATTTGCGCGAGCAGGGCCGGCAGATCGACCTTTTCGCCGTCGATGCCATTCACGACGATCAGGCGGCAGAGCTTGCGCGCCTGCGCGGCATCCATCATGCGGCCCGTGGTCATTTCGATGCCGGTGCGCGCGTCGATCACGATGGCCGCGGTTTCCACGGCTGGCAATGCGCCAATTGATAGGCCCGCGAAGTCGGGATAACCGGGGGTGTCGATCAGATAAATGCGCGTGTCGCGATAGTCCAGATGCGCGAGCGCGGAATTGAGCGAGTGATGATATTTGCGCTCGAGCGGGTCGAAATCGCACAGCGCGGTGCCGCGGTTCACGCTGCCCTGGGCATGCAGCGCGCCGCCCTGGTGGAGCAGGGCCTCGGCAAGCGAGGTCTTTCCGCAGCCGGCGTGACCGACCAGCGCGACTGTGCGGATGGCTTCGGGAATGTAATCCATGATCGCCATCGTCCAGTAGTGGATGTTCGGGCATTATTGGCGAAAATCAGCCGTACTGCCAACCAGGTTCGCTCGGCGTGCTTTCGCTGCGCCGCAATATTTCAAGGGGTTTCCGCGTTGCCAGAACGGCCGCCCAGGCGGTCGATAAGGACCGTGAGGAGATCGATCGGCAGCGGAAACACGATGGTCGAGTTCTTGTCGGCGGCGATGGTGGTCAACGTCTGCAGATAGCGCAACTGCATCGCCTGCGGCTGCAGCGCGAGCCGTTGAGCGGCTTGCAGCAGGTGTTCGGAGGCCTGCAATTCGCCTTCGGCGTGGATCACCTTGGCGCGGCGCTCGCGTTCGGCTTCAGCCTGGCGTGCAATCGCGCGGATCATCGTTTCGTTGAGGTCCACGTGCTTGATTTCGACGGTCGAGACCTTGATGCCCCACGCGTCCGTTTGCGCGTCGAGTGTCTTCTGGATATCGGCGTTCAACTGTTCGCGCTCGGCCAGCAGCGCGTCGAGTTCGTGCTTGCCGAGCACCGCACGCAAGGTGGTCTGCGAAAGCTGGCTGGTCGCTTCGAAATAGCGCGCGACCTGAATGACGGCTTTCTCCGGATCGACCACGCGAAAATAGACCACGGCGTTGACCTTCACCGAGACGTTGTCACGCGTGATGACGTCCTGTGGCGGCACGTCGAACACAATGGTGCGCAGGTCGATGCGCACGGCCTGCTGCACGACCGGCAGGATAAACACGAGGCCCGGCCCCTTGACCTTCCAGAAGCGGCCCAGCATGAAAACGACGCCGCGCTCGTATTCGCGGAAGATGCGGATCGCGGAGACGGCGAGCAGCACCGCAAGCAATATCAGCAGACTCGAAAAGCCGAAGGTGAAACCGATCATGGCGATGCTCCTCCCGGATGGGGTCCGTTATGCGGCGCATTTTGTGGGGCTGTGTCGCTGAGCGGCGCGACCGTGAGCACGAGGCCGTCGCGCGCCGTCACGCGCACGCGCGCACCTGACGCGAGCGGGGCCGCGCAAGCCACGCGCCAGCGCTCGCCGCGCACGCGCGCCCAGCCAATGGCCATGTTTGCGCCTTCACGCTCGATGTTCAGGCCATCGTCGATGATTTCGCCCACGCTGCCCACCATGGCCTCGGAACCGGTCACCACGGGCCGCCGCCGCGCGCGCAGCGCGACGGTGGACACGCCCGCCACGAACACCGCGCCGCCCAGCGCGAGGCCCGCAATCAGCGGCAGCGGCACGCCGTAGCCGGGCACATCGGTATCCATCAACATCAGCGCGCCAACGGCAAACGCGACGATGCCGCCAAAGCCGAGCACGCCGAAAGTAGGCAGGAACGCTTCGGCGACAAGGCAGCCCAGACCGAGCAGTACCAGCCCCAGGCCCGCATAGTTCACGGGCAGTAGTTGCATGGCGAACAGGCCCACCAGCAGGCAGATGCCGCCCGCGACGCCGGGCAGCACGAAGCCCGGATTGGCGAACTCGAAGAACAGGCCGTAGACGCCGATGGTCAGCAGGATCAGCGCGACGTTCGGGTCGGCGATGATCGCGAGAAAGCGGCTGCGCCAGTCGGGCGCGACGAACACGAGCGGCGCGTGCGCGGTCGCCAGACGCACATTGCCCGCCGGAGTGACGACGACGCGGCCATCGAGCTTGCGCGCGAGATCGGCGGGATCCTGGGCGATCAGGTCGATCACGTGCTGGTCGAGCGCTTCACTGGCGGACAGACTGAGCGCCTCGCGCACGGCGCGTTCGGCCCAAACGGCGTTGCGCCCGCGCAATTGCGCGAGGCCGCGAATGTAGGCGGCCGCGTCGTGGGTCATCTTGCGGGTTTCGGTGGAGGCGGTGTCGGCGGGCAGGGGCGCCGACGCGCTGGACGCACCCGAAGCCCCGGAAGGTCCGGGCATGGCGGGCATGCCCGGCGTTCCGGGCGAACCCATGCCAATCTGCACCGGCGACGCTGCACCGAGATTCGTGCCCGGCGCCATCGCCGCGATGTGGCTTGCGTAGACGATGTAAGTGCCCGCACTCGCGGCGCGCGCGCCGCCGGGCGCGACGAACGCGGCCACCGGCACCGGCGAGGCGAGGATGGTTTTGATGATCTCGCGCATCGCGGTATCCAGACCGCCTGGCGTATCGAGCTGGAGAATCGCGAGCGCCGCATGCTGACGGGCCGCGCGATCCAGCGTGCGGACGATGAAATCGGCGCTGGCGGGGCCGATTGCGCCATCGACGGTCATCACCACCACGGCAGCGGGCGCAGCCGCCCACGCGCCGATGCGCGTGGCCGTCACGCAGACGGCCACCAGTGCCGCGAACAGCGCGACACGCATTGCCCGCGCCGATAGCAGCGCGTGCGCACGGCGAGGATGAGGCGGCAGCGTGTCGTGCTCCGCCGCCCGGGTGGGGCGATGAGCGCGCATCGGAACGTCCGGACGGGCAGTGGGGTGGCCCGATATTTAAAGCTTAGGCGCTTTGTGAACGTTGTGCAGAGGGTCTCAAGCGGGTCTCAGCTGGTCTCAACCGGGTCATAACCCTTAGGTCAGCGCGTGCTCCTCACCCACCTTGAACACGGCCACCAGCCGGTCCAGTTCGGCGGCCTGTTGCTTGAGGCTCTCTGCCGCCGCCGCGCTTTCTTCGACTAGCGCCGCGTTCTGCTGCGTGACCTGATCGAGTTGCTGCACCGCATCGCCGATCTGGCCGATGCCCGCGCTCTGCTCGACGCTGGCGGAGGTGATCTCGCTCATCATCGTGCTCACGCCCTGCACCTGCGCGACCACGTCGCCCATCACGCGGCCCGCATCGGCGACGAGGCGCGAACCAGCATCGACGGTGCCCGCACTGTGCTCGATCAGCGCCTTGATTTCCTTGGCAGCCTGCGCGCTGCGCTGGGCGAGATTGCGCACCTCCGAGGCCACCACGGCGAAGCCGCGCCCCTGCTCGCCCGCGCGCGCGGCCTCCACCGCCGCGTTGAGCGCGAGGATATTGGTCTGGAACGCAATACTGTCGATCACGACGATGATCTCGGAGATCTTGCGCGAAGCCTCGCTGATCTGCTCCATCGTGCTGACCACCTGGCCGACCACCTCGCCACCCTGCGAGGCGGCGGTGGAGGCGGTGCTGGCCATCTGCGCGGCGGTGCGCGCGGTGTCGGTGTTGTTTTTCACGGCGGCGGTGATTTCCTCCATCGACGCCGCCGTGCGTTCGAGATTGCTGGCCTGTTCCTCGGTGCGCTGGCTCAGGTCGGCGTTGCCCATGGCGATCTGCGTGGAGCCAATCGCAATCGACGTGGAGGACGCCCGCACGCGGCGCACCAGCGTGCCCATCGACGCCACGAAGCGGTTGAAGGCATCGGCCAGTTGCCCGACTTCGTCGCCGGTCTCGACCGTCATCTGGCGCGTGAGATCGCCCTGACCGTCGGCGATTTCGGCGAGCAGCATGGCGGCGCGGCGCACCGGCGCGGCAATCGCGCGGCCCACCAGCAGGATCACGCCGAGCGCGGCGGCGAGGCCCACCACGGCGGCGATCAGCGTGGCGGTGCGGATGGTGCGCTCGAACGGCCCGAGCAGTTCCGCCTGCGGCACCTCGACCACCACGTAGGCGTTCAGTTCGGGAATGAACGAGGTTGCGATATAGCGCGTGCCGCCGGGCGCGGGGTAGGTTCGCGACACGTAAGCCCTGTCGGCCAGCAGCGCGGCGGCGGTATCGGCGGGCATGCCGGGCGTGTCCTTGAGGAAATGCTTGCCGTCCACGAGCGACGTGTCGCGATGCATCATGATCGCGCCGTCCGGGTGCACGAGATAGGCAAAACCCGTCTGGCCGATCTTGTAGCTGGAGATGCCGGCCGCGAGCGCATCCACGGATAGCGCCATGCCCGCGACGCTGGCGGCGTCATTCGCATTCGTCGAGTTCGAGGCGGCGCCTTGCACGCGTGCATTGATGAACATCATGTAGCCGCCCACGGCGACATCGCGGTCCATGTTCACTTCATACGGTTTGCCGCTGGCGAGAAAGGCCTTGAGCCAGCCGTCCTGCTCGCCGACTTTGCGCTGCAGACCGGCTTCCGTGTAGTAGTTGCCGGTTTTCGCCGAAACCCATTGCACGCTGGCGGCTTTTTCCTCGGCCTTGATGTTGGCGGCGAGGCGCGTCCAGTTGGCCGCGCCCGCTTCGGGCTCGCCGTCGGCTTCCCATTGCTGCAGGAAAGGATCGAGCGCGATGGCGCGCGCGGCCGTGATCGGGCCCGCGAGTTGCCGCTGCACGTCGGCGCGGATGCCGTTGACGGCGGTGGGCAATTCGTCCTGCACGACGCGCTCGCGCACCGTATCGCCGATCAGCCAGATGCTCAGCCCGCTGGAAATGCCGATGAAAATCAGCAGGCAGGTGGTCATGCTCAGAACCAGCTTGTTCTGGATGGAGAGTTTGCGCCAGATGGACATGAAAGTTTTTCGTCAGCTAAGGAACCAGGACCCGTGCAGACGTTATCGGTCGTTTGGCGGCAGAACTTCATGGGGGAATGCGTATAGGAGGTATATGCCGGTAACGGCGATGGCGGAGGGCGCTCTGTGTGTCGGCGCCCTGCGGTGGGTTGGTCGATGCCGCCCTTATTGATGGCTATCGGCCCATGAATGACGGCAAGGCGTTCACGGGCACCATACCCGCTGGTGGCGGCGCAAGGCGCGATTGCTCCACGATGTGCGGGATGCTGCGGTAAGTCATATGCGAATGGGTGGAGAATTGTGCGATTGGGGCAGGCGGCGTAGTGCCGCCCTGATTGATGATGGCGGCCGTTTGTTCAGAGCCGGGCGTGTTGGCCCAGGCGGCCAGCAAGCTCTGCGCCGTGCGCGGCTGAACGTCGCCCGCGTCGAGTTGCATGAACACCCATCCCGTCGAATAAGACAGCCACACACGGCGCCATTTCATAAAATCCATGCCGAGCAGCATGTCCTCCGGGAACGTCGCATCGCTGACCTCCAGTCTGACGTTCTGAAATTCCCGCGTGCCGATTTGAACCGAGTCGAAACGATGGATAGCGAGGGCAATCGCCGCGCCGTTGAGGCCGTGGCCGGTGCGCTGCGGGTCCTGCTGGAGTTCGCTTGTGTCAAGTCCCGCGCGCTGCGCGCCGTTGTGGCCGATGAGGGACGGCATCGCGCCGGTGCCGAGCACCGCCAGTATCGGGCGGTGGTTGAGCGCCATCTGCATGATGAAGCGATGCTGGCTCGTGTAGATCGGCGAATAGCTCTGGTAATCGCCTTGCCACGGGGCGAAGCGGCCAAGGCAATTCTGCGCCGTATAGAGCGTCATGGTATGGCGCGGGAAATCGAGTTCGACGTCATAGCGCGACAGGACGTTAGCGCCCAGCACGCCGGCAGGCACGACGCCGTTATGCGCCGCGAAAGCATGCGCGCCGAAAGTCGGCGCGCGCAGGTCGCTCCATTGAGCCGGACCGAGCTTCAGTGATGCGATCACGCGCGGGTACACCGGCTCTCCTTGCGGCCCGACGCCCGAGAGCGTTTCTGCCTGCGCCATGGCGAGAGGCAAGTTGAGCGCATCGGCGGCTTCGGGCGTCAGTGTGGTTTTTGCCGCGCTGGTATCGACTACCAGTGCTTGTTCAACGCCGTTGATTTGTACGTTGACGAGGTAGTGGCCGTTGCTTTCGATGAGCGGAAGGGTAGCGTCGGCGTGAAGCTGGCAGGAATTGATGGAAGCAGAGGGCGTTTCGGAAGTTTGTTGCTCAAACAACGAAAACGGCAATGAGCACGCGCTCGCGACGGCAAGCGCGAAGGGAATCCGGATCGTGTTGTTCATTCTTGAATGCTGGCGGGTGTGCGTTTCTGGATTCGGCGAATTCTCCGTAGTTATTGGCGAAAAGGTGCGATTGATGAGACTAATGTGATTACCGTCAAAAGCGCACGCTGCTTTAGTTCTGCTTTAGTCGGTGTTATTTTTGATATTTACAGCGTTTAATCGATATAAATGAAATTGTCGAGTATGCGTCAGCGAAATGAAATGACAATCTTGTCGAGGAGGAGACGTGCCATCGATTGAATTAAAACGCGTTACCAGCCAATGCCTGGGCGTGCTGCTCTTCGCGGCGCTATCGCTGCTGGCCGCGAGCGCAAGCGCAAGCGCCCAGACCGCGCCCTGTCAGCCAAAGCAACTTGCTCTGAGCCTCGACGATGGCGGCGGCGATTTCAACGGCATGTCGCACGGCGGCACCTATGTCGTGCTGCGCAATCGCAGCGGCCGAGCATGTCGGATTCCCGCGCGGCCGGAACTCAGTCTGCTGGACGCGGACGGCCAAACGCTGCCAGCCTCATTGCAGGCCACGCCGGGCATGCATCCGGGCCCGGTGCTGCTGCCCGTGGTCATTCCCGTGCATGGGAGCGTGAAAGCCAGCTTGCGCTGGGTAACGGGCGAGGTGTTCGACGACACGCAATGTATCGACGCGGCGTCGCTGCGCGTGAGCATTGGCGATGGCGCACTGACCGCGCCGCTGCGCGCCCATCTTTGCGGCCCGCGCGTGCAGGGGCCGCAGTATCAGTTCGTGCCGTTCCAGCCCAAACGGCCGCCAACGAAATAGCGCAACCATTCAGGGGTTGCGCAAGAAAACCACATAACCCCGGAACCACGGATTCTGCGCAAGATACGACGGCGCGTCCCACACGCCGTCCTCGATGATGCCGATGCGAAACGGCAACTGCAGTCGCGCGACACGCGGCAGATAGGCGTCATAGCTCGCGATTGTGTGTCGGCCCTGATAGGTCTGCACAACCACTTCGTCGACGATGTGCTTGAGCTGGTTGACCTGCTCCGTGTCGATCCGGCTGCTCCAATCGAGTAGCCCGGTGATGCTCAGGCGGCAATCGGCAGGCAGCGTCGCGCGCAGCGTGCGCAGAAAATCCAGGTAGTCCTGAAGATGCAGCGTGCGCGCGTCGAAGTCGATCTGAATGCCGTTGATGGTGTGCCCCGACGCGCGCCAGCGCGCGAGTTGCGCGAGCATGATTTGCGTGACGCGAGGGGTCCAGCGCAGCGTATGTGCGCGATACGTCAGCCAGATGCGGGCCTTCGGCGCATCCGGCGACGCGACGCCCTGGGCGATGAAGCGCACTTGCGATTCGTCGCCGGGTGCGGCTTCGATCTGGCCTTGCAGCACGTAGATCGTGCGCGCGTCATGCAGGACCGCCTGCGGTTTCACGCCGGCCCACAACCAGAACGAATCGTATTGCGTGGCGTCGACCGTGCCGGCCGGCGCCGCTTGTGCGCTCGCCAGCATGGCGGCGCACAAGCAAGCCTTCATCAATAGATTCACTGGCAACGTCACCAGTAATACTTCTGCGCCTGCGCCCACTGGCTGCGCGGATAAGCGGTCTTGAGCGTATTGAACCAGCGCTTGCGCGTGCTGGTCGGCAGCTTGTTGCCGCCGCAGTCGCTGTAGCCTGAGGGCGCGAAGCAGTTGATCGCGCGATAGAGCGCATAGGCGCGATCGTCGGCGCTGGCCTGGGTGTTGTTCATCACGCTCTGATAGCTGGCGATGCGCTGATACGGCGCGCCCTGGAATTGCGACGGCATGCTGCCAAGCGTGGGCGGCGGCGCGGCGGCCCCGCTTGCGGCGTCCGGGCGCGGGAAGGCCGGATCGAGCAGCGCCGAATCCTCGCCAAGACCCGCAGCCGCCGGATGGCTGCGTACGAACTCCGCGAGACAGTTGAGGCCTTTGCCGTCGGTGGGGTTCATCTGCAGCGTCGCCGCGATGTCGCGCGCCGAGGGGCAGGCATAACCATCGCTATTTTTCGCGCCGGGCTGGGTGAACGGCTTGAGCGTATCGGCGGGCGTTGCGGGCACCAGCGCGAGATCGGCGAGGAAATCGGCGTAACGGCTGCGCGTAAATTCCTTGTAGAGCAGCGTGTTGAGCGCAATGTCGCGCAGTGTGCCGCTCACCGCCTTGTTCTGAGCCTGCGCGCGCAGCAGGTCCGCATTGGCCGCACGTTGCAGCAGCGTCGCGCGGATCGCCGCATTTTGAATCGGCGAATCGTCGGCAAACGCGCGATCGACAAGACCCGCTTGCTCCAGGTTGATCGCGAGCGCCAGTTCGAGCGCTTCGCGCTGCAGCCGCAGCTTCGCGAGCGGGACCAGATCGCTCCAGAGTTGGCGCGCCTTGTCGGCCTGGCCGCTGTCTTCGAGCGCAAATGCACGCAGCGCCTGCTGGCTCAAGCCAAAATAACCGAGCGAGCCGGGCGACGCACTCGCGCCGGGCGTGTCCGGCAGCAGCGCAAGCGCCTGATCCGGCTTGCGATCGACATAGACGTGATACGAGGCCAGCAGATAGTCGTGCAGCGCGGGCATGCGCGCGAACACCGGCTTTTGCGCCTGCAATTCGTCGAGCTTGATGGTTTTGGATTGCGAGGAATCGTCGCTGCCCTGCGTACGCATGCGCATCAGGTCGACGATGGCGAGCACCGCGGGCGATTGCACGTTCGCCACGTCGGGATTGTCCATCAGCAGCTTGTTGTCGAATTCGTTGGCGAGCTGCCCGATCGGCACGTTCGCGTCGTCGGCGGTCCAGGTGGCGAAGGCGCGGCTGTAGCTGTCGGCCTGCGCCTGGGCGTCGCCGCCAAGCCAGGCGACGCGCCGCTGCAAACCCTCAGCCGAAGCCGCGTAGAGTCCGTGCGGATAGACCTTCAGATAAGCGCGAAAGACCGTGCGCGCGGCGTCGAGCGAGACCTGCCTGACATTGCTGCGATCGAGTTTCGTGGCGTCGCCGCCGAAGCCGAATGCCCCCGCCTGAGCGGCGTTGAGCTGCGCGCGCCCCGCCATGTAGAGCGAGGCCTCGCGCAGCCACGGATCGCTGCTGTGCGAGGCGCTGGCGAAGGACTTCGTCGCCGCAAAAAAGTCGTAGCGATAGAACGCGTTGGCACCTTCCAGATAGGTCGCAAACTGCTGGCCGAGCGGACTCTTCAGGCCGGTCGGCTTGTGCCAGGCGGCTGCGCTGGCGCCGTTGCTGTTGCCATTGCCATTGCCGCTGCCATCGGTGCTTGCGGCGCATGCCTTGGCCATCTCGACGCGCGCGGCGCGCAGGCGGGCGGCTTCGTCGGCGGGCAGGCCTTTGGCCGCGCCCAGCGCATCGTTGAACTCCTGATCGCCTGTCGTGACGCTGCGGCAAATGCTGCCTTCGCCGTCGGCATAGGACGCCGATTGTCCGTTGGCGTCGGCGTCATCGTTCGCGTTGCCCGACTTCTGGCCGATATCAATCCAGCCCGAGTAGTCGTAGAGGAAAGGTACGACCAGCTGGTTCGGGCGATCCGCGACAGGGACTTTGCGCGGGTCGGGGAAAGCCTGCGAAAGCCGCTTGCTGTCGGCCATCAGCAGCATCGCGTTGATGCGCGTGTCGTTGCCGGGGCTCAGGATGGGCAGCCCGCCGCATGAATAGCCGGGCTGGCGCAAGGTGGCGGTGGCGTAGCAGCTATCGTCGCTGCTTGCGTGGGCAGCGGTGGCGGACAGCAGCGGTAGCAGACCCGTAAGGAGTCTTGCGATGAGGTGTCGATGCAGCAACGTGGTTCTCCGCGTTTTTTCTTGTGCTGGTGTGCAGTCGTGCGAGCGAGGGACAAGCCGGAGCGTGCCCAATATGCATGTCTTTCAGCGCACCTCTAAAAGGGCGCGAAAATCGGCGCCTCGTACTATAGCCAAAGCGGCCAATGTGCGGTTTGCGAGTGCGCGTGGTTTGCTAACGCTGCAGGGCCGCCCGGGCACCGCGTTTGCTGTGAGGTTTGTCCTCTGTGCCAACAGGCCGGCTGCGAGAAGGAGAGCGATCATGCCGCGTGCGATCTGGAAGGGCGCCATCAGCTTCGGGCTGGTGTACGTGCCTGTCGAACTCGTTCCGGCGACACAGAGCGAACACACAGGCTTCAATCTGCTGGAGCGCCGCAGCCTCGACCCAATCGGCTATCGTCAGATCAACAAGCGCACCGGCAAGCCCGTGGAGCGCGAAAACATCGTGCGTGGCTACGAGTACGAGAAGGGCGCTTACGTGGTGATCTCCGACGAGGAAATCCGCGCCGCGAGTCCTGATGCCACGCAAACGGTGGACATTCTCGCCTTTGTCGACGCGGCGCAACTCTCGTTCGTCTATCTGGACACGCCGTACTGGCTCACGCCGGATCGCCGCGCGGGCAAGACGTATGCGCTGCTGCGCGATGCGCTGGCGGCGAGCGGCAAGATCGGCATCGCCAATGTGGTGCTGCACAGCAAGCAGCATCTCGCGGCGGTCATTGCGGCGGGTCCGGCGCTGGCGCTGCAGACCTTGCGCTGGTCCACCGAGGTGCGCGATTTCGACGACATCAAGGCCTTGCCGAAGAGCGCAAAGAGCGAAGGCGTGAGCAGCCGTGAGTTGCAGATGGCGCGCAAGCTGATCGACGATCTGAGCACCGAGTGGCAGCCCGACGCGTATCACGATACGTTCCGCGACGCGCTTCTCGAGCTGGCCGAACGCAAGGTCAAGCAGGGCAAGGCGCACGACGTATCGCGCGTGAAGGCGCCCGCTCAGAAGGCGCACGGTGCAGATATCGTGGACCTGACCGAACTGCTCAAGCGCAGCCTTGGCAAGCGCAAGAGCGCTGCGCGTGATGACGGAGAAGCCGCTGCCGCGTCGCCACCGCCGTCGCGCAAGACGGCGAGCCGGCGCAAGCGCGCGGCTTAGGTTGCAAGGAATCGCGGTGGATTCGTGATCCCTGTCCGACTTAATATCAAGGATTGCGAATCAAATCGACGCTTCGATGAAACACCGGGGCCGCCCGTCAAGATCAAAGCGCACACAAAATCGCGCACCGCAGAAGGAGAAACCGAAGTGGCCGGCATCCGCATCACCCATCCCGAGCGCGTGATCGATCAAGCCAGCGGACTGCGCAAGATCGATCTCGTCCATTACTTCGAGGCCGTTGCGCCCTGGCTGCTGCCGCATCTGCAAAAGCGGCCCGCCGCGCTCGTGCGCGCGCCTGGCGGTGTGGACGGCGAGCTGTTCTTCCAGAAGCACGCGAGCAAGCTGCAGATCCCGCACGTGACCCAGCACGAAGGACTCGACCCGGGCCACGCCGCGCTGATGACTTTCGAAAGCGCGGACGCCATCATCGGCGCGGCGCAAATGGATGCCATCGAATTTCATACGTGGAATGCGCAGGTGACGAGCATTGAAAAACCCGATCGCCTTATTTTCGATCTCGATCCCGACCCGGCGCTCGGCTGGGAGCGCATGATCGAAGCGGCGCAACTGACGCGCGATCTGCTCGACGCGCTGGGCCTGCGTGCGTGGTGCAAGACGAGTGGCGGCAAGGGCCTGCACGTCGTCGTGCCGCTCGCACGTCACGCGCCATGGGATGAGGCGAAGGACTTCGCGCACGCGGTGGCCGTGCATATGGCGACTACGTTGCCCGATCGATTCAGCGCGAAGATGGGGCCGAAGAACCGCACGGGCCGCATTTTCGTGGACTATCTGCGTAACGGGCGCGGCGCGACCTCGATTGCCGCTTACGCGCCGCGCGCGCGGCCGGGCCTGGGCGTTTCCGTGCCGATCCGCTGGGACGAGCTGGAATCGCTTACCGGTGGCGGGCAATGGACCGTGGCGAACCTGCACGAGCGGCTCGAAAAACTGCGCGCCGATCCGTGGGAGGGCTACGACAACGCGCGCCAACGCATCACGGCGACGATGCGCAAACAACTCGATTCAGCCTGACCCGGCCAGCCTCACATTGGAATCTCCGATGTGAGTTTGATTTTCTGCATCGGAATATCGGTTTTAACGCTTTGCACGCCGGGAATACGCGTCAGATATTCCATCAAAAAGCGGCGATATTCGTCGAGATCCGCGGCCACGATACGCAGCAGAAAATCGCAGTCGCCCGCCATCAGGTGACACTCCACTACGTCGGGGAAATGGCGCACTGCCTCGGCGAAGCTGTCCACCGTATGCGCGTCCTGGCCTTTGAGCCACACTCGCGCGAACACCGTCAGCGCCTTGCCGACCTTGGCCGGATCGAGCACGGCCACGTACTTTTCGATCACCCCGGCGTCCTCCAGCAGCCGCACGCGCCGCAGACACGGCGAGGGCGACAGCCCCACCTGCTGGGCGAGATCCACGTTCTGCAAACGGCCGTCGCGTTGCAGGGCGTTGAGGATGCGCCGGTCGATGGCGTCGAGCTTGAGCTGGCTTTCCATGTCGATATTTCGCTGATTTGTGGCATTGAGTGCCAAATTCTCCCGTCTGCATGGCCACAACGCAACCCGATTCGAACGCATTCAGCAGAAAATATCGCCTTTGCAGGAATTGTAATTATCATGAGCAGTGTGCCTACCTCCGCCGCCTCCGCGCGGCGTTCCATCGATACCTCCGAAGTCGCGCGCGGCATGCGTGCGGCGCTGCCCATCATGATGGGCTTCATCCCGTTTGCGCTGGTGCTGGGCGCCCAGGCGGCGCAAAAGGGCCTGAGCAATATTGAAGTTCCGCTGATGACCGGCGTGAATTTCGCGGGCGGCTCCGAATTCACGGCGGTACGCCTGTGGACCTCGCCGCCGCATATTGCGCTGATCGTGGCGATGTCGTTTCTCGTCAACGCGCGTCACATTCTGATGGGCGCGGCCTTCGCGCAATATATCCGCCACGTGCCACTGCGCCGCGCGCTGCCCGCGCTGTTCCTGATGTGCGACGAAAGCTGGGCGATGGCGATGGCCGACGCGAAGTCGAACGGCCACGGCCGCGTGAGCATGGCCTATTACATGGGTGTGGCGATCAACCTCTGGCTGACGTGGGTGTCGTTCACGGCCTTGGGCGCGGTGCTCGGTCCGGTGCTGGGCGACGTGCAGCGCTATGGTTTCGACATGGCCTTCACCGCCGTCTTTCTGGTGCTGCTCAAGGGCATGTGGAAGGGCGCGCGCGCGAGCCTGCCCTGGCTCGTGAGCCTCGCGGCGGCGGCCGTAACCTATCTGTATGTGCCGGGCGCCTGGTATGTGGCAGTGGGCGCTTGCGCGGGCCTCGTGACGGCCGTGCTGCGGGAGCCGAGCCATGCCTGAAGCATCCACGTTGATGACGCTCGCGACCATCTTCCTGATGGCCGTGACGACTTACCTCACGCGCATCATTGGCTACGTGGCGCTGCGCGATCGCACGCTCAGTCCGCGTATGCGCGCGGTGATGGAGAATGTGCCGGGCTGCGTGCTGATTTCGGTGATCGCACCGGCTTTCGTGTCGCGCAATCCCGCCGATCTCGCGGCACTCGCCATCACGCTGTTCGCCGCGACGCGGCTTTCCTTGCTGCCTACGGTGCTGATCGGCGTGGCGGCAACAGGCATACTGAGGCATCTGTTCGGCTGAGTGACTGGCCGAACTCCATCGACCACGAACACCGCATAACAATGATCGAGACACAGGCGTTGACGCAGGACCACTGGATCGCGGGCCCTACCGGCAAGCTGTTTGCGCGTAGCTGGCAGTATGGAGAGCCTGAGCGGCGCGCGCCGATCGTGCTGCTGCACGACTCGCTGGGCTGCGTCACGCTCTGGGGCACGTTTGCGCAGACGCTTGCGCACGCAACCAGACGGCGCGTGATCGCCTACGATCGCGCGGGTTTTGGCGCTTCGGATGCGCGTACCGACCGGCTGCACGCAGGCTTCGTGCGCGACGAGGCGGCGCGCTTTTTCCCGGCGCTATGCGAGCAGCTGGGCGTCGAGCGCTTTATCGCTTTCGGTCATAGCGTGGGCGGCGGCATGGCGGTCGAATGCGCGGCGCAGCATGCAGGGCAGTGCGATGCGCTTATCACCGAAGCCGCGCAAACCTTCGTGGAGGACCGCACGCTGGCCGGTATCCGCGCCGCGCGCGCGCAGTTTCGCGATCCCGCTCAGTTCGCACGTCTTGCGCGCTATCACGGCGACAAGACGCAATGGGTGCTGGATGCGTGGATCGAAACCTGGCTGTCGCCCGAGTTTGCCGACTGGTCGCTCGATGCGGTGCTGCCGCGCGTATCGTGCCCGACGTTGGCGATACACGGCAGCCTCGACGAATATGGCACACAGGTGCATCCCGAACGCATTGCGGCAAGCGTGAGCGGACCCGGTCGAGCGGCGATCATGGACGGCGTGCGTCACGTCCCGCATCGCGAGCAGGAAGCGCAGGTGGCGGCCACGGTGGCGGAATTTCTGCAGACGCTGGACGATTGAACGGCCCGGCGGTGTCGGTTTGCATCGGCTTTTGAAGCGCTTTTCACACGGCTGAAAAAATTTTTCGGATTTTTTTGGCGAGGGTCTTCAAAAACCGGAAAAGAGTCGATACAATGCCGATCCCTTGCCTAGGTGGCGAAATTGGTAGACGCACTATCTTGAGGGGGTAGCGCCGCGAGGCGTTCGGGTTCGAGTCCCGACTTAGGCACCAGGATTCAAAAAACCCGCGAAAGCGCAATGCTCTCGCGGGTTTTTTCATGGGCGATTGCATTGCGCTCATCGGCACATCAGGCACACAGCGGCACAAAGCACGGAGTACACGTTGGGCAGGAAAAAGAGTGCGGAGAAGTTGAAGGTCGTCGCCGTGCGCGTCGATCCGGCCATCGAGCGCAGATTGCGGCTCCTCGCTGAAACCAGCGGACGCAAACCTTCGTATTTCCTGCAGCAGTTGATCGAAGGCGGCCTGGGCGCATTGGAAGAGGCGTGGTTGCCTGCCGACGTGCTTGCGCAGGTGCGCGCAGGGACGGTCCCCGAACCGGCGAACTCGCAATCGGTGCCCGATCTGTTTGATGATATCGAGTCGTAATCCCGCGCCATTCAAGGCCGCGTAAGGTCGCGTTAAGGTTGTGTTAAGGCGCTATTGAATAGAGTCGACAGTTTCCGTTCTCACCATCGTCTGGATGGAGACTGCGCCAATGAATTCCACCGCCAATATCACCTTCACGCCGGAGCAGGCCCTGAGCAAGGTGCCCGCGCTCACACTCGGTTTCTGGATCATCAAGATCGCTGCGACCACGCTGGGAGAAACCGGCGGCGACTGGGTCACCATGTCGCTGAATCTGGGCTATCTCGTCGGTACGCTGATTTTCCTCGTGGCATTTATCGCGCTGGTCTTCGCGCAGGTGCGCGCCGAGCGCTTCAACGCATGGCTCTACTGGGCGACGATCATCGCGACGACGACGCTTGGCACCACGCTCGCCGACTTTTGTGACCGTTCGCTTGGCATTGGCTATCCCGGCGGCGTGGCGGTAATCGTCACCTTGCTCACGGTGAGCCTGGCCATCTGGTATCGCACGGAAGGCACGGTTGCGGTAGAAAGCGTGGCGACGCCGCGCGTGGAGTGGTTCTACTGGATCACCATTCTCTTTTCGCAGACGCTTGGCACCGCACTGGGCGATTGGGTGGCCGGCGATGACCGTGGCGGCCTCGGGCTGGGATTCGAAATGGGCGCGGCCATCTTTGGCGTGGGGATCGCTATCGTTGGGCTGCTGTGGCTGGGCACGCGCGTTTCGCGCACCTTGCTGTTCTGGGCCGCTTTCGTGCTGACGCGCCCGCTGGGTGCCACGCTGGGCGACCTGCTCGACAAGCCGGTGGCGCAAGGCGGCCTGGAAGTGAGCCGTCTGTACGCCTCGGGCATTTTGCTGGCCTTTATCGTCGCCTGTATCGTGCTGATTCCGCAACGCGCGGCCCGGCGCGCATCCTGATTCGCTTCGCGCGAAAATAAAAATGGCTCCCGCTTCAATCAATGCAAGCGGGAGCCGGTTCACTTCTCAATGCACCTTGTTGGCCTGCTCTTTGGCCAGCAGGCGTTGCGCCTGCATATCGCCGCGACCGGCCTCCTGCGCCGTCTGAACCGAGGTCTCGGTGGCCTCGGCCAGGGCCGCGCGCGCGGCATTGCTGATCTTGACCGAATAAGACGCCGACGATGACGTGGATTGTGCCGCCGTCGTCGAGCCCTGCGTTTGCGTTGCGCTGGACGATTGGGCAGTGGCGCTGGTTTGCGCCGACTGTCCGCCCGTCGTGGTGGTCGCGGCCGCAGCGACATTCGTCGCCATCGGCTGATTGGAAACAGCCTGAATTGCCATCGATATTTCTCCCGATCAAGTGTGGTGCCGGAATACGGCATTTGCTTTATCGGCGGCGCTTTAAAGGTGCTTTAGAAGTATATTTTTTGTAACGGCAGCAGTGCTTAAGGTGCAGATAAGCTCTGCTTTAAAGCATGATTTAAATCGCAAGTCTGAATAAAAACGACTGGCGTTCAGGCCGCCAATATCGCTTTCGGTTCGAGAAACGCCTCGAGTCCATATTTGCCATATTCACGCCCAATTCCGGATTGCTTGAAACCGCCGAAGGGCGCCGCCGGTTCGTGTGCCAGCGTGTTGACCAGCACGCGGCCGGCGTCGATGCGCGCGGCCACGGCGCGAGCGCGCGCCGCATCTCGCGAACACACATAAGCCTGCAAACCATAGGGCGTATCGTTTGCAATGGCGATGGCATCCTCGGTATCGCGATACGCGATGATGGACAGCACCGGCCCGAAGATCTCCTCGCGCGCGATCGTCATGTCGTTGCGCACGTCGCTAAAGAGCGTCGGGCGCACGAACCAGCCTGACGTCGTGCCTTGCGGCCGGCCCTCGCCGCCCGCGAGCAGACGCGCGCCCTCGTCGATGCCGATGCGGATATAGCGCTGCACCCGCTCCCATTGCTTCTGGCTCACCATCGGGCCGATGCTCGTACGCGGATCGCGCGGATCGCCCGACTGAATCTGCGCGACGGCGGCGACGATCTTCTGCTCGAATTCGGCAAGCCGCGCTTGCGGCACCAGAATGCGCGTTCCGGCAATGCAGGCCTGGCCGCTATTCATGAACCCCGCCTGCAGCGCGAGCGGGACGACCTCGTCGAAATCCGCATCGTCGAGCACGATAAACGGCGATTTGCCGCCCAGTTCCAGCGTGACGCGTTTGAGCGTTTGCGCTCCGGCGCTCAGGATCGATTTGCCCACTGCCGTCGATCCCGTGAAAGAGAGTTTGGCGACATCGGGGTGCGCGCTGATTTCCGCGCCCACCGTTTCGCCGCGTCCCGTCACGATGTTGAATACGCCTTTGGGAAGCCCCGCTTCATGCAGCGCTTCGGTCACGATGCGCGTCTGGATCGCGCTCATTTCGCTGGGTTTGACGACGGCCGTGCAGCCTGCAGCCAGCGCGGCGGCTAGCTTGCCGCAGATAAAGCCCGCGTCGCTATTCCAGGGCGTGATCAATCCCGCCACGCCCAGCGGTTGCATGACGACCTCCGCCGTACCGGCGCGGCTCACGAACGCATAAGCTTTAAGTGTGTCGGCGGCTTGCTTGAGCACGTCGCTCGCGTGCTGCGCCATCCAGCGGCCGCGTGAGACCGGCGCACCGTATTCTTCGATGATCGCTTCGAACAGGGCGTCTTCTTTCGCGACGACGGCTGCGTGCATGCGCCTGAGCATCGCCACGCGCTCGGCTTTATCAGTGCGCGAGAACGCGGGAAAGGCGCGCTTCGCGGCGGCGACGGCGGCGCGTGCGTCTTCGGCATCGGCCAGTCGGACACGGCCGATCACTTGCTCCGTCGCCGGGTTGTGGAGGTCGAAGTATTCTTCGCCGTGCGGTACGACGAAGGCGCCGTCGATATAGATGTGCTCGATGGTCTGCATGTTCTGTCTGCCAGTGCGTTGTCCAGATCGCAAGATAGACCGATGCGATTGACCTGACTAGCCGTACAATCCGGGATGACCTATTGAATGATCCAGGATAATGAAAACCTCCGGACTGACCGAGCTGGAAGCCGTGCTGGCCGTGGCGCGGCGGCGCAGCTTTCGCGCTGCGGCGGACGAGCTGAGTGTGTCGACCTCGGCGCTCAGCCATGCGGTCGCAACGCTGGAAGCGCGCATCGGCGTACGGCTGTTCAATCGCACCACGCGTAGCGTGTCGCTTTCAGAAGCGGGCGCGCAATTCGTGCAGACCGTAGCGCCGGCGCTCGCAACCATCCAGACCGCGCTCGACCAGGCGGGAAGCTTTCGCGACACGCCTTCGGGCACTTTGCGCATCAACACATCGGCGGGCGCGGCGCGGCAGGTGATGCCGGTATTTATCGCTTTCCTGCAGCGCTATCCCGAGATGAAGCTCGATATCGTCACGGAAGGGCGGCTGGTCGATATCGTCGTCGAAGGGTTCGATGCAGGTATCCGGCTGATCGACAGCGTGCCGCAGGACATGATCGCCGTGCCGTTCGGCGAGCGCCAGCGCTTTGCATTGGTAGGCAGTCCGGAGTATTTCGCGCGGTATAAGCCGCCACGCACGCCTGCCGATCTGGCGCGCCATCGCTGCATTCGTAGCCGCATGCCGAGTGGGATGATCTATCAGTGGGAATTCGAAAAGCGCGGCCAGGTCGTGCGCGTGGACGGCGAGGGCGCGATCACGCTGGACGAACCCAACCTGATGCTGGATGCGGCGCGCGCGGGCCTGGGGCTGACGTATCTGACCGAATGGAATGTGAGCGCCGATCTCGAAGCGGGTACGCTCGTGCGCGTGCTGGAGGACTGGACGCCTGCGCTGGACGGCCTATGTCTGTACTATCCGGGCCGCCGCCACGTACCGGCCGGATTGCGCGCGCTGATCGAAACGATACGCGAGCACGCCGACGCGAATCAGGGGCGCGTAGTCAGAAAGCCGGCGCGCATCAAACCAGATTCGCGATCCTAAAGATTTAGTCGGATCTGCTCGGCGAAAGCGCCGATCAGCGTTTCATTGCGAGCGTGGAAAGTCCATTGCCCTACGCGCGTCGTGACGAGCAAACCGGCTTCGACCAGCACGGCAAGATGGGCAGACACGGTCGATTGGGCGAGGCCGCTGCGCTGCTGGATCGCACTCATGGCGACACCGTGGCCGAAGTCGATCTGGTCGCGCGCAAACGTCTCACGCGGCGCCTTCAACCACGCAAGAATCTCGCGGCGCAGTGGATTGGCGAGCGCTTTATGAATCAGGTCGGCGTCCATCGAATTGTCCCATTCAACGAATCCGACGGCGCCGCAGCCGGCATCTGCAATCCTAACGACCCGGCGATATGACCCGCAGCCTGGGCGCCGAGGTCTTCCCTCACCAGCGCCAACGCGAGATGAAGCCCGGCGCGCGCACTGCCCGAAGAATACAGATTGCCGTCTTTCAGGCACGCTTCGCTGGCGAAAACATGTGTCGCCGGATATTCGGCAGCGAGCCGTTTCACGTAACGCTCATGCGTCGTTAGCCAGCGCTGCCTGGCCAGTCCCGCGCGCGCGATCAATAACGCGCCGCCGGACAAGCTGGCAAGGCGGGGCGTAGCGGGCCCGGCGTTGCGCAGCCACTCGACGATCTTGTGTTGATCGGGAGTCGGGCCACCGGGCGGTGAACCCGGCACCACGACGATATCGAACGCGCCTGTAGCACTGGCATAGCAGCCTGTCGTCCCAACGGCGGCGCCGCTGGAGGCGATGACGCTTTCGCACGACGGCCCAAGCAGTTGCGGCTCATAAAACGTCTGTCCACACCAGCGATTTGCCTCATGAAATACGTCCATTGAATCGCTGACTTCCAGCAGTTGAAAACCGGCGTAGAGCATCATCGCGACTAACATGCGCAATTACCTCGAGTGAGTGGAGTTGACGCCTCGCACAAGGCGTTGCAACACCCGTGCAGTCTAGCGGCCGATGCCGCTGCGCGCGGGGGGCGATGGTGCGTTCAACGGCCAGATAGCGCGCGTTTCGGGCCACGCGGTGTTTTCGCGGTGTTTCCGCGGCGTTTCATTACACAGGCGCAAAAGTCTTTTTACAGGGCCAGACTCCAACGCACGCGGGCGTTGCGTTAATCTGCGTCACGGTCATCGCAATGGCCGCAAGCAACACCGCTCATACCCTCTCAATCGACCAAGGTTCCAGCATGAAAGTCGCCATTGTGGTTTTCGATGGTGCGCAGGCGCTCGACGTCGCCGGCCCGCTTGATGTGTTCGCCGAAGCGAATACCTTTCTTGCCGCTGATCAGCGTTACGAGGTCTCGCTTGTCGGCTACGAAGCGGGCGCCGTGACCTGCTCGAACGGCATGCAACTTGCCGTGTCGTGCGGCTTTGCCCAATCCGACGCGCAATGGGACCTGTTGCTCGTGGCGGGCGGCCCCCAACTGCCCGATGCCGAACTGTCGTTGCCATTTCTGACCTGGCTGCAACGCCAGGCGCGCAGCGCGGGCCGCTACGGTTCGGTCTGCAATGGCGCCTTCGTGCTGGCGCGCGCGGGACTGCTCGACGGCCGCGATGTGACGACACACTGGGCCGATGCCGGGCGTTTATCCGACGAATATCCACAAGCAAACGTGCAGCCGGATCGCATTTTCGTGCGCGATGGGCGGCTTTTCACATCGGCGGGCGTCACGGCGGGCATCGACCTGTGCCTGTCGCTGGTGGCGGAAGACTGGGGGCACGAGCTGGCGGTGTGCGTCGCCAAGCGTCTGGTCGTCTATATCCAGCGCGAGGGTGGTCAATCGCAGTACAGCCCCTACATGAGCGCGGGCAAGGACGAGGACCCGATACTCACCCGCGTGCATCGTTTCGTGAGTGAGCACATGACCGAAGCGCTGTCGATCGACGATCTGGCGAACGCGGCGGCGGTGAGCCGGCGCACGCTCTCGCGCGTTTTTGCGAAGCACGCCAAGGTGACGCCGGCAGTCTACGTCGAACAGGTGCGTGTCGACTCGGCGCGCAAACTGCTGGAAGAATCCGACGTTCCGCTCAAGACCGTGGCGTTCCAGTGTGGTTTTCATAGTGCCAGTCATA
>NZ_DASZJJ010000269.1:0-12879 GCF_035948235.1 Paraburkholderia sp. | reverse complement strand
ACGGTCGCGGCGGACGACGACATGAACGATGTGATGCAGGCAACGAAGGGGGCGAAGGCATGAGCGTGCTCGGAGACGTGTGGGGCGAGGCGGTGGGCGCGTATGACTGGCTCAAATCGCTGACGCTCGGGGAATTCGCGGAGGACCGACCCACGAGCGTCATCGTGACGGACATGCTGGTCGCCATGACGGTGCCGGGGGCCGTGATCGTCACGAGCGCGCGCGACCTGGCGGCGGTGTGCCTGAGGCTCGGCAGACGCTACGAAGGCGTATCGACCGACGAACAGAATGCAGCGCATTCCGAATGGCAGGAATGGATGATCTTGATTGCCTCGGCGCTGGGGGTATTCGGTCCGGTGATCTGCGCGGCGGTGGGTTCGTTGGTGGGTGCTATGGTCGGAGACGAGGCCGCAGCGGTGATCCGCGCGGTGTGCCTGCTGCTGATCGACAAGGGCGGCGAGGTGCTGGAAAAGGTGGTCGGTTTTCTGGCGCGCTTCACCAAAGGCAACATCGTCAAGCTGCTGGAAAAGATTCACTTCGCAGCCTACGGTGACGCGCTGGTGAAGAAACTGAAGGATTTTCTTCAGGGCATGCAGGCGCTCATCACCAAGGCCCAGGGGCTGCTGAGCCGCGTCGAGTATGTTGGCAGTGCGCGAGCGATGCTGGCGGCGCTGGAGCGCATGGAGAAGCAGTTCTACGCGGTCCAGGTGGCCTGCACGATGGAAATCCCGCAGGCGCTGGCGAAGCTGGACGAGGCCTTACAGAAGCTCCTTCAGGACAAGCTGCCGCAGACGTATCATCCGGCCTATGCAGGCGTTTCCGCGCCGTTGCCCAAGGTGACTGCGCCGGAGAAGGTGCGCGTCAGCTCGGGCATTGGTGAGCCGCCGAAGGTACTGCCGATGAAACGTGACGGCGCGGAGGCGGCTGGCGGCGGAGCGCACGGCGGCGGTGCTCCGTTGCCTGAGCCCCCGGATCCGGTGCCGGGTAGCAGCAACGTGCATCGCGATGACGTGGCAAAGATGAGCCGAGCGCAAAAAGGTATCTTTGGCGAGAAAGTCAGCGACGATTTCATGACGGGGCGTGGCTACCGGCCGGAACTGTCGGAGGACCGGCAGATGCGGTTGCTGGAGGAGAAGCCCACGGGTCGGGGCATCGACGGCGTATATCGCAAGCCACCTGGCGAACCGCCCCCGCCCTACGTCGTGACGGAGACGAAGTTCAGGACGGGGGGAAAGTTCGATGCTAAGGATTTGCCTACCACGAAGGGATCGAAGGGGTACCCTTCCGCCAGGCAAATGAGCGGAACTTGGATCGGTGATCGACTTGAGGACGCAGTGGGCGACAAAACAATGCTCCTTATGCGTGAGGAAGGGTTTGAATCTTGGCTGATGGTAGTTGATGAATCTGGCAACGTAGTGGATATCACCAAACTGGACGTAAAAGGCAGTGCGCTGTTGGACACAGCCGGCCAACCGGTCAAGGTACCTGTAAACTAAAGATTCATGGTAAAGACTTCTCTTATGAACGAGCCATTTGACAACGTCAAACGTGACCCATTGCTTCCGGAGCATCACTATCGGGAAAAGTTGGAGCTATTCGAAGATCACTTGGTCAGCCCGAAAGTCGCACAGATTTTGGCGGCTCCAGAAAAATTTCCTGGACACAAACAGCAGTTGATGTGGGGACAAGTTGGTGATGCTCTTCGTCTACTGATCGCGCGTTATTCAGCAGGCGAGGACATTGCATTCCTGAAGCCGTATGCCGTTCGTGCTTTTGAGTGGTTCAAAAAATATCACGAAGACGACGGAGATCAATTAAAGCTTTGGGAACCGGATGCCTATCAGTACGTGATGTGGCTGCTTTCGCTGGCGGTGATGCTCGGCCTGAACGAATGGGTGCCGACCATCGCGACGTGGATCAGCACCGATTCCGGGGACGGCCAGGACGTGCTGGTGAGCCGCCTGTTCGGTCAATTCGGCGTATCGCTGCCCGGTGATTCGCTGATCCACGAAAAGCCCTATGGTGACCTGCTGCGCGCAACGGAGACACAGGGCGAGGCGCAACAGCAGGCAATCGCTGACTACCTGAAGCGATGGTACGGCGGTATGAAGGATTGCTACTGGTACGACCGCCATAAGCGCCTGAATGCGTTCTTCTTCGGCTACTGGGCTTTTGAAGCCGGTCTGGTAACGCTGCTCTGGAACATTGACGACAGCGGCTACCGCGACAAGCGTTTCTATCCGAAGGACCTGGTGGGCTTCGCGCGCGAGCATGGCACGCTTACGCAGGGCGACGCTCCGAAGCCGCACATTTCCCGCAGGACCGGCGAACAATGCCCGCACTCGGGGCGCTGGGGCGTGCTCGAATCGCCGGGGGCGTTCGTTCAGGAGTGCTTCTTCAAGGAAGGCGACGTGTTCCCCGAAGGCATTCGCCGCGACCGCAGCGAAGGCCCGGTAACCTGGATCGTGATGGGACGTGAGGACGGCGGCCCGACCCGCGAGGCGTAAACGCATGGCCCTGCAGGCAAAACTCCGGCACCAGGACGCTGAACTGGAGTTACGAAGTTGCACTGTAGAGTCTAAGCGCTGGAGGGCTAGGTCCTGTATTGAACGGGGTCCGCCCGTTCAATATTCACGTTAGTGATGCGTGCGCAGCGGCGCGTTGCGCATGAGCCAGGACAGCACGAACGCGAACACCACCACACAGGCTGCCGACAGATAAACCGTGTGCAGCGCGCCCGCGAACGCGTCGAGATACTGCGCGTGCAGCGCTGGCGGCAGATGGCGGATCACTTCGGGCGTGAGCGGCTGGGGCAATTCCACATCGGCGCTGATCAGCTCGGCCAGGCGCGTATGCAGCCCGTGCGAGAACACCGCGCCGAACGCCGCCACGCCCACCGACCCGCCGATCGAGCGAAACAGCGTCGCGCCCGAGGTCGCCACGCCCATGTGGCGAAATTCCACCGTGTTCTGCACGGCGAGAATCAGCACCTGCATGACCATGCCCAGCCCGCAGCCCAGCAAGCCCATGTACAGATACATCTGCGTGATCGGGGTGGAAATCTCGAGCCGTGCGAGCAGCATCATCGCCACGGCCACGCAGCCCGTGCCCAGGATCGGGAACATCCGGTACTTGCCGATCTTGCTGATGATGCGGCCCGCCACCATCGACATGACCAGCACGCCGCCCATCATCGGCAGCATCTGCACGCCGGCCTGCGAAGGCGTCGAGCCTTTCACCACCTGCAGATAAAGCGGCAGGAACGTGACCGAGCCGAACAGCGACACGCCCACAATGAAGCCGATCAGGCTCGACAGCACGAAGGTGCGCTGGCGAAAGAGGGCGAGCGGCATGATCGGTTCGACCGCGTGCTTTTCCTCGTGGATGAAGCCCGCGACGGCCACCACGCCCATCAGCAAGGTGAGCCAGAGTTGCGGCGAATTCCACGGCAGCAGCGAGCCGCCCTCGCTGGTGAAGAGGATCAGGCAGGTGAGTGCGGCGGCGAGCCAGCCCGCGCCCATGTAGTCGATCACGTGCTTGACCTGCTGCACGCGTGGCTTGAAGACCGCGCCGATCACGACCAGCGCGAGCGCGCCCAGCGGCAGGTTGATGTAGAAAATCCAGCGCCACGACAGATGCTCGACGAGAAAGCCGCCAAGCAGCGGCCCGACCACGGTGGCGACGCCAAACACACCGCCGAACATGCCCTGATACTTGCCGCGCTGCGCGGGTGGGATGACGTCGCCGACGGCGGCCATCGTCACGACCATCAGCCCGCCGCCGCCAATGCCCTGCAGCGCGCGCAGCGCGATCAGTTGCGGCATGTCCTGCGCGACGCCGCACAGCGCCGAGCCGACCAGAAAGATCACGATGGCGATCTGCAGCACGATCTTGCGGCCGAACAGGTCGCCGAACTTGCCATAGAGCGGCACGACGATGGTGGACGTGAGCAGGTAGGCGGTCACGACCCACGAGAGCCGGTCGAGTCCGCCCAGTTCGCCGACGATGGTGGGCAGCGCCGTCGACACGATGGTCTGGTCGAGCGCCGCCAAAAGCATGACAAGCAGCAACGCGGGGAACAGCAGGCGCAGCGGCGGGTGCGCCGACGCTGCGGAATCGACTGTTGCCTCGACGGATTGCGCGATGGGTTGAGCTTCGGATTGCATCGGGGAATCTCCAGCCTTGAGAGCCTTACGGGACCTGGAAGGCATCTGGAATCTTGAAATTAATTAACGCGACAGTTAATATTAGGATAATTCCTGTAGCCGGTCAAAGCCCAAAGACGTAACGAGATGAAAGAAGCGAACCCATCCACGCCGAACAAGGCCCCTGCGCGCCGCCCCGGGCGCCCGAGCGGCGGCGCTGGCGGCGCGGAGCAGCGCGAGCGACTGATTGGCGCAGCCCTCACGCTGTTCGCACGTCAGGGCATTCTGGACACCACGCTGGCGGCGATTGCGCGCGAGGCGGGCGTCACGTCCGCGATGGTTCACTATTACTTCAAGACCCGCGACCACCTCATCGACGTATTGATCGACGAGCGCTTCCTGCCGCAGCGCGCAGCGTTCGGCGGCTGCTTCGAGGCCCATCCCGACGATCCGGTCGCCGCGCTCACGGCGCTCACGCGCCGCTTTGTCGAAGTGGGGCAGGCCAATCCGTGGTTCGCGCCGCTGTGGGTGCGCGAAGTCATCAGCGAGGGCGGTCTGCTGCGCCAGCGTATGCATGAGCGCTTCGGCCAGGCGCAGCAGCATCGGGTGCACGACGCCATCGTGCGCTGGCAGCGCGAGGGCAAGCTCAACCCGGCGCTGGAGCCGTCGTTGCTGTTCCAGTCGCTGCTTGGTCTGACGCTGCTGCCGCTCGCCGTGGCGCCGGTCTGGCGCAAGGACGTCGTGCCGCGCAATGTCGGCCCGGAGGAGATCGCCCGCCACGCCGTCGCGCTCATCACGCAAGGCATACGGCCTGCTTGAGGGAGGGCGGCGCGCGCGCCGCATGGTACGCTGCGCGTCGAAAAACCGTGGCCGCAGCGGCCAGTTCCTTCGTCGAGGTCCGTCTGTCTCCGAAAAAATCCGCCTCCGCGCCCGTGATCGTCTGGTTTCGCGACGATCTGCGTCTCGCCGACCAACCCGCGCTGGCGCACGCCGCCGCGACGGGCCAGCCCCTGATCTGCCTCTATATCCACGATCCGCACGCGGCCGGAGAACGGCCGCCCGGCGCGGCCATGCGCTGGTGGCTGCACGTCACGCTCAAGGCGCTCGATGCGTCGCTACACGCGCTGGGCGGGCGTCTGCTGATCGTGCAGGGCGCACAGGACGAGGTGCTCGACGCCTGCATCGCCGCGAGCGGCGCGACCGGCGTGTTCTGGAACCGTCGCTACGGCGGCCGGGCGCGCGAGGCCGATGCGGCGCTCAAAGCGCGTCTGCGCGATGATGGCCTGACGGTCGAAAGCTTCAACGGCACGCTTCTCTACGAGCCGTGGACGGTGCTCAACCAGTCCGGCGAGCCGTTCCAGGTCTATACGGCGTTCTGGCGCGCCTGCCGCCGCGCGGGCGACCCGCCGCCGCCCGAAGCCGCCCCGGAACGGATGATTTTTCAACGGCTACCGGCAGGACTTACCCAACTCGCATCGAAGCTCGACGATCTGGGCTTCGAACCGAAAAAGCCCGACTGGGCGGGCGGCATGCGCGACGCGTGGCCGGCGGGCGAGGAAGCCGCGCTGGAGCGTCTGCGCGCGTTTCTCAAAGGCGACCTCGAAGCCTACGCCGAAGAGCGTGACGACCCGAGCGTCGCGGCCACCAGCCGCCTTTCGCCGTATCTGGCGGTGGGTGCACTGTCGCCGCGCCAGGCCTTCGCAGCGCTGAAGGCGGCGCAGCACGGCAGGCACGGTGGTTCGGCCGCGCGCCGCGAAACCAGCGCCGAAAAATTCCTCAGCGAACTGGGCTGGCGGGAATTCTGTTACTACCAGCGTTTTCACTGGCCTGACCTCGCCGAACGCAACCTGCGCGCGGCTTTCGACGCCATGCCGTGGCGACGCGATGCGAAGGCGCTGCGTGCGTGGCAGCGCGGCCTGACCGGCTATCCGCTCGTCGATGCCGGGATGCGCGAACTGTGGCACACCGGCTGGATGGATAATCGCGTGCGCATGGTGGTGGCGTCGTTTGTCGCCAAGCATCTGCTGCTGGACTGGCGCGAGGGCGAAGCCTGGTTCTGGGACACGCTGGTGGACGCCGACGGCGCCAGCAACCCGGCCAACTGGCAATGGGTGGCGGGTTCCGGCATGGATGCGGCGCCGTATTTCCGCATTTTCAATCCCGTGCTGCAGGGGCAGAAGTTCGATCCGCGCGGCATTTATGTGCGGCAGTGGGTGCCGGAAATCGCAGGCTTGCCCGACAAGTTCATCCATCAGCCGTGGAAGGCCGGCGAGGCGCAACTGGCCGAAGCGGGCGTGCGTCTGGGCGCGGACTATCCGCTGCCAGTGGTCGAACATGACATGGCGCGTCAGCGGGCGCTCGAGGCGTTCGCGAAAACCGGCAAGGGCAAGAACAAGCCCGTCGGCGATGAGCGCAAGGCGAAGAAAGATTGAAGCGAAAAAGGGCCGCGCGGCTGTCATCTGTGTGACGTCGGCGGCGGTTATCGTCCGCGGCGCTGAACGCACGGCATCAATATTGCTCTAATGGAGCGCCCGGGCACGCAGTTGCGCAAGTCATCGCGCCGCCGAATCATCGAATACGCGTCTTCCGGGACGGGTTGCCAGATGCGAACCGCGCCACCTTCTCAGGCCGCGCGGCAAGCCAAACAGACAGAACGGCATTCAAGCAAACACAATGAACGCAGTACACAAGCTCGACCAGGCGACCATCGTGCTGGTCGAAGACGACCCGCAGAGCCGGGACTCCCTCACTTCGTTGCTGGAGGCGGAAGGGGCCCGGGTCGTTGCGGTGGAGGACGCCGAAACGGGCGTCGAAGCGGCCCTCAGCCTGCTCCCCGACGCAGTGGTATGCGATCTCGATCTGCCCGCGATGGACGGTTTCTACCTGATCCAGCGTCTGCGCGATCACGAGATTCGCGGCGATCACGCACCGGCGGTCGCCGTGGCGCTGACCGGCCACACCGACGAAAGCTGGCGCTTGCGCAGCATCGGCGAAGGTTTCCAGCACTTCATGACCAAGCCGGCCCAGCCGGAGGCGCTGGTGGCCTTGCTCAGCGAAGCGATCGACGCGCGCCAGTCGTCCTGATGGTTTGACGAAGCGCGGCGGCGCGGCTCACCGCTCGCCGCCGTAGCATTGCGCCAGGCAGTCTCATTCGCGCGCGGTTCGCCCGCCGCGCGGAGAGCGCGCAAGCGTCCCGGGCCGATTCAGCCCTTAAAACCCACGATGAAATACGCTCAGGAATGCGCCGGGGCTTTCGCGCCTTCGGCGCTTGCCTGCTCGCTGGCCTGGCATTGCGCGCAGACGCCCTTGAGTTCGATGCCGTCGCCCGAGAGGCGATAGCCCGCCGCCTCTATCTGCGCGACCAGCGCCTGACGCAGCTTGAGTTCGTGCAGTTCGGTGACGTTGCCGCATTGCTGGCAGACCACCAGAATGCCGTGCTGGCATTGCGTGAGATCGTGGCAGACCGCGAACGCGTTGATCGATTCGATGCGGTGAATCAGCCCCGCCGAAAGTAGAAAGTCGAGCGCGCGATAGACCGTCGGCGGCGCCGATCCGGGGTGGATCTGGCGCATTTCGTCGAGCAGGGAATAGGCCTTGGTCGCGCGGCCCGATGCGAGCAGCAGTTCGAGGACCTTGCGGCGGATCGGCGTGAGCTTTTCGCCGCGTTCGCGGCAGTAGGCCTCGGCCATCGCGAGCGCGCTTTCCAGCGCGCCTTCGCCTGATGTGCCGCCCGCTGCGTGACTGTGACCGTGGGCATGATCGTGGGCCTTGTGGGCGTGATCATGATCGTGGTCGTGCGCCGCTGGGTTGGCCAATGCCTGCGCCGTTTCGTGCGCATGCAGGGCCGCGGAGTCCGGGGACGGTTTTGCTGTCTTCATCCTGCAATTATACGGGCCGCGCCGCGCGCGCGCCCGGCGCTCGCGGACGCCCGCAAATGGTGCGCAAGCCAGCGGATCAGGTCAGCGGCAGGTCGATGTACTTGCGAAAGCCCTGACGCTGCGCAAGGCGCTGATACCAGCGATCGAGGTTGGGCAGCGTCGGGCGCTCGACGCCTTCGAGGCCGTACCAGCGACGCGCGAACGAACCCAGCACGATATCGGCGAGCGAAAAGCGCTCGTTCTCCAGGAAGAAACGGCCTTGCAGATGCTGGTCGAGCAGCGTCCACAGCGCGGCCGTACTGGCGAGATCGGCCTCGATCTTCGCGGCGTCGCGCTGCTCGGGCGGCGTGCGCACGAGCGCGAGGAACAGCGGCCGTTCGGCGGGCGCGAGCGTGCCGATCGACCAGTCGAGCCAGCGTTCGATGCCGGCGCGCACCTTCGGCTCGTTTGGATACAGCACGCTCGACGGACCGTATTGCATCGCCAGATAGCGCAGGATCGCGTTCGATTCCCACAGCACGAAATTGCCGTCCTGAAGCGTCGGCACCTTGCCGTTCGGGTTCATGGCGAGATAGGCCGGCTCGGCGAGATGGCCGAACTTGCCGCCCGCGTCGATACGCTCGAACGGCAGCACGAGTTCATCGCAACACCACAGCACTTTCTGGACGTTGACCGAGTTGGCGCGTCCCCAGATTTTGATCATCCGGTGCACTCTCCTTTGCAGCGAAAACAGCGAATAACAGGCAGATTGGGATCGCAACGATACACGATGTGGCGCGGGTTTTTCGCGCCAGCGATCTGTACAGGATAGACGCTACCGCGCCCTCAACCCCAGGCCGACGCGCCGATCATCGTGCCCACGCGCGCCTGCGCGTTCCACCAGATCACGCGCAGCAACGGCGCCTGCTGGGCGATGTAGATCGCCTGCACTGGATCGCTTTCGATGAAATGCGTCACGCCGCAGCGCACGGCGGCGGCGGCCTTGTGCGCCGCGGCGCCCGAGGGCGTGTCGTCGTGCTCGCCCGGCGCGCGCATGATCAGTTCGAAATGTCCGAAGCCATGGCGGTCGAGCCACGCCTGGGTGCGCTCGCGGTCCACCTCGGGGCGCCCTGTGATGATCGCGCGGGCGCGCTTCAGATCGATATCGGGAATGCGGTCGAGCGGCAGCAGCGCGTCGCGTTCGGCGAGCGCGGCTTCCAGATCTTCGTCGTAGCGCGCCAGCGCGATGTCCGGCAGCAGGATGCCGTCGAGGTCGATCGCGTAGACGGTGTAATCGTGGTCGTCGGCCATGCGCGTGCCTTCGCGCGCGCCTTCTCGCACCCAGTCGGCGCGATAGCGGTCCGTATAGGCCTGGCGCTCCCACGGGAACAGCGCGAAGTAGCCGCTCGCGTCGATCGAGTAGTCGGGACGCAGGCGGCTCAGGTCGTCGTATGCGCCCGTGAGCGTGCGCACCACGAGGCCGTGTTCGCGCAGGAAAGCGATGCAATCGACGAGGGTATGGCCGCGCCCGGCGATGTCCTCGCACAGCAGTACCTTGGCGCCCGGCTCCGGCATCGGCAGCGTTGAATCCCAGAGGACTTCGCGCGTCTCGCGCGAGTAGCGCAGGAAAGCAACGCTTGCGCCGGTCGCGTGCGAAACCATCAACGCGAGCGGCGCGCCGCCGCGCAGGATGCCGACGACGACGTCGAATTCCTCCTCGATCAGCAACGGTTGCAGCGATTCGACCCAATGGTCGAGCTGTTCGTAAGTGAGCGGGACGACGGGTTTATTCATTTGAGGGCAAATGCAGCACGATGACAGTCAGTTACGCGACGCTCACAGATGTGTCAGCGAAGAACACGTCTATTGTCGGAGTAATGTTTGACGATATTATGCCTATGCTTGCCGCAGAATGCAGACCGGCGGCAGACGGGCACGGCCCGGGCACCCGCTTCGGTAAAGCCGGACCCGACGGGGCCAGATTGTAGAACCCATGAGACCAACCATGCGCCAGGGAGCGAGCAGATGCAGGATCGCAATGTCCTGGAGAATGAGCAGCAGACGGGACGGCTGGCATGTCCGCACGAAAACCGGCAGCCAGACCGGCCCGCAAGTAACGAGCGCCGGCGCTTCGCCATGGCGCTGGCCGGGCTGCTGACGGCGGCCGCGCTGCCGCTGCCGCGCGAAGTGAGGGCCGCCGAGGGCGGCGCGCTGTCGCTCGACGTAAATGGCGAGGTGCACGTGACCAACAACGCCACGCACGACGCCTATCACTTCAGCGAGGCGCAGTTGCTCAAGCTGCCCCAGTATTCGATCTCGACGGCCACCACCTGGACGCCGCGCTCGACCTTCACGGGCCCGCGCCTGACCGACGTGCTCGCCACCGTAGGCGCGTACGGCAGCCAGATCGAAATCCACACCATCGACGACTACACCTGCGCGGTGCCGGTTTCCGACGCCGGGCGCTATGGCGCGGTGCTGGCCTACGCGATGAACGGCAAGCGCCTCAAGGTGAGCGACTTCGGTCCGCTGTTCCTGATCTATCCGCGCGACCAGTTTCCGCTGGAACTGGACGGCGCGGCGGGCGATTCGAAATTCGCCTGGCAGATTGTTTCGATGACCATCAAGTCCTGAGTTCTACGTAATGCAACGTCCGCTGCGGCGCTTCCTGCATGTGCTGATCTGGATCGTCGCGCTCGCGCCGCCGGTGATGGCGGTCGGCTATCTGCTCTACGCGAATCTGCTCAACCCCAAGGTCGTGCAGCGTCTCACCGGCACCTACGACGGCCTTTACTGGGACGCCGCGCAGATGCAGATCGCATACGCGCGCTTCGAAAGCCAGCTATTGGTCTACGCCGACGGCGTCGATCGCGACCTCGGCAAGCTGAGGCTGCGCTACGAGTTGCTGCAGTCGAAGCTCAACGTCATGAAGGGCTCGACGCGCACGCTCGCGGGCATGCCGAGCCTGATGAAACTGCAGCAGGAGGATCTGGCCGCGATCGACGCCACCATCGCGCCATTCGACGCGCAGATCGCCACGCTCGCCGATAACCCCGAGCGCGCCGTGCCGATGCTGAGCGCGCTCGACACGCACTGGACCGAGGTGACCGACCTGGCGCTCAACCGCCGCTTCGCCGACGTGACCGAGCGCGAAGCGATCCGCCGCGACTTCATCGCCAAGCGCCGCGAGCTGTTCGCGGCGGGGCTCGTGCTGCTGATGCTGTCGGCGGCGGCAGCGGTGCTGCTGGTGATGAACGGCTACCGGCGCACGCGCCTGATCCGCCAGCAGCACGCGGCGCTGGAGGCCGAACATCAGGCGACCCGCGCCGCGCGCGAGGCAAGCAATGCCAAGGACGCGTTCCTCGGCATGATCAGCCACGAACTGCGCACGCCGCTGCACGCGATTGTTTCGTCGATTGAACTGCTCGGCTTCAACTCGCATTCGGAGGCCGACCGCAAGGTGATTTACCGGCTGGAGACGGCCGCGCGCCAGCTGGAAGCGCAGATGAAGGATCTGACCGATTACGCGCGGCTGGGCGCGGGCAAGCTGGAGCTGCGCCAGGAGGAGTTCTGCCCGCGCGAGCTGCTGCAGTCGATCGTCGACGAAAACGAGCAGGCGGCGCGTGCCCGCGGCCTCGCATTCAGCCATGCGTGGCGCGGGCTGGAGCGCAAGGTGCTGGCCGATCCACATCGTATCCGTCAGATTGCCAACAATCTGGTGACCAATGCGATCCGCTATACCGAGCGCGGCTCGGTGCGCATCGAATTCGCCGCGCGCGAAGATGAGGCGAGCGGGGCGCAGATGCTAACGATCGTCGTGAGCGATACCGGGCCGGGCGTGACGCCCGAGCAGATTCCGCTGATTTTCAAGGAGTTCACGCAGCTCGATACGTCGCGCACGCGCCGTTTCGAGGGAGCAGGGATGGGGCTGGCGATCGTGCGTGGGCTGGTCGATCTGTTTGGCGGCACGATCGAGACCGACAGCCGCGTCGGCCAGGGCACGACGTTCACGGTGACGATTCCGGTGACGACCGTCGCGCCGCCGGTGCCCGACGTGCTCATGCCGCCCATGCGCGCCGAGACCCCGCCGCCGCTGGTGCTGGTGGTGGACGACAATCCGCTGGTGCGCGAGTCACTCTGCGAAATGGTCGCGCACATGGGCTACGCGGCGCTTGCCGCAAGCGATGCCGATGGCGCGCTCGCAAGCCTCGACGCCACGCCTTGCGATGTCGTACTGCTCGATCTGCACATGCCAGGGCGCGACGGCTACGCGTTCGTGGAGGGGCTGAGGGCGAAGGCCGGGCTGAAGCCGCACATGAAGTCGCGCGTGATCGCCGTGAGCGCCGATGTCGCTGCGCTCACCGCCTCCGCCGAAGGCGAAAGTCCGTTCTTCGACGCGCTGCCCAAGCCGGTGCACTACGAAGTGCTGCGCGTGGCCTTGCAGCGGGCGTTCAATACCCCGCGTGCCGACAACGACGCGCACGCGATCTAGCTGCGGTTCAGACGTTTGGAGAGATCGGCGACGAGAATCGCCATGCGCGCGGGCTTTTCGTAGCAGGCCACGTTGTAGTGGCGCACCACCTGGCTGATTTCCGATTCGCTTGCCTTGCCCGTGAGCAGTTCGCCGGTGAGCACGAAGATCGGCGCTTCGGGGTTCTCGGAGGCGCGCACCTGGCGGATCGCCTCGGCGGCGGTCTGGCTGCCGAACAGCCAGTCGATCACCACGCCGTCGAATACGTTGTGCTCCAGCGCCTGTGTGAAGGCCGCCAGGCCGTAGAGCGCGTGCGCGGCGTAGCCGCTGTGTTCGAGGTAATCGCGCAGGTTGTCGGCGGAGGCCTGGTCGTCGTCGACCACGGCGATGAGCGGCTTGTCGGCTT
>NZ_DASZJJ010000268.1:0-9965 GCF_035948235.1 Paraburkholderia sp. | reverse complement strand
TGCGTCACCGCTTCTAAAGTTGCATGCGCGCGCCTCGTTGGGCGCGCTGCCGAGGACACGACCTTATCGGGCACGCAGCGCAATCCGCTGCCTTGCCCGGCTCCAGCAAAACGCACATGCGTCACGAGCGCATGTGCGTTTTTTTCGTCTTGTTTTTTTCCCGCGCGCTTTCAGTTTCTTATCGGCAACTTTCGTCTTGCGGGTCAATGCGCGCTAGCACTCGCGCAGTTGCATCTTTTTACTTCTCCATGCCGCGGCCCGGCAAACGCGTGCGTATACTCATAAGCACTCGCAGCGCGCCTCGCGTTGCGTCCTGCTCCGCACTGGTCACGCCGCTTATGAATACCTTCACGCAACGCCTCATCGCCGCCCTCCCGCTCGCTCTCGTCGCCGCTTGCGGGTCGTCGCCTTCCAGCACCGCCTCGAATGGCGAAACGATGATCTACGCGTCATCGGCGCGCTCGCCTTCGTCGATCGCGAGTTGCCTCGAAGACCGCTTGTCGAGTGTGCATGAATCGCGCAATGGCGACGCCATGGAACTCTCTGTAGGTTCCCGCTCGGATGCGTCCTATTTCGTCACGCTCACACCTAACGGCTATGGTTCGGTGATCCGCGTGACGCATGGCGCGTCGAGTTCGGATGACCCGCCTGAGCCCGAATTGCGCTTCGATGTGGCGCGTTGCACGACTTAATTTCTCGCGTTGCAACTAACGACAGCGTAAGAGAAAGAAACTCGCACAAAGCCCCTGTCATGATGTCGTCACATCTGCGAAGATTGCGCCCTCTTTCGTTTTTGCACGACATCGCTTCATGGCATCTGGGTCCGCACATCACGCCACCGGCTGGGCCGCCGGCGTCATCGCCGCAGCTATCGTTACGCACGCGGGAGCGGATACCCCCTGGCATCTCGCTGCCGCATTGGCCTTTGTTGCAGGTGTTGCGGGCGGCACCGCGCCCGACTGGCTCGAAGTCGCCTGGTGGCGCAAGAAGCGCAAGCTCTGGATCACGCATCGCACGCTCACGCATTGGGGCGTGGGCTGGATCGCGTTGCTGCTGGGCTCGTATCGCGAACTGGGGCATTGGCTGGTCGCCGCGCCTGCTTTCGGCTTTGCATGTGGCGGCGTAATGCATCTGCTGGCCGACTGGCCGAACCCGCTTGGCGTGCCGTGGATCGCACGGCGGCATTCACTCAACCTCTGGCGTAGCGGCCGATGCGATCTGATCGTGATCGCGGCTTCGTGGGTCGCCGCGTGGTTCTTCGCGGTCCATGGCGTGCCGCATAGCTGGTCGTTCGAGCCGTTGCGGCGGCTCGCCTCTTGATCAGCAATCCGAAATAAACCGATGAAAGCGCAGCCGGGGCGACGCATCGCTGCGCCGCCCCGGCTTACCGGATTGCTTCCTGTCTGCTTCCGGTCTATCAGTCGAGCGTGAAGTCGATGCCCTGTGCGAGCGGCAGCGCCGATGAATAGTTGACCGTGTTGGTCGCTCGCCTCATATAACCCTTCCACGCGTCCGAGCCGGATTCGCGTCCGCCGCCCGTTTCCTTTTCGCCACCGAACGCGCCGCCGATTTCCGCGCCGCTCGGTCCGATATTCACGTTCGCGATGCCGCAGTCGCTACCCGATGCCGACAGGAAGCGCTCGGCCTCACGCAGATCGGTCGTGAACACGCAGGACGACAAGCCATGTGCGGACGCATTGTTCGCCGCGACGGCTTCGTCGAAGTCGCGATACTTCATGACGTAGAGAATCGGCGCAAAAGTTTCCTTCAGGACAATCGCGCTCTGCGCCGGCATTTCCACGAGCGCGGGACGCACGTAATAACCCTTGGCCAGATCCGCGATCTGCACGCGCTCACCGCCGGTGACCGCGCCGCCTTCGGCACGCGCCTGCTGCAACGCCGACTGCATACCTTCAAACGCATGCGAATCGATCAACGGGCCCATCAGCGTGCCGGCCTGCAGTGGGTTTCCAATCGGAACCTTGGCGTAGAGCTGCTTCAATCGCTCGACGGTCGCGTCATACACGCTCTCGTGCACGAACAGGCGTCGCAGCGATGTGCACCGCTGACCTGCCGTACCTACCGCGGAAAAAAGAATCGCACGCAACGCGAGTTCGCGATCGGCGCTGGGCGTCACGATGCCCGCATTATTGCCACCGAGTTCGAGGATCGAGCGGCCAAAGCGCTGCGCCACGGCGACGCCGACCGCACGCCCCATCTCCGTGCTGCCGGTCGCGCTCACGATTGCGGCGCGCGGATCGGCCACCAGTTTCGCGCCAACCTCGCGCCCACCGACGACGAGCGCAGCGAGTCCTTCCGGCGCATCGCCAAACGCACGCAGCGCGTCGTCCATGATCTTCTGCACGGCCAGCGCGGTAAGCGGCGTTTTCTCCGACGGCTTCCAGATCACCGGATTGCCGCAGACCAGGGCGAGTGCCGCGTTCCACGACCACACTGCGACTGGAAAATTGAACGCGGAAATGACCGCGCACACACCCATCGGGTGCCAGCTTTCAGCCATGCGATGGCCAGGACGCTCGGATGCGATCGTCAGGCCATAGAGCTGCCGCGACAGGCCGACCGCGAAATCGCAGATATCGATCATCTCCTGCACCTCGCCCAGCCCTTCCTGGAGAATCTTGCCCGCCTCCAGCGAAACCAGGCTGCCCAGCGCCTCCTTGCGCGCGCGCAGACGCTCGCCTAGCAACCGTACGAGTTCGCCGCGGCGCGGCGCGGGCACGTTGCGCCACTGGAGAAACGCCTGCTGTGCGCGGGACAGCGCCGCGTCGACGTGCGCCGCCGATTGGCTCGCCACCCGCCCGATCACTTCGCCGGATATCGGCGATTTCACCTCGATGTCACCCGACCTGGCCTCTTCTGAAATGCCGAGGTCCGCAAGAATGCGTGCTGCGTCCATGACCGATCCTTTATTTCCGATAAGAAACAAAACTCTGGTGAGCCGACTATACACGGGGCGTGATGGCGCAGCAAGACGGGGAAAGCGCCTGGTGGACAGTGTTTCCTTTAAGAAACAGCGACCCTTCGTGGCGGGTTTCCGATAAGAAATAAGGCGTGCGGGATAGACAGTCGGCTGACCACATCGCAAGAAAGCCGCCCGACAACACGGGCGGCTTTTACGTGTGCAAAGGAAGTTTCGTGAGGGAAACGCCGAAGTTCGACACTCCGGCGTTAAAGGAAGGCAAGCAGCGCTTACGACTCTTCCAGGCATTCGGCGCGGCCGACGCTGCGCCCGACGATCAAGCCCGCGTCATAAGCGGATTCGAGCGCGCGGCCGACGTCCTCCGAACTGACCAGGTGGTAGTCGGCGGTTTGCTTGCCGGTCAGTTCGAAACGCTCGACACCCAGCGTTTCTCGTGAGATGACCAACAATAGTTCGAGACGTTCGTCGCGCATTTTCTTCTCCTTGCTTGACTTTAATCATCTAAATCAATAGTAAGGACCACCATACAGTTCGTCACGTGACCCCTCGACGCAGATCGAGGCTCTATTCAAATCCTTACTGTATTGAAAGACATTTCTGACGACCACAAAGATCCGCGCGAATCTTTAATCATTGTTAATTCGGGCCTCAAAACGCCTGGGTGCGACAAAAAGTGCCTGCCCGAAAGTGCAAAAATCGTTGCTTCGATTGCAAACGTTTATCTTTCGTTAGCCATTCGGCCGATGTTTCCGAAAGGCGACGCTTTGCTATGATCGGAAACGTGCCGGAACATCCCTGTAACACCTGGCTTATCTAGATCGCCCGGATCGCCCCCTCTAACGCTTGCCGCCCATGGACACCACGCTCACGCAATCGGCCGCCTCATCGACCGCGGATCTCGGACGCCGCGTTCGCGCTGCGCGCCTCGCCCAGGATCTGACGATCGAGCACGCCAGCCGCGTGTGCGGTGTATCGCGCTCGACGCTGTCGAAAATCGAAAACGGGCTGATGTCACCCACCTTCGACGTGCTGCAGAAGATCGTCGCGGGCTTGCAGATCGATCTGGGCGAGCTGTTCGGCTCGACGCCACAGCTCGACTCAGGCGGGCGCCGCGCGCTCACGCGGCGTGGCGCGGGCAAGCCGCACGCGTATCGCGGCTATTCAATGGAGTTGCTCGCCACCGAACTCGCGCATAAAGCCATGCTGCCGTTTCTGGTGCGCATCACGGCGCACTCGGCCGACGCGTTCGACGACTGGGGCCGCCACGAAGGCGAGGAATTCATCTACGTAATCAGCGGAAGCGTGTGCCTCTATACGGAACTCTATACGCCCACACATCTGGAGCCAGGCGACAGCCTGTACTTCGATAGCCGCACCGGCCATTACGCCGTATCCACCAGCAAGGAAGACGCCGTGGTGCTCTGGATGTCCACCGGCGAGAGCGTGCCGGGCGCGCTGGAGGCCGCCGAGGCGGCAACGATCGCGTCGGCTGAGGCGGTCAAGCCGTCGCGCTCCAGAAGTTCCAAAAGGAAACTTTCGACGGCGTGAAGGCGCAGACAGTCAACACACGCCCAAACGTCACGATTTACTTTTGCCTCGCGAGCGCCCTTTCTTCGCCGCAACAGAAGCCTGCGCCGCAGCACGTCCGCGCGCCGTCTGCCTCACCGCCTCCATCAATGCGCGCCCCGCGGCCGTCGGCTGAGTATCGGTGCGCTGAATCAGGCCGACGGGCTCCTCGCCCCCCGCGCTCGGCAAGGGCAGGCGCACCAGCGTGCCCTCGCGCAGATCGTATTCGACTGCGCCCGACGGCACGAACCAGACCGCGTCGTTCTCGAGCGCCAGCGCCCGGCCGACCGAAACCGACAGCAACTCCACAAACGAGGTGAGCGGCGGCGCGCCCCACGCCGCCAGCAGGCTGTCCGCGGCCTGGCGGATCAAGGTGCCAAAGGGCGGCAACACCAGCGGAAACTGCGTAGGGAACGGCGCGAGCGAGCGCGCCGCGTCGGCATCCGCAACCAGCGGATGGCCCTTGCGCACCACTACCGCCAGCGGCTCGTTATAGAGCTGTTCGAAACTCAGCCCCACCATGCGCTCGGGGTCCGCAAGCCGCCCGACCGCGAAGCTGATCGCGCCCGCCTTCAGCAATTCGAGCAATTCCGCGTTAGCCCCCGTCATGAGCCGCACGCTCACGCGCGGCCAGTCGACAGTAAAACCGCGCAGCGCAGGCGGCAGCAGCGCGGTCGCCACCGTCGGCAAGACACCGATATCGAGCGTCGCCGCTACCGCCCCCTCCTCACGCGCCAGCAGCGCCACGCCCTGACGCAGCGCGCTCACACACGCGCTCGCGTGCGGCATGAAAAGCTGTCCCTCGCGCGTGGGCACCGCGCCGTGCCGGCCGCGCTCGAACAGCTTCACGCCGAGCGCCGCTTCAAGCTCGGCGATCGTTTTGGAAACGGCGGGCTGGGTGATCGACAGGCTCTCGGCGGCCTGCTGCACGCTGCCGAACTGCGCAACCGCAAGAAAACACTGGAGATGGCGAAATTTGACGCGTGAGTCTGCGAGCCGGTTTTGCATAACGATTGGTTATACGAGACACGATAAAACGTCATTTTGCATAACTTTTCGCATTGGATAAAGTGGCTGCATGCTCGTGATGCGACTGTGCGCCACGCGGCAATAAACTTCTTCCCACAAATCCTGCCAGGAGACACCCCACCATGGACGAGTCCATCCTGTCGCCGCGCGACTTCGATTCGCATCCGGCGTATGTCTATCCCCCGTATCGCTCCTCCGTCAAACGTGGCCCGACGCTGCCGCTGATTCCGCTGAAGGAAAAGCTGCGCAATCTGCACGCGCCCGTCTATGGCGCGGAAGATCTCGGCGCCCTCGATCACGACCTCACGCGCAACGCCGCACGCAACGGCGAGCCGCTGGGCGAGCGCATCATCGTGACGGGCCGTGTGCTCGACGACGGCGGCAAGCCGGTGCGCAACACGCTGGTGGAAATCTGGCAGGCCAACGCAGCGGGACGCTACGTTCACAAGCAGGACCAGCACGACGCGCCGCTCGATCCGAACTTCCTCGGCGCCGGCCGCTGCGTGACGGATAACGAAGGCCGTTACCGCTTCCTCACGATCAAGCCGGGTGCCTATCCCTGGGGCAATCACCCCAACGCATGGCGTCCGCAGCACATCCACTTCTCGCTGTTCGGCGATTACTTCGGCTCGCGCCTCGTGACGCAGATGTATTTCCCGGGCGACCCGCTGCTCGCGTTCGATCCGATCTATCAAGGCACGCCCGAGCAGGCGCGCGAGCGCATGATTTCGCGCTTCTCGCTCGACACCACCGAAGACAGCTACGCACTCGGCTACGAATTCGACATCGTGCTGCGCGGCCCGAACCAGACCCCCACGGAGCGTTGATCATGGCACTCAAGGAAACGCCCTCGCAGACCGTCGGCCCGTACTTCGCTTACGGCCTCTGCCCGCAGCAGTACAACTTCGACATGAAGAGCCTGTTTACGCCCGAACTGGCCGGCTCGAAAACGCCCGGCGAGCACATCACGCTGATGGGCCATGTGATCGACGGCGACGGCAAGCCTGTGTTCGACGCGATGCTGGAGTTCTCGCAGGTCGATGCGCAAGGCCACTATCCGGATTCGCGCGCGCAAGTGGCCGAATCGGGCTTTCGCGGCTTTGCACGTGTGGGCACCGGCACGGACCCGGAGCAGCGCTTTGTCGTGCGTACGGTCAAGCCGGCCAGCGAAAACGCCGGCGAAGCACCGCATATCAATGTGATCGTGATGATGCGCGGCATGCTCACGCACACGTTCACGCGCATTTATTTCGACGATGAAGCCGCGGCCAACGCAGCCGATCCGGTGCTCGCATCGGTGCCGCAAGCGCGCCGCAATACGCTGATCGCACGCCGCAGCGAACAGGCCGGCAATATCGTTTACCACTTCGATATCCGCATGCAGGGCGAAGGCGAAACGGTGTTCTTCGATCTCTGATGCACGGCGCCGCGAACGTGCGGTTCATGACTTTCGCGCGTACTTTCACGCGGCTTTCATGAACCGGCCCTAAGATCGCTACCACTGCGATCTGATCGCGGAACTCCGAGCTGTACCTTGATGAGGCCTGCCATGAGCAGGCTTCTTTTTTTCCGGCGCCGATCAATCGAATGGATCAGCCAAAAGGCCGCACGCCGATCAGCAGGCCATGCAGCCAGAACGCAAACACGGCCCACGCCACCAGGCCGATGACGACCGTCAGCGCGTCGTGCGCGACGCTGCCCGCTGCGTAGACCACGCCGGCCTCACGATCGCGCCTGCGCCCGGACGGATTTCGACCAGCGACCAGACAAGAAAAACGAAAAAAAGCAGCATCGCATGCAGCGTGCCGTTGGCGAGCAGATGGGCGAACGCCCAGAGCGCCACGCCGCTCACGAAGGGCTGGCCCAGCGCGCGTTTGATGTGATTGCCCGGGACGTAGGCCGCCGTCATCATCACGAAGGCAATCGCGGTGAGCAGGCCGGTAACGTGCGCCATGCCGAATGGCGGCAACCAGACAGGCACCGGATAGCGGCGCGCGAGGCCATAGCCCATCACGGTCAGCACGATGCCGAGAATCGAGAGCAGCGCGAACATACCCCGCCACGCCCGCAGGCCGAAACGCTCGATCTGCGCAGCGCGCCAGGGCGCCGCCACGACACGAATCGAATGCACGCCGATAAACAGCACGAGCCCCACGACCAGCAATGCCATATCCGCCTCCCTGCAGCCGCCGGGCCGCAACGAGCACGATTATGGCGCTTATCGCGCTACACGGGCCTGAGCCTGATTAAAGCGCCAGCTAATCGCCCGCTAACAGTCAGCTACAGGCGCGGCACAAACACGGGATGCATTGAGGCAAAGCGCCATTGATTAAATGGGCAATATTCGCTAAAAAGGGGGTTTTTCAAACACCGCTGAAAAATATTGGAGAAGTCAAAATCAGCCGAACGCGTGTTCGGCAATCGGACGACTTACACTTAATGGATCTGCCGTGCGCTACACGGTGGGCATTCCGCTAGCAGCGGAAATGCTCGATATCCTGACCCGCATGCTTATAACGCAACAGCCAGCTCGGCATATCGCCTTCTCCATTCCAGGAGTTGCCATATGCGTCGCGATACTTCGGAAGCCGTTCGCTTTCTGCAATAGATGATTCAAGAACTTCGAGCGTAATGCCGTACTCATCCATGCGGCGCTTGATCCACAGGATGAGCCGTTCGCGCGCCTCACTGTCGAGGTCGAACATCGGTTAATTCCTCTCGCATCGCCAGGGGACAGGCGCCGATCGATATCGAATCGTCTGCCCTGAAAAGACAAAGCCTGAAAAGACAAAGGCTTCGCCGTTGAGCACGAAGCCTTGCTGCACTGATGAGGGGACCAGGAGGTGGAATCCGTGGCCGTGCCGGAGGGGATCTGAGGTCCGCTGCTCCGCTCGCCAGAATGTGCCGCAAAGGTGCGCGGCTGTTTGCTGCAAGCGGAGCCCATCTTACCTTGCCGCGCCCGCCCAGATCAAGCGATTTGACGCCTGCGCGGGCCATTTAAAGCCGTTGCAGGCGTCTTTGCCGACCCTCCGGCGGGGTTACCCCTGGGAGGCCGCGGCGCGCCGTCTGGCGCCCTCTGGCTTGTCCGCAACTTCATCCGCGGCCGCGTCGATCTGCGGCGCGTCGGATGCCGTGCGCGCGAGCACCGGTTTGAGCGCCGCGCCCGTGTGGCTCGCGGCCACCTTCACGAGCCCTTCGGGCTGCGCCGCGCCGACGATCGTGCCCCCGCCCACCCCGCCCTCGGGACCGAGATCGATGATCCAGTCGGCTTCGGCGATCACGTCGAGATCGTGCTCGATCACGACCACGCTATGCCCCGCATCGGCCAGGCGGTGCAGCACGCGGATCAGACGCGCGACATCAGCCATATGCAGACCGACGGTCGGCTCGTCGAGCACGTAGAGCGTGTGCGGCGCTTTCTGCCCGCGCCGCGTGATGTCGTCGCGCACCTTGGACAGCTCGGTCACGAGCTTGATGCGCTGCGCCTCGCCGCCTGAGAGCGTCGGCGAAGGCTGGCCAAGCGTGAGATAGCCGAGCCCCACATCCTTCATCAATTGCAGCGGATGCGAAATACTCGTGATCGAGGCGAAGAGCTCCACGGCCTCGTCGATCTCCATCGTCAGCACTTCGCCGATATTGCGGCCGCGCCACGACACCGCCAGCGTTTCCGGATTGAAGCGCTGGCCATGACAGACGTCGCAGGGCACTTTGACATCGGGCAGGAAGCTCATGCCGATAGTTCGGACTCCCTGGCCTTCGCAGGCGGGGCAACGACCGTCGCCCGTATTGAACGAGAAACGCGACGCGCTATAGCCGCGCGCACGTGCTTCCAGCGTATCGGCAAACAAGCGGCGAATCGCATCCCACACGCCGATATAAGTGGCGGGACACGAACGCGGCGTCTTGCCGATCGGCGTCTGATCGACTTCGAGCACGCGGTCGATGCTCTCCCATCCACTGATCGAATCGCAGCCCTGCCACACATGCGCAACCTCGAGTTTCGGCTTCGCACTGGTGCGCGCGAGCACGCTCGAACGACGTTCGGCGGCGCTCGGCGCGCTCGCTTTCGCGGACTTGCGCGCGCGCCGCTCGGCCGGCGACGACAGCACGGAGCGGCCCACCGCGTCGAGCAGATTGGACAACAGCACATCGCGCGCGAGCGTGGACTTGCCGGAACCGCTCACGCCCGTGATCGCAACAAGGCGGCCAAGCGGAATCTGCGCGGTCACATCACGCAGATTGTGCAACTTGCCGCCATGCACCGTGAGCCATTGCGCAGGCACGGCCTCATGGCCCGCGCGCGCCGGCTTCACTTCGCGGCGCGGCTGCAGCGGATGCACGATCGGATGCGCAAGATAGCGGCCCGTGAGCGAATCGGGCTGCGCCGCGAGATCGGCGACCTTGCCTTGCGCAACTACGCGGCCGCCAC
>NZ_DASZJJ010000267.1:0-10313 GCF_035948235.1 Paraburkholderia sp. | reverse complement strand
TCGACGACGTGCTCGACGTCACGCTCTGGCCGCTGCCCGAACAACACCGCGAAGCGATGGCCAAGCGGCGCATCGGCGTGGGCTTCACGGGACTGGGCGATACGCTGGTGATGCTTGGCATCCGCTATAACTCCGAGGAAGGCTGCGCATTCGGCGCGCGCGTGGGCCGCACGATGCGCGACGCCGCCTATCGCGCATCGGTCGAACTCGCGCGCGAGCGCGGCGCGTTTGCGCTTTTCAATGCCGATACGTATCTCGCGCCCGGCACCTTCGCCTCGCGCCTGCCCGACGATCTGCAAGCCGCGATCCGCACGCACGGCATCCGCAACAGCCACCTGCTGTCGATCGCGCCAACCGGCACCGTGAGTCTGGCCTTCACCGACAACGTCTCGAACGGCATCGAGCCGGCGTTTTCGTGGACCTACCAGCGCACGCGTCGCATGGCCGACGGCAGCCATGAAACCTTCGCCGTCGAAGATCACGCGTGGCGCCTCTATCGCACGCTGGGCGGCGACGTGAACGCCTTGCCCGCCTACTTCGTCAACGCGCTGCAGATGAGTGCGCAGGAACACGTGGCGATGATGGCGGCGGTGCAGCCCTTTGTCGATACGTCGATTTCGAAGACGGTGAACGTGCCCGCCGACTATCCGTTCGAGGCCTTCGAGGATCTGTATCTGGATGCGTGGCGGCGCGGACTCAAGGGACTGGCGACGTATCGGCCCAACGAGACGCTGGGCGCGGTGCTGCAAACACTGCCCGCAAACGAAGACACGCCCGCCGATGCGCAAAGCGACGCGCTGCTCGATCCGCTGCGCGTGGCGATCGACCATCGGCCCAAGGGCGAACTGCCCGCCGTGATCGAGAAGATCGAATACCTCACGCAGACCGGCAAGGTGTCGCTTTACGTGGCGGTGTCGTTTCTCGAAGTCACGGGCCAGGTGAGCGGCGAAACCGTGACGATCGAGCGGCCCATCGAATTCTTCATTCCCGTGGGTCAGCGCGACGAATCGCAGCAATGGATCACGGCGACCATGCGCTCGCTGTCGTTGGCAGCGCGCGGCGGCTTTGTCGCGCGCAATCTGCAGGATTTGCGCAAGGTGTCATGGGATCGCGGACAGGTGCGTTATGGCGAGACGCAACGCCTCGACGGCAAGCGCACGCCTTTGTGGCACGACTCCGAAGTGGCCGCGATTGCGTATGCGATCCAGCAGATTCTGCATCGACGCGGGTTTCTGGATGCCGAGGGGCGCCAGGTGCCGTCGAGGTTGCTGGCGCAGCGGCGCGAGGCTTCGGCTTTTTCCGGTGCGCCTGCGAGAGAAGATGCCGTGGAAGCGCGGGCCGGGGATCAGGTGCTGGACGGCCCCAATGCGCTCCCCGCCGACGCGACGCTCGGCGCACAACACGCCATGTTCGGGCGCAAGTGCGGTTCGTGCGGCGCGAATGCCGTTATTCGCAAGGACGGCTGCGATTTTTGTACGGCATGCGGGGAGATTGGGGTGTGCGGATAGCGTCTCACCCTTTCCCGAGATACCCCGCAAAACCCTGCACGCGCGCATCGATTTCGCCGGTGCGCATCAGTTTGAGCACCTGCAATTCATAAGGATTACTCGTCAATGGCTTGAACCCCGCCCGCTCGCCGCCCATGCGCCCGAGCGCGGCGGGCACGAGCGCCACGCCCATCCCAAACTCCACCGTCGTCACCACGGTCTGATTTCCCCGGCCAATTGTGGCCGCTCGCGCTGTTCTCAAGCGCACTGGCCGGTATTTCGCAGGTGTGCATCGCAGTGCTCGAATGCAGGCAGCCGCAGGCGTCCCGCAACGATGTGGCGATCGCGACGCAGGAGTAGACCTCAGTGTGCGTGAGCCGTTGCCGTCGCCTCTCGCGCCGCCGCTTCGATCGCCTGCATCAGCCACGCCATCGAAGCGCGCCACGCGGCGCTTTCGCGTCCGCCAGGCAGCGCGCGCAGGAGTTCGCGCTGGATCGCATCGCGCGTTTCGCCCGCCGGCAGAATATCGCCGAGACCCACCAGCGCTTCGGCCAGCGGCTCGCGCAGATCGGCCGTGCTCAACAGATCGCGCGCCGCGCCCGGCATCGCCGCGATCATGCGCACGCGCTCCTCCCAGACGATAAAACGCGCGAGCCGCGCGAACACGCTCGCCGCCGCACTGGCGTCCGGCACGCGCGCCGCGCCGCCAATCCACACGGCGAGTTCGTCTGCCGGCATCGGCCGGGCGATCACGTAGCCCTGCGCGCCATCCACGCCCAGAATCGCGAGCGCTTCGAGCAGATCCGGCGCATCGACGCCTTCCGCGAGCACCAGCTTGCCGAGCGAGTGTCCAAGGCGCGTCACCTGATAGACGACCCGCAGCGCGTCGAGCGTGGTGTCACCGCCCAGATGCGCGATCTCGCGATCGATCTTGATCCAGTCGAACGGCAGTTCGCGCAGCCTCGCCAGCCCGCTATGCCCGGAACCCAGATCGTCCTGGGCCAGCAACACGCCCAGCGCGCGAAACTTCGCGAGAATCGCGCGTTGCCCCTGGTTCAGCGACAATGCTTCGTTCTCCAGAACTTCCAGCGTGAGTCGTGCGCTCGGGCAGGCGTGCGCAGCCAGCAGTTCGCGGGTAGCGTCAAAGTAACGGATATCGTTGAGCGCTGCGGGCGGCAGGTTGATCGACACTTCGAGATCGTGGCCCGCCGCCAGCCATTGCGCGCGATCGGCAAGCGCCTGCTGCAGGCCGCGCACGAACAATTCGAGCAGATCGTCGGAAGCCAGCGCAAACAGGAATTCGTCGGGCGTGAGCAGACGGTCACCGTCGCGCAGTCGCGCCAGTGCCTCGACCTTGGCGCACTGTCCGTTCGAGAGGCTCAGCAAGGGCTGATAGTGCATCTCCAGCGCACCGGTGCGCACGAGCGCGGCCCAGTGCTGGCGCACGCTCATCGGCACGGCGGCCACATGCAGGCCGTCGTGCGTCTGCAGGCGCGAGACCGCACAGCCCAGCAGCGTTTGCAGCAATTCGATGAAAGCGACCTGATCCGGCCCGACGAAGCCACCCGGATACGCGCTATAGAGCATCAGGATCGCGATCGGCGTCTGGCCCGGCGCGGCCAGCGGGAGCGCCACAGCCGAGCGCAGTCCCTCGCGCTCGGCGACTTCGCGCCAGCGCGCCACCAGCGGATCGGTCTGATAATTGACTACGCGCTCGGGATTGCCGCTGCGCCACGCGCGTCCCACGGCGCCCTGTCCTTGCGGATGATCGGCGCGCACGCTGATCTCATGGCCCTGCGTCATCAGTACGTCGAGCAGGCCTTCGCCACCATCGCCATCGTGGCCACGCTGGCCGCCTGCGCCCGCTTCGAAGTGGAAAATGCCGCCCGCGTCGGGGCGGCCGATAGCGCAGGCGGTGACTTCATCGTGTGCGGCGAGCGTCGCAATCACCTGATCGATGAAATGCGTGTAGCCGCCCGCTTCCCAGACGATGCGCGTAATGCGCTGGAGTACGTCCTGCTGCGAGTCTTCGACGGATTGATAGGCTTTCAATTGCCAGGCGGTATCGGAAGTCAGGCGGCGTGAGTAGAGCGAAAGCGCCTGGCTGCTCACGTTGCGCCCAATCAGTTTGTAGAGCAGCTCCTGCAGGATGCCGCGGCTGCGCACCAGTTCTTCCTTGTCGAGTCCGACAATGGCGTGAATGCGGCCGATGCGCATCGCCATCTCGGCGTGCGCCTTCGACGTCAGTCCAGGCTGCGCAATGGCGAGGAGATTCTGGATCTGCCGCTCTTTGAGGTGGGCGAGCTCCTGCTCCGACAGCATTTCCAGAATGCGTCGGGATTTGGGCAGGCGAGCCAGTTCCTCATAGAAACGGTTCACCACGAGGTCTGCAGTGCCTTGCAATGCCTCGATCAGGGTTTGCATTAGCGCCTCTTGGCTCCCGGGCGGGGAAGTCGGCCGTCCATGCGCGGCGCGCGAGGCAACGGGCGAAGCAGCGAACGAGTTCGCGACGCTTTAGGCGCAATGATACGGCATGCCTGCGGGCATGGCCGTGCCCCAGCGTACATAGCCGGCCTGCCGGGCGGGAAAACGCCAGCAAATGGCGTTAAATTGCGTGGCGGTTTCTGCTGCTTTAAAGCAGCTTCAAAACAACGACATCAAAGCGGCGTCAAGAGCGCCTCGCCCGCGAAACACCGCATGGCGTTGTCGATGAAGTTGCGCACCGTGGCGTCGCGCACGTCGGGTGAAGTGCCCGCCACATGTGGCGTGAGCACGATGTTCTGCAGCGCGACAAGCGCCTGCGGGGGCGCGGGTTCGCCCTCGTAGACATCGAGGCCCGCACCGCCCAGCGTGCCTTCGGTGAGCGCAGCGGCGAGCGCCGCCGTATCCACCACGCTGCCGCGCGATACGTTGACAAGGAAACCTTCTGGCCCAATCGCGTCGAGCACCGCGCGATCGACCAGGTGTTTTGTTTGCGCGCCGCCCGGCGTGGCGATCACGAGGCAGTCGCTCCACTGCGCGAGCGCGAACGTGGAATCGAAGTAACGTGCATTCACACCGTCGCGCGGCGTACGGTTGTGATAGCCGATGCTCATATCAAACGCCGCCGCGCGACGCGCAATTTTCGCGCCGATATGTCCAAATCCGACGATTCCCAGCCGCCGTCCCGTGAGCGTGGGCCGCATCGGCAGCGCGTCGCGCCACACGCCCGCGCGGCACGCCGCGTCGTATTGCGGCACTGCGCGCACGGCGGCGAGCAGCAGCGCCATCGCGTGATCGGCGACGCAATCGGCATTCACGCCCGCGCCGTTACACAGCGCGATGCCGCGCGAGCGCGCGTGATCGAGCGCGATGTTTTCGACGCCCGCACCCAGCGCCGCCGCCAGTTCGAGCGCGGGCATCGCGTCGATTTCGTCTGCCGTAAGCCCCGTCGTGCCGTTGGTGAGCACCGCGCGCACCGTGTCGCCGTGCTGCGCCACCGCCGCCGCGCGCTGCGCCGCGTCTGGCGCGTAAAGCACGTCGAAATGCCTGGCCAGTACGGCGCGATCGTTGTCGGTAAGCGCAATGAGCACGAGCAGGCGAGATTTATCGGCGGCCGCGGCGGCGTTCATATCGGCTTCACTCCTTCGGTTTGCTAAGCAAATTTTCTTTCTCAGGCGGCACTCGCGTATCGCGCTACGACTTCCACGCGCGGCACCGCGCCTTCGGCGGCGGTGCGCGCGCGACGCATCTCGTCGGCGGGACTGCAGCCGAACAGACGCTTGAACTCGCGGCTGAACTGCGAGGCGCTTTCGTAGCCCACGCGCGTGGCCGCCGCGCTGACGTTCATGCCGTCGTGCGTGATCAAAATGCGTGCGTGATGCAGCCGCGTGGTTTTCACGTACTGCATCGGCGAAGTCAGCGTCACCGCCTTGAAATGCGCGTGAAACACGGCGAGGCTCATCCCCGCTTCGGCGGCCAGCGTCACCACGTCGAGGTCGCCGTGGAAGTCGGCGTGAATGCGGCGCAGCGCCTTGGCGATGCGGCCAAAGTGATGCTGGTGCGTGAGCGCCGCGCGAATCGCGTCGCCCTGCTCGCCCGTGAGCACGCGGTAGCAGATCTCGCGCACGATCGCGGGCCCGAGAATGCGCGCGTCGCCGGGATGCGAGAGCGCTTCGAGCAGGCGCAGCACCGCATTCGAGAGCGGCGCGTCGAGCGGCGTGGCGTAAATGCCCACGGGTTCGGCCACGGCGCTGCCGCGCGTGTCGTCGAGCGCCATCAGCAATTCCGCGACCATGGTGAGATCGACGCGCACCGAAATGGCGAGCAGCGGCTTTTCGGGCGTTGCCTCGGTTTCGCATTCGAACGGCAGCGGCACCGACAGCACGAGATATTGCTGCGCGTCGTAGATAAACACCTGATCGCCGAGAAAGCCGCGCTTGCGGCCCTGGCAGACGATAAAGATGCTCGGCTCGTACATCACCGGCCTGCGCGGATGCCCCTCGCTGCCGCGATAGAGACGCACGCCTTCGATCGCGCTCTGGTGCGCGCCGTCGCGCTGTGTGAGCTGCATAAGCAGATCGACGACGCGGCGCTGCAGGGCGTCCTCATCGTGGACAGTAGGCGACGTGGACAGAGTGGCAGGCAGGGAAACTGCTGTGGGAACCGTGCTGGCCGCGAGTGGCGCCGCATCGGCGATATGTGCATTTTTCATGACAGAAGCGCCCCTAAATTCATCAACAAAGGCGGAGAAACAGGCTTGCCAATCTATCACCGAATGCACCGCCGTGTTGTTGGCCAGGAGAATCAGGCAAGTCTTCGATAGATTCAGGTATTCCCTGGGTGCGGCCCGATCCTTACGATGGGAACCCTGCCGCAACACCCGAACCGTCCAGCGCTTCAACGCGTTGCGCTTTGGCGTTTGCGCTGTTTTTTCCGCGCTGTTTTACAGGAGTCACACGATATGTACCCGACTTACGGATATGCCGCTCGCGATGCCGAGTCGCCGCTCGCCCCCTTCGAATTCCAGCGCCGCGACCTGCGCGAACTCGATGTGCGTATCGACGTGCAGTACTGCGGTGTGTGCCACTCCGATCTGCATCAGGCGCGCAACGAGTGGCGCAACACGCTGTTCCCGGTCGTGCCGGGCCACGAGATCGTGGGCCGCGTCGCGGAAGTCGGCAAGGGCGTCACGCGCTACAAGGTGGGCGATCTGGTCGGCGTGGGCTGTCTGGTTGATTCGTGCCGCACCTGCGCGAGCTGCGAAGAAGGGCTTGAGCAGTATTGCGAAAACGGCTTTGTCGGCACCTATAACGGCAACGACCGCGTAACAGGCGACGTCACGTTCGGCGGCTACTCGACGCAACTCGTGGTGGACGAAGCCTTCGTGCTGCGCGTGCCGGACAACCTCGACGCCGCCGCGGCCGCGCCGCTGCTGTGCGCCGGCATCACCACGTATTCGCCACTGCGCACGTGGGGCGCGGGCCCGGGCAAGAAGGTCGGCATCGTCGGTCTGGGCGGCCTTGGCCACATGGGCGTGAAGATCGCTCACGCGATGGGCGCGCACGTGGTGCTGTTCACCACCTCGCCTTCGAAGATCGAAGACGGCAAGCGTCTGGGCGCCGATGAAGTCGTGATTTCGAAGGACCCGGAGCAGATGGCGAAGCACGCCAACAGCTTCGACCTGATCGTCAACACGGTGGCCGCGCAGCACGATCTGAACCCGTTCATCGAACTGCTCAAGCGCGACGGCACGCTCACGCTGGTGGGCGCACCCGAGCACGATCACCCGTCGCCGCAGGTGTTCAACCTGATCATGAAGCGCCGCCGTCTGGCGGGCTCGCTGATCGGTGGCATCGCGGAAACGCAGGAAATGCTGGACTTCTGCGGCAAGCATGGCATTACGTCCGATATCGAAATGATCAAGATGCAGGACATCAACGACGCCTACGAGCGCATGCTCAAGAGCGACGTGAAGTACCGCTTCGTGATCGATATCGACACGCTGCGCAAGTAAGCGCACGACCAACGACGTAATCCCCCTGCCCCGCCGGGCCGTCCATTCCGGACGGCCCGCCAGCCCTCCGCTTCGAGGCCGACTTTTCTGGCCTCCCGCAGCACCTCTGTAGTCGAGCCGGCGCCCGCGTGCGCCGCCAGTTAACGCATCGATTCTGAACCGTTAGCCGCGCGTCGCTTTCCGCGAGACGCCGGCGTCGCAATGCGTTTGCCGCGCGTTGCGGCTCACTGCTTTCCAGCCGTTGCGCGGAAATTGTTCCAAGCCGTTTAGCCCAGTTTCAAGCCCGCATTCGAAGGAGCTCGCCCGTGATCGACCGCATCCAGGCGATGCGAACATTCGTCCGCATCGTCGACACCAATAGCTTCACCAAAGCCGCGCAGTCGCTGGACATGCCGCGCGCCAGCGCCACCACGCTGATGCAGAGCCTCGAGGCGCTGCTCGGCACGCAGTTGCTCGTGCGCACCACGCGCCGTCTTTCGCTCACGCCGGAAGGCGCCGCTTATTACGAACGCGCTTCGCGCATCCTCGCCGATATCGACGATGCCGAAGCGAGCGTGCGCCAGTCGCCAGGCGCGATCGGCGGACGTTTGCGCGTGGAAATGCCGGGGCTGATCGCCAACGCGATCGTGCTGCCCGCGCTCGACCAATTCCACGCGCGCTATCCGCAGATCGATTTAGTGATTGGCGTGAGTCTGCGCAATGTCGATCTGGTCGGCGAAGGCGTGGATTGCAGCATCCAGCTAGGCGAGTTGCCGGATTCGGGTCTCGCCGCGCGCCGGCTCGGCCTGCTCGAACACGTAACCTGCGCGAGTCCGGCCTATCTCGCCCGGCACGGCGCGCCCACTTCGCTCGACGATCTCGCGCAGCATCCCGTGGTGAATTTTTTGTCGCCGCTGACGGGCCGCCCGTACGAGTTCGATTTCGAGGTGGACGGCAGCCCGACCAAGGTGAAGGTGGACGGCTTCGTGCATGTGTCCGACGAATTCGCCTATCTCACCTGCGGGCTGCAGGGCTACGGGCTGGTGCAGCCGCCGCTGCTCGCGGCCCAGCAGTATCTGGACAGCGGCGCGCTGGTCGAGGTGCTGCCGCAGTGGAAGCCACTGCCGACGCCGGTGTCGGTGGCCTTCGTGAAGTCGCGTCAGCCTGCGCCGCGCGTGCGCGTGTTCATCGACTGGCTCGCCGAGCTGTTCGAGGACGCCGGCACGCTCAACCGCGATCTGTCGCGCGTGCGGCAGTTGCTGGAAGGCTTGCAGCCGGCGTGAGGTGATTCATGAAGTAGCCGCGATGCACGAACGGTCCGGCGGCCCCGATCGAGCCGCCGGACCGTTCGAACTCAATCCGCCAGCACGTCCTCGGTCACGCGCGTAAGCGCCATGCCGCGCCGCGCGTGGAAGCGCGCCATGGTCTCGTACGGCAGCCAGGCATCGGCCTGATACGGCGCCACGCCCGACGGATTGTGGAACCACACGCCACCCTCGCTGCGTCCGTGCAGCAGGATCAGGTGTCCGCCCTGGCTCTCGTTGGCGCGCTCGGGATAGCGGATCTCGGGGCTCACGGACACGATCGCGAGCGTATCGGCGGCAAGGCGCGCAGCGCTCGCCTGAATGTCTTCGTCGACCATCACCTCGACGCGCACGCCGTAGGCATCCTCGGCCCACTGCGCGAACGGGTGGTAGATCAGCCCGTCCACGCCGCCGTCCTCGCGCATGCGGTAGACGCCGTGGCGCAGCGCGTCTTCGAGCATCGCGGCGCGCGGCGCGTGCTCGATGCCCCAATAATCGAGCGCCGATTCGAAGCAGGTCAACCCACACAGCCGCTTGGCCCAGAAGCGATATTGCTCAGGCTGCGCGAAACCGCTCGCGCGCCACGCCGGGTCGTCGCAGGGATCGACGTCGTGTTCGGCGATGCGCTCGACCCACTCCGGGCTGCCCCACTGGCTGTAATACGGCACGCCAAAATGGCGGATTTCCCGCTCATGGGCCAGCGCCCGGCGCTGTCCGCTTTTCGGCTCACTGCCCAGCTCGCTTTGATGTTCGCGCAATGCTTGTGTATTGATTTCGTTCAAGCTTTTCTCATCCCAGTGTCGTTATGCAACCGTAATCGGTCTGAAGGGCACACCCGCGCCCCGGCTCATGAAATGCGCGTACAAAGACCATTGTCGCAAAGCATCGTGACGCGTGCGGGTGCCGTGTCTCCGCGCCGCTCCCGGGCGATTCGCGACGGCCGGCGCGCCACCGGCATCGACAGCAATCTGACCCTTAATGTTGTCATACAAAAGCCAAGCGATTGTCAAATGATGCGTTTAGAATATTGTGCGCCCATGCTCTGTCAGAATTATTTGTTCCGGCGGCGGCACCGCGGCACGCGATAATTAGCCCAATCCGACTCGATCCTCCCCCATAAGCAGTATGTCGAACGTTGCACACACAACCGACTCGGCCGCGGTCGCGGAGCGCGTACGTGAGCTGATGAGCCGTCATGGCATCGGCAAGCGCCAGCAGACCACCGAGCTGTGCCGGATTCTTGAATTGAGCTTTTCGCAAGGGCACCGCAAGCTGCGCGGCAACAGCCCGTGGACGCTTGCGCAGATCAAGAAAGTGGCCGAGGCGTTCGGCGAGCCGGCAGGCCAGTTGTTCGGCGCGCAGTTGCTCGATCCCGGCATGGTGGGCGCGACCGCGCAAGACGCGCTGTTGTGCGTGAGCGCCGTCGAGCTGGCGTGTACCGCCTGGATCGGTGCGCCGGTGGAACCCGGCACCCGCCCGGACTTCGTCGCCTATGAGAAGCAGGGCCAGTGGCGCGTGGTGCGCCCGGACGGCGCGCTCTATCTGAAC